>NZ_CP049362.1:1258275-1572844 GCF_019343455.1 Alcaligenes ammonioxydans | reverse complement strand
GTGTTTTTACACTTATACTGCAGTGTTATCGCGGCGCTCAGGCGGCACGGTAATGGGGGACGCGCTTGCGAACCAGTTCGAATACGCCCTGACAGGCATCCTCGATATAGTCCATGACCTTATTGAAGCCTTCCTGGCCACCATAATAAGGATCGGGCACGGTCGCCGCCTCGTAGTCGGTGGCAAAACGCATCAACAGCATGAGCTTGTGACGATAAATGGGCGGACACATTTGCTGCAAAGCAGCGTGGTTTTCCCAGTCCATGCTCAAGATAAGGTCGAAGTTGCGAAAGTCCTCGCGTTGGACCTGTCGGGCCTGATAGGCAGAGATGTCATAACCGCGTTTACGAGCGGCTATTTGTGCGCGTGTGTCAGGATGCTCGCCCACATGAAAGCCATGTGTAGCGGCTGAATCCACCAAAATATCTTCCGACAAGCTGGCTTGGTCGACCAGTTGGCGCAAGACGCCTTCGGCGCTGGGAGAGCGGCAAATATTCCCTGTACAGACAAACAGAACCTTACTCATAATGCGTCAAAGTCTGCGGGAAAACCCCAAATAAGGCAAGACAGAACAGAGCCTGAAACAGCCCCCGTCAACCGCTTTGAAAACCGCAAAACCGTATCGTTTGGAGGCTGCAAATCAGCGCCATACGCCAAGGATGGACGTATGGAATAAACCAAAGGCGCGGCACTGTTTGCTTAGCGGATCAAGGCCCTTGATGGGCTGAGGTAAATCAAGCAATACACCTGTGCGATGAAAGCGGATAGCCGAACCCTGTTTTTTCTGACTATCCGTCCAGAAAAAGTTGCAAATACACAACAAAACAATAAAAGAAGCGCTCCTTCTTGCAAAGAAGCGCCTTGATTTCCCCTGTCCGATCAGGCCTTGCGGCACATCACCCCATGAGCAGCTTGGCCTTGAGTCGTTGCAACTTGTCGCGGGCAGCCGCAGCCTGCTCAAACTCCAGGTTGCGCGCGTGATCCATCATCTCTTTTTCTAAACGCTTGATCTCGCGGGCAGCCGCCTTTTCATCGCGGATCAGCTCCTCGGGAATGTCCTCGCGCAAACCGGCAGTCGGATCAGACGCCACCACGCCATCAATCAGCTCGCGCACAGCCTTGTTGACACCACGTGGCGTAATGCCGTTCTCCTCATTAAAAGCAATTTGTTTGGCGCGACGCCGCTCGGTTTCCTCAATGGCCCGATGCATGGAATCGGTCATCCTGTCGGCATACAAAATGGCTTTGCCGTTAAGGTTGCGCGCCGCCCGACCGATGGTTTGAATCAGGCTGCGCTCCGAACGCAGGAAGCCTTCCTTGTCCGCATCCAGAATCGCCACCAAAGACACCTCGGGCAAATCCAGACCCTCGCGCAGCAAGTTAATCCCCACCAAAACATCGAACACGCCCAACCGCAAATCTCGAATGATCTCGGCGCGCTCAACCGTATCAATATCGGAGTGCAGATAGCGCACGCGTATTCCGTTTTCGGACAAATACTCGGTCAAGTCCTCCGACATACGCTTGGTCAGTGTGGTCACCAACACCCGGTCCTGCTGGGCAGTACGCAGCTTGATTTCACCGAGCAGATCATCGACCTGGGTGGTAGCCGGACGCACCTCAATCTCCGGGTCCACCAGGCCAGTAGGCCGCACCACCTGTTCGACCACATTGTCCGCGTGTTCCTGCTCGTACGCGGCCGGCGTGGCTGACACAAACACGGTCTGCGGCATGCGACGCTCGAACTCTTCCAGCTTCAACGGCCGGTTATCCATCGCAGAGGGCAGACGAAAGCCGAACTGCACCAGGGTTTCCTTACGAGAACGGTCACCTCGATACATGGCCCCTAATTGCCCGATCGTGACATGGCTTTCATCGATGAACATCAGGGAATTGCGCGGCAGGTAATCAATCAGTGTCGGTGGCGGATCGCCCGGCGCCGCACCCGACAAATGCCGCGAATAGTTTTCGATTCCCTTGCAGAACCCCAGTTCCTGCAGCATTTCCAGATCAAAACGGGTACGCTGCTCCAGGCGTTGCGCCTCGACCAGATGCCCTTCACGGGTCAGAAACTCCAACCGTTCACGCAGCTCCATCTTGATGGTTTCAATCGCCCGCAACACCGTTTCACGCGGCGTCACGTAGTGAGAACTGGGGAACACCGTAAAGCGGTTGAGCTTTTGCACCACTTTGCCGGTCAGCGGGTCAAACAGCTCCAGCTCTTCCAGTTCGTCATCAAACAGACTGACCCGCAAAGCCAGCTCCGCGTTTTCCGCCGGAAAAATATCAACCACCTCACCGCGGGCCCGAAACACCCCACGCTGAAAATCCAGGTCGTTACGCTCATATTGCATGGCCACGAGACGCGCCAGCAGTTCCTGCCGGGCAATACGGTCGCCTTTGCGCAAGGTCAGCACCATAGCGTGGTAGTCACCCGGATTACCTATGCCGTAAATGCAGGACACGGTGCCCACAATAATGGTGTCGGGTCGCTCCAGCAGGCTTTTCGTGGCTGACAAACGCATCTGCTCGATGTGCTCATTGATGGACGAGTCCTTTTCAATGAACAGATCTCGCGAGGGCACATAGGCCTCGGGCTGATAGTAGTCGTAGTAAGAAACAAAATACTCGACGGCATTGCGCGGAAAGAACTCGCGCATCTCGGCATACAACTGCGCTGCCAGGGTTTTATTGGGTGCCAGCACAATGGCCGGACGTCCCGTACGCGCGATGATGTTGGCCATGGTGTAGGTTTTGCCCGAGCCCGTCACCCCCAGCAGGGTCTGGTACATCAAGCCATCATTAATCCCTTCGACCAACTGCTCGATGGCCGCCGGCTGGTCGCCAGCAGGCAAATAAGGTTGGAAAAGTTTGAAGGAACTCCCCGGAAATTCTTGAAAGGCAGGCTCAAATTTCATGCTAGACACACTTTAGGGTAAGCCCGTATTATCACATTAATGCTTTGTTTTTCTACCTTTCCGCACTAACGCCCCCATATCATCATGACATCGCTCTTCGAAACCGTCGAACTGGCTCCACGCGACCCCATTTTGGGTTTGAACGAACAATACAATGCCGACGAACGCAGCGGCAAAGTAAATCTTGGAGTCGGTGTTTACTACGACGATCAAGGGCGAATCCCGATTTTGCAGGCGGTTCAGAAGGCTGAACAAGCCATGATGAGCACTGCTGCTGCCCGCAGCTACCTGCCCATCGAAGGGATCAACACCTACAATCTGGGCGCTCAAACCCTGTTGCTGGGCGCTGACTCCCCCGTCATTGCCGAAGGACGCGCCCTGACTGTCCAATCTCTGGGCGGGACCGGCGCACTGAAAATCGGTGCCGATTTCCTGCAGCAGCTGCTGCCCCAGTCCAAGGTCTACATCAGCGATCCAAGCTGGGAAAATCACCGCGCCCTGTTCGAGCGTGCGGGCTTCACGGTCGACACCTACACCTATTACGATGCCGCCACCCATGGCCTGAACTTTGAAGGCATGATCGCGTCCTTGCGCACCATGCCCGCCCAGTCCATCGTGGTGCTGCACGCCTGCTGCCACAATCCCACGGGCGTGGACCCCAGCATGGAACAATGGGCACAGATCGCCGAACTGATTAAAGAGCGTCAACTGGTTCCATTCCTGGACATTGCCTACCAGGGCTTCGGTGACGGCCTGGACGAAGACGCCAGCGTCGTGCGCCTGTTTGCCAAGCTGGGGCTGTCCATGTTCATCAGCTCCTCGTTCTCCAAATCCTTTTCGCTGTACGGTGAGCGTGTGGGTGCCCTGACCCTGGTCACATCCAGCAAGGATGAGACGTCGCGCGTGCTCAGTCAGGTCAAGCGCGTGATTCGCACCAACTACTCCAACCCCCCTACCCACGGTGGCAAAGTAGTGGCCACGGTACTGAACTCTCCCGAATTGTTCCAGACCTGGGCCACTGAACTGGCCGGCATGCGTGAGCGCATCCGCGACATGCGCGCCCAGCTGGTTGCCAAGCTGAAAGAGCACGGCGTCGCACAAAACTTCGACTTCGTTCTGCAACAGCGCGGCATGTTCTCCTACTCGGGCCTGACCGCCGAGCAAGTAGAGCGTCTGCGCCAGGAGCATGGGATTTACGCGGTCAGCAGCGGCCGCATCTGCGTTGCCGCACTGAACAGCCAGAACATTGACGTCGTGGCCAAGGCCATCGCTCAAGTCCTGAAATAAGCCGGCCTTAGCCCTACCCACCAACGCCCTTCTCCGGAAGGGCGTTGTTGTTACAGCCCTTGGAAAACACTCATGACCGACGCGATTTCCCTACATACCGACCGCCTGCTTCTCCGCCCTTGGAAAGCCACCGATCTGGAGCCCTTTCACCGTTTGAACCGTGATCCGCATGCACTACGCTTTTATCCCGCAACGCTGGATCGTGCTCAAAGTGATGCCATCGCTCAGCGAAGCCAAAGTCTGATCGAAGAACACGGCTGGGGCCCTTGGGCAGTAGAACTGAACGAAACCGGCGCATTCATCGGCATGGTGGGCTTGAACCGCCCCACGGCCGATCTGTATTTTCAACCTTGCGTAGAACTGGTCTGGCGCCTGTTACCCGAGTACTGGGGCAAGGGGTTTGCGACGGAAGCGGCTCGCGCCTGCCTAGCCTTTGCTTTCAAAGAACTGGAGCTGGAGCAGATCGTTGCTTACACCGCGCAACTGAACCTCCCTTCGCAAACCGTTATGCAACGTCTGGGCATGACGGAGCAGCCGGGCACCTTCGATCATCCCGGCGTCCCTGCCGGCCACAAACTTGTGCCGCATGTTCTGTATACACTGGACCGCAAGGATTGGAACCCGCCCGCTTCGGTGCCACCAAAGGCCAAAAGTTAAGTCTTTACGGCCTGAGCCGCTTGCCAAAACACGAACGGTAACGCACAATCTTTACTGTATATATATTCAGCAGACAATACTATGACCGCCAAGCTCACTGCACGCCAACAACAAGTGCTGGACATCATCCGTTCCGAGATCGAACGGACCGGTTTCCCTCCCACTCGAGCCGAGATCGCTCAGGTGCTGGGCTTTAAGTCCGCCAATGCAGCCGAAGATCATTTGAAGGCTCTGGCCCGTAAAGGCGCTATCGAGCTGACGGCCGGCGCTTCGCGCGGCATACGACTGCTCGGCACGGACACCCGCGACAGTACGCCTAGCAGCAACAACGTACTGGCCAATTTGGCCGATGCACTTTTGCTGCCGATCATTGGTCGCGTTGCCGCCGGCAGTCCTATTCTGGCCACCGAGCATATCGAGCGCGAAATTGGCGTTGCCCCCACCCTTTTCTCTCAAACGCCCGACTATCTGCTGCGTGTACGTGGCCTGAGCATGAAAGACGCCGGTATTTTCGATGGGGACCTGCTGGCAGTCAAAAAAACCACCGAGGCACGTAATGGTCAGATTGTGGTGGTTCGCATTGGGGATGATGTCACGGTCAAGCGCCTGTCACGCTCCAGCAATCAGGTAATCCTCTTGCCCGAAAACCCGGACTTTGAGCCGATTGTCGTCACCGATCCCGACTCCCTGTCCCTGGAAGGCATTGCTGTCGGTCTCATTCGCACCAACCCGCTCCATTAAGCCCCTGTCCTGGCCCAGGTTCCGGGCGACATACACAGACCAAGCTCAAAACCCCATACCCCATTGTGGACTATGGGGTTTTTTACGGCTTGCCCCTACCAGGCACGACAAGCGCAGGAATGACTCAGCCCCGCCTGGGTAGCACTCCCAACATGCAAACAGGCTACCTTGAACCCAAGGTAGCCTGTTTTTGGTCCTGCGAGAAAGAACGGCTTAGTGCTTGAATGACTCGGAGCCAGCACCAGCAGCACGAGAGGCCGCCAGGGCTTCAGCAGCCAAACGAGCCACTTCCTCGTCGCTCAAGGGCGTGACGGGATCTTGCAGCGCTACTTCCAATACGCGATCAATCCAACGCACCGGAATGATCTCCAGCGTGTTTTTCACGTTATCGGGAATATCCGCCAAGTCCTTGACGTTTTCCTCCGGGATCATCACGGTTTTGATACCGCCGCGTTGCGCTGCCAACAGCTTCTCTTTCAAGCCACCGATAGGCAGAACTTCGCCGCGCAAGGTGATTTCACCCGTCATGGCCACGTCGGCACGAACCGGAATACCCGTCAGGCTGGATACGATAGCGGTCGTGATGGCGATACCGGCCGATGGACCATCCTTGGGCGTCGCGCCCTCTGGAAAGTGTACGTGCAGATCACGCTTCTCAAACACCGTATTGGGGATACCCCACTTCTGAGCACGGGATCGCACAACCGTACGGGCCGCTTCGACCGACTCTTTCATCACGTCACCGATCGAACCGGTACGCAGCACATTGCCTTTACCGGGCATATCGGCGACTTCGATGGTCAGCAAATCGCCACCCACCTCGGTCCAGGCCAGACCAGTCACCTGACCAATCTTGTTCTCTTTCTCGGCCAGGCCGAAGGAGAAACGACGCACGCCCAGGTATTCGCTCAGGTTCTCCGAGTTAACCACCAGGGTTTCCTGCGTCAAAACCTTGTGACGGGACGCTCGTGTGCCAGCCTGAGGATTGGCTACTAGCAATTTGCGAACCACCTTGCGGCAGATTTTGCTGATTTCCCGCTCCAGCGAACGGACACCCGCTTCCCGCGTGTAGTAGCGTACGATGTCGCGCACGGCATCTTCCGTCACCTCGAGTTCGCCTTCGCGTACGCCGTTGTTTTTCATCAGCTTGGGCAGAAGGTAATCGAAGGCAATCCGCACCTTTTCGTCTTCGGTGTAACCCGACAGACGAATCACTTCCATACGGTCCAGCAGGGCCGGTGGAATATTCAAGGTGTTGCTGGTTGCCACAAACATCACATCGGACAGGTCGTAGTCCACTTCCAGGTAGTGATCCTGGAAGGTGTGGTTTTGTTCAGGGTCCAGAACCTCCAGCAATGCCGAGGATGGATCACCACGGAAATCCGCACCCATCTTGTCGATCTCGTCCAACAGGAACAGCGGGTTGCGTACACCCACCTTGCTCATGTTCTGAACCACCTTGCCGGGCATGGAGCCGATGTACGTACGGCGGTGACCACGAATCTCGGCCTCGTCACGCACCCCACCCAAAGCCATGCGAATGAACTTGCGGTTCGTGGCCTTGGCTATCGACTGACCCAAAGAGGTTTTACCCACACCCGGAGGGCCAACCAGACACAGGATAGGTGCCTTGAGCTTGTCCACGCGCTGTTGCACTGCCAGGTACTCGACAATCCGTTCCTTGACCTTCTCCAGGCCAAAGTGATCCGCATCCAACACATCCTGGGCATTGCTCAAGGAGTTATTGATACGGCTCTTTTTACGCCACGGCAAGCCGACCAGCGTTTCAATGTAGTTGCGCACCACCGTAGCTTCGGCTGAC
Organism: Alcaligenes ammonioxydans; assembly: GCF_019343455.1. NCBI lineage: Bacteria > Pseudomonadati > Pseudomonadota > Betaproteobacteria > Burkholderiales > Alcaligenaceae > Alcaligenes > Alcaligenes ammonioxydans. The sequence goes on along the minus strand of NZ_CP049362.1, from coordinate 1,565,419 downwards.
ATCGGCGACATCAGCTTGAGCTTCTTCATTTCGGATTCGGCTTTCTTAAGCGCCTCTTTGCTCAGTTGGGCCTGTTCGATGCGTTTTTCCAGCTCTTCAACATCCGCACCGTCCTCGCCTTCGCCCAACTCTTTCTGAATGGCCTTGACCTGCTCATTCAGATAGTAATCACGCTGGCTCTTTTCCATCTGCTTTTTCACACGGCCGCGAATACGCTTCTCGACCTGCAAGATGTCAATTTCGCCTTCCAACTGAGACAACAAGCCTTCCAGACGCTCCATAGCCTTGGGCGTTTCCAGCATGCCTTGCTTTTGCTCTAACTTCAAAGGCAAGTGAGCAGCAATGGTATCGGCCAGACGACCGGCGTCATCAATCCCCGTCAGAGAAGTGAGAATCTCCTGAGGAATTTTCTTGTTCAATTTGACGTATTGCTCGAACTGGCTCAGCACAGCACGGCGCAGCGCTTCGGTTTCAGCCGCATCACCGGCATCACCGGGCACCTCGACCACGGAGGCCATGAAGTGGGTTTCCGCATCCTGAACCTGCGTGATGCGAGCGCGCTGCAAACCCTCGACCAGCACCTTAACCGTGCCATCGGGCAGCTTGAGCATTTGCAAAATACTGGCCGCACACGCAATTTCGTAGAGATCCTCGGGAGCAGGATCGTCCTTGCCCGCGGACTTTTGCGCCACCAGCATAATATTGTTGCCGGACTCCATCGCCAGCTCAAGAGCTTTAATCGAGCGAGGCCGGCCCACAAAAAGCGGAATCACCATGTGAGGGAACACCACTACATCGCGCAAAGGAAGCAGCGGCAGCTCAATAGGTTCCGTAGAAAGAATCTGGCTCGCAGACATAGTCATTTCCTATAAATGTCCTTAGACGCAAAAGGGAAGCCTGGGCTTCCCTTTCACGGTTTAACCTGTTGTAGCTCAGATTGTGGCAAATTTTGATATTTCAAGTAGGCCGAACGAACATGAGAACAGAACTTTACAAAGTTAACGAAAGGCCAACGTTTACGCCCGTAGGTTTCTCACCCCTTTCTTAATCCTTGCCTGCCGCCCTGTCTTGCCTGCGCGCCTCTGACCGAAGCCAGAGCGAGCACCAGCAAGGAAATATCTCTAAGCTACTGCGTTTTTCAAGGGCGACTCAGTGTCACTGGCTTCACTATCGGACAAAGGACGACCCAAAATCAATTCGGGTTTACTCTTTCCAAGAACCGCATCTTCGGTCAGCACCACTTTGCTGACGTCCTTGCGCGAGGGCAACTCGTACATGGTATCAAGCAGGGCCTGCTCGACAATACTGCGCAGACCGCGAGCGCCGGTGCGACGTTTGATGGCCCGCTGAGCAACGGCGCGCAGGGCTTCGGGCTGAACTTCCAGCTCCACCCCTTCCATGTTCAGCAATTTCTGGAATTGCTTGACCAGCGCATTGCGAGGCTCGGTCAGGATGCGGATCAACGCATCTTCATGCAACTCTTCCAGCGTGGCTACCACTGGCAACCGGCCCACCAGCTCGGGAATCAAACCAAACTTGATCAGATCCTCGGGTTCGGCTTCGGAGAACAATTCGCCAACGCCGCGCTCAGACTTGGCTTTCACCGAAGCAGCAAAGCCAATGCCAGATTTCTCCGTACGGTCGCGGATCACCTTTTCCAGACCGTCAAAGGCACCACCCACAATGAACAGAATGCTCGTGGTATCCACTTGCACAAAGTCCTGATTCGGATGTTTGCGGCCACCTTGCGGGGGCACAGACGCTACCGTACCTTCAATCAGCTTGAGCAGTGCCTGTTGCACGCCCTCGCCCGAGACGTCGCGGGTGATCGAAGGGTTATCCGACTTGCGGGAAATCTTGTCAATTTCGTCGATGTAGATAATGGCGCGCTGCGCTTTTTCCACATCGTAATCGCAGTTTTGCAGCAGTTTTTGAACGATGTTCTCAACGTCCTCGCCCACGTAACCGGCCTCGGTCAGCGTCGTGGCGTCGGCCATCACAAAAGGCACATCCAGCATGCGGGCCAGTGTCTGGGCCAGCAGCGTTTTGCCCGAACCCGTTGGCCCGATCAGCAAGATATTGCTTTTGGACAGCTCTACATCGTCACGGCTTGCCTTGCCGCTACGAATTCGTTTGTAGTGGTTGTACACCGCTACGGCCAAGGTGCGCTTGGGCATCTCCTGGCCAATCACATACCCGTCCAGAAATTCCTTGATTTCCCGGGGAGTAGGCAATTCCTTGCGTTCACCATCAGGAGTGGCGCCCGCCGCTTCGTCACGAATGATATCGGTACACAGATCAATACATTCGTCGCAGATAAACACGGACGAAGGCCCAGCGATCAGTTTTTTGACCTCATGCTGGCTTTTGTTGCAAAACGAGCAATGCAGAACTTTCTCGTCGGCCGATTTCTTTTCGGACATAAATTTAAATTTCACTTCAGGATGGTAAAAGGACGGGAACAAGTCCCGCCCCCGAACAGCCATAGTACTGCTTCAGACCGCCCCTCGCAGGGGAAGGTGATTACTCGTCACGAGTACTCATCACCTTGTCGATCAGGCCATAGGCCACAGCGTCTTCAGCTGCCATGAAGTTGTCACGCTCGGTATCCAGCTCGATACGCTCGACAGGCTGACCGCAGTTCTCGGCCAGGATCTTGTTCAAACGCTCGCGCAGGCTCAGAATTTCCTTGGCCTGAATCTGGATATCGGAAGCCTGCCCCCGCGCACCGCCCGAGGGCTGATGAATCATGATGCGCGAGTTGGGCAAGGCAAGGCGCTTGCCCTTGACGCCCGAAGACAGCAAGAACGCACCCATGCTGGCAGCCATGCCGGTACACAATGTCGAGACTTCCGGCTTGACGAACTGCATCGTGTCGTAGATGGCCAGGCCTGCATAGACCGAGCCACCGGGCGAATTGATGTAGAGCGAAATATCCTTCTCAGGATTTTCCGACTCCAGAAACAGCAGCTGGGCCACGATCAGATTGGCCGAGTTGTCATGAACCGGGCCCACCAGAAAAATGATGCGCTCGCGCAGCAGGCGGGAGTAGATATCGTAAGAACGCTCTCCCCGACCAGACTGCTCGATCACGATAGGCACATAGCCCAAACCCGTAGGGGCAACGGAGTGCCCCCCATGCATTGAGGCGTAGAAGTCGACAAAGGTTGACGACATTTAGTTGGTTCCCATGATTTGGTCGAACGCCACCTCCTCGTCGGTCACCTTGGCCTGGGACAGTACGTGCTCGACGACATTGTCTTCGAGTACCACTGCCTCAATCTCGGCGCGACGCTGGCGATCGGACAAGTAGTAGGCCACCACTTGGGCGGGCTGTTCGTAGTTCTGGGCAAATTCTTCGATGCGGGCGCGAACCTGCTCTGGCTTGGCTTGCAATTCAGCGGCCTTGACCAGTTCGGAGACCAGCAGACCCAAACGCACACGGCGAGTGGATTCTTCCTGGAACGCCTCGGCCGGAATAGGCATCTTGTCGGCATCAGGCACGCCACGGTCTTTCAGTTCAGCGCGAGCCGAAGCAATACGACCTTGCACGTCGTTGTCCACCAAGGCCTTGGGGACCTCGAAATCGCTGGCAGACAACAATGCATCCATCACAGCAGACTTGTTGCGAGCGTGGACACGAGCCTTGATCTCGCGCTCAATGTTGGCACGGATATCAGCCAACAGGGCCTCGACATCGCCTTCAGCCTGACCCAGGGATTTGGCAAATTCAGCATCCAGCTCGGGCAGAACAGGCTGGGCCACGTCTGTCACGGTGATCTTGAATTCGGCTGTTTTGCCAGCCACTTCCTTGCCGGTGTAATCGGCAGGGAATTCCAGGGGGAATGTTTTGGTTTCGCCTGCTTTCATACCGGCAACAGCCGTTTCGAACTCAGGCAGCATGCGGCCACGACCTTGCAGGTACTGGAACCCTTCAGCGCTACCGCCTTCAAAGGCGACGCCGTCGATGGTGCCCACAAAGTCCAGCGTGATACGGTCATCTTCCTGAGCCGCGCGATCAGCACTGGATTCGTAGTTGGCACGTTGCTTGCGCAGCACGTCTACGGTGCGCTGGATGTCTTCGTCGGTCACAGGCGTGTTGGCACGCTTGATTTCCAGCTTGGACAAATCAGGCAAGCTCACTTCAGGATAGACTTCGAACGTGGCGGTAAAGGCCATGGTGCCTTCAGGCACGTCGCCTTCTTTGGCTTCCAGATTGGGCGTGCCAGCAACACGCAGTTTGGAGTCCTGGATCACTTTGTCCAGAGCTTTGCCGATTTCTTCGTTGATGGCGTCGTAACGGATACCAGGGCCGTGGCTGCGCTCGACAACGGACAAAGGCGCTTTACCGGGACGGAAGCCCTGTACCTTGGCCGTACGAGCCACACGCTTGAGCTGGGCCTGGACTTGTTTTTCTACGTCGGCCACCGAAACGACCACATCGACTCGGCGCTCCAAGCCGGACAGAATTTCAACCTCGGGCTGCATTGAAGACCTATATTAAATTGAGTAATTGATAAGAGTAATCCGGCATTTTACCGGAAACTGGCACGGTAAATCCAAACAAACGTATTTTGAATCATAATTTCCTGTCAAGACAATACAGCCGTGCCGGACTATCATCCCTTACTTTACCTTCCCGACGCAAGACTGACATGCACATGAACACCCCTTTAGGCGGCATCCGGGTCCTGGAACTGGGCCAATTGATCGCCGGCCCCTTTGCCGCCAAGATACTGGGCGAATTTGGCGCGGACGTTATCAAGATCGAATCCCCTAAAGGCGGCGACCCCTTGCGTAAATGGCGTTTGCTGCATGACGGTAACTCGGTCTGGTGGGAGGTGCAATCTCGTAACAAGAAGTCGCTGGCTCTGGACCTTCGTCAAGCTGCATGCCAGGACGTGGTGCGCGCCCTGGTCAAGGAATGCGACATCCTCATCGAGAATTTTCGTCCTGGCGCCCTGGAGGAATGGGGGCTGGGCTGGGAAGACCTCAAGGCAATCAATCCCGGCCTGATCATGTTGCGGGTCTCGGGTTATGGACAGACCGGCCCTTACAAGGACAAGCCTGGCTTTGGCGTCATCGGTGAGGCCATGGGCGGCTTGCGCCACCTGAGCGGCGAGGCCGGGCGCCCGCCCGTGCGTGTCGGCGTGTCGATTGGCGACTCGCTGGCCGCTTTGCACGGCGTCATCGGCATCATGATGGCTCTGCGGCAACGTGAACAAAACGGAGGCGTCGGCCAGTATATCGATGTCGCCCTCTACGAAGCCGTTTTCAACATGATGGAAAGCCTGCTGCCGGAATACGCTGCGTTTGGCGCCATACGTGAACCAGCCGGCAGCAGCTTGCCGGGCATCACGCCCAGCAATGCCTATGTATGCAAAGATGGTAAATATGCCTTGATCGCGGGCAACGGCGACAGTATCTTCAAACGCCTGATGGTCGCAATTGGCCGTGCCGACATGGCCGACAACCCGGACTACGCCCATAACGATGGGCGTGCCAGGAGCGCAGGTGTGATTGATGCGGCCATCGGCCACTGGGCCAGCGCCCTGGAACTGGACAAGGTGCTGGAAATTCTGGATCAGGCAGGCGTTCCAGCCGGTCGTGTTTACGACATTGCCGACATAGCGGCCGACCCGCACTATCAGGCACGTGACATGTTGCTCGACAGCCAACTGCCCGATGGCACACCGTTGAAAGTCCCTGGCATCGTCCCCAAGCTGAGCGAGACACCCGGCGGCCTATACCGCCCTGCCCCCCATCTGGGCCAGGACACGGAAGACATCTTGAACAGCCTAGGCATCAGCGCCGAACAGCAGGCTGATTGGCAGGCACGTGGCCTGATCGCCAAGAGTCCTAAACGTCACTGAATGGGGTGATACGCAATAGGCTGCCGCAGAAGGTAGCCTCCCGAGCAAATCGACCCACCACCGCAAATGAACTCTGTGCACTAGGGCCAGACGCTGGAAAGCGTGAAAGCAGTCTGTCAAAAGCCAGACAATAAGAAGAAAAAACGAAACCGTTGACGTATTTAAAATTGATTTTGTAAAACAACGGCTTTCGTTTGATGGTGCGAACGGAGAGACTCGAACTCTCACACCTCTCGGCGCCAGAACCTAAATCTGGTGCGTCTACCAATTCCGCCACGTTCGCAACACGAAAGACATAGATTCTATCGTGGATTTTCACCCTAGGCAAGTGCCTGAACTGGCAAAAAAAGATCAGGGCCCGCCTGGAACGCGCCCTGATTCGGTGACCGTATAGGCGCTTGCACCGGCCCCTTGGGCCGGCACGCCCAAGGATGCCCTGCAAACGGCGTCCGTGGCCGGTTTGTTCCCTAGGGTCCGACCACTTCGCTGACATAGACCGGGATATCCCAGGCTCCTCCTGCCCGAATCAGGGCACAACGCCCCGTATCACCACGTTCACTTTCTACAAAGCGGCTGCCATCCCAGACCGATGTTTCATAGCTCCAGCAATCCCCCAACCCGCGGCCTTTCATCGCAGAGGAGATAAGACCATTGTCGTACCCGGTAGCACTGTCACTCACCAACACGGGAGCCGACTGCATGGTATTACTGACAAGAAAATAGGCGTCCCCCGCGTTATAAGCCGCCAGCCAGCACGGTGCGGCAACGAGGGAAAACTGCGGATCAAGTCGTGCGATTTCCCAAGGTTCGGACAGTCTGTCATCACTACAGGACTGCTCGGCATCGGCTGCCAGCGCCTGCAACAGCACTGGCCGAATCAAGGCGTCCTCTTGCTGATTCATGGGACGAAGGTTCTTATCGATAACCGGGGCACGAGTAATACGAGGGGCGTCAAGGGGGAGCTTCACCGTCGACTCACTCGCCTTTCCCTGACGTAAAATCGCCCCTGGCGTATTCACGCGCCCTTGCACATCATCCATTTTCAGCAAGACCGCACTTGAACCTGCCCCTGAGAACAAATAGGTTCGGTCATCCCGGCGGAAAGACAGAGCATCGTCTTTTTTCAAGGCCGCCAGAAAGCGAGTGAACTGATCCTCGCTCATTTGCCATGATTCATCGCCCGCCGAGCTTAATCGGCCTGCAGTACGACCTGCGATAAACAGTTCTGGCGCCGCACCTGTCTGCTGCTGAGCATCGTCATAGTGCGCAAGCATCACCTTGTTGACAACCGGCTCCCCCCTGCCTGCCTTACGAGTTAACAGCACGGTTGAACCTGGCTCCTCACTCTCAGGTGCGTAACCGGCGGCACGACAAGTCAGGGTGTTATCACAGCTCAGATCCCAATCCTTATGAGAAAAGGTGACTGACACATCCTTGGCAGCCGCACTACTCATCGCCAACACGAGGGACACTGCCAGCATGCGCACTGAAAAAAGCACGTTGCCGTCTTGTTTTGCCCTACTCATTTCCGCTACTCCCCAAAAATTTCTTTCAGCTCAATTCACGTACCGGCATTTTATCCACACGGCGGGCACAATTTACCTAGCGAATTTGTGCGGTAGTCGTCCGTGCGCGCAACGCTCTACCTATGCCTTGCGAAGGAGGAAACGGGCGAAAACACCGTTGAATACGAAGCGCCGGCCCTAAGGCTACAAGACTCGAAAGTTTGCTTCTGGAATCACTCGTCAGCGGTCACGAGTGTCGATCATGCTTTCCCGGGAAGTCACTGGGCCAGCGCATCGGTTTAGGGCCGGGAACGGGCTCCGGAGCCGGGGTGGGCTTAGGGTCCGGATTAGGGGTGGGGTTTGGCTGAGGGTTGCTTGGCATATCTCGTTTTCCTATACGCCTAAATAAGAATTAAAACTATTATTGAAATACCATATCAGCTAGCATCTATCGCCCATAAATGACATTTACTCCTGCTTTGCCACTGCCTGGGGCACTTAGGTAAAAACCCCATCCAGCGAATCAGATAGAAAGCCACCAAATCATAGATTACTGTCGGCAACGATATATAGCCAGCCCCTACTGCGCCTATTCCCGAAGATACTGATATACAGCGACCTAGTTACCGTATAGAAAACAACAAAAAAACAAACACCCCAAGCTATCAGCCACCATACTTTTGAGTTAAAAATCGATCACCAGAAAAACCTCTATCCCTTGATTGCAAGTACCATCTTCATTCCGCTTCTTTCTTGACATAAAGCACAAAAACTCCGCCGTCTTTTATTTCAGCATTAAAGCAAATCAGCAGCACTTTTTTTCCATTACCACGCCGTGAATCAACAAAAAGAAAGGCAGCATCCCTCTCCTTTTCTTCATCGTCGTTGTACCTTTTTTTGGATGTTATAAATAAGCCGGTTTTGCTTATAAAGGGCTTGAAAAAGAAAGAGCGGTAGCCAGCCTATTTCCAAAATTGCTAACAGACTATGTTCCCAACGCGTTGCAAGCCTCATCATGCCTTTCTGCAAGCCCTCTTTCAGCCATTCTTCTTAGCCAAGACCGGTAAACCTTAGCCGCCTCTTTCTCATTCAAAAAAAACTGATTTTTGCTTTTATATGCATACACCTGGTTCTCTCAGGGGTAGAGGTCTGACAGGGTTAATTTTCAAATAAGAAAAAACCGCTCTCCTTGAGCGGTTTTTTGCATCTAGCAGAAGCTAATCCTGCCTATCATGTTTACCCGGAAAATCACCAGGCCAACGCATGGGTTTAGGCTCCGGCCTGGGCTGGGGGGCTGGACTGGAAGCGGCTGCATGGTACACGATTCAAACTCCTTCACGGATCAATCAAAAATCGTAAAGCCATATGCCTATTCCACTAAAAAAGTGAAAAATCAATAACCGCATCGGCTTATTACTAGCAAACCCATTCACTTTAGCATCAATTAAAAAAATCATTAACAATTCCCATGTAAATTAGGGAAATATATTTGTTAATTCCCCACCGACAACCAAATATTTAGCCGCCTTAATTTACTTTTCATTTTTCCTTAAAAACCCTCTCAGCTGGCCCGCGTCTTAACAGCTTACTCAATGAAAACACGCAAGCACACTGCGCCCCCCGTATCAAGCGATCCTATAAAAAAAGACCGCCATAGCGGTCTTGGGTTTGCAGCCCGAACTGGAGGGGCTCTCTTTTCCCTCCAGCCTGGAGCCTAAATCACACCCCAAAAATACAGCAACGCCGGCAACAGGGCCGTTAGTACCCCTTGCACCGCAGATACCAGGCCAGTCAGCCTGGCAATAGGCTTGTTCAGAACCAGCAGCAAGAAGAACATGAACCAGAGCACAGCCCAGGACAGCCAGCTCACTACCTGCCAGTAGTCAAAAACCTGCTCGGCCACGCGCAAATTAGTCAATGCAGCCGGAACAGCTATACACGCCACCAGCAAGGAGTACCATCCCAGGGCCCGACCATCACTGCCTGTGAAGGCATTCACCCCCACCCAGAAGTAAGTCAAGGCAAACAGGCCCAGATAGACAGCTGACAAAGGGGAATAGGCAGCGCTGTTGGCGGGATTCAGGATGTGGGACATACAGATAAATCCCAGTACAGCGGTGAACAAATTAACGATGGCGGCATCTTTGGCGCTCACCAGTCTTTCCGTGTGGTGGCCTTCAGAGTAGTAGAGACGAACACCATTCACGAACAGGCACAGGCCTGCAAACGCCAGAAAAGCGGCAACTAGCATGTTGAAGTTTTCCCAAGTAGTAAATAGGCGAGCACAGAACAGGCACGCCACAAAAGATTGCACTCGGCACGGAGGCGGAGCAGATCATAGAGCGTAGCTAGCGCATCACCATGTGGGGTTTTTTATAAGCGCTATAAGAAAGAACTGTGCAGGGCTCACAGGCCTGCTCAAGCCTGCGTACCTTCTTGGCGTCGAGTTGCCATACGCACATAGACCAGCTGTGCCAGTAACTCCACCAAGGTTTGGGCCAAAATGATGGCTGGCAGCAAAGGCATGGCGCCGGGAATCGCGAGAACCAACGGCAGGACAACCAGCGAATTACGCGTGGCAGTGCTAAATGCAACGGCACGCCGCATGGGAGCTGCCAGATCCGCCAGCCGCGCCGCCGCCCAGCCAATCATCGGGGCCAGAACCGCAAATAATAGGTAAACCGGTATGATGCGCCCTATCACGTCCAGTGCGGGTTCCAATTGCGGCCAAACAGCGGCCACCACCATAAAAAGCACCGCAGCGGTGGCAGGCACAGGCGCCAAACCCAAACCAAGATGGATCTTCGCCCAAACCGCACGTTTGGCAGCGAGATACTGAGTGGCAGCCGCCAGTAGCAGCGGCATCAGAATCAGAAAGCCGAAGGCGTTCAGAAAGGGTCTGGCCTGAATAGACAACGCCAACTGCTCTCCCAAGGCCAAACGCAGGTAGGCAGGCAACAACAGCATTTGCAGAGCCAGTAATATCGGGGTAGCGGCCAAGAGTGCACGTGCATCAGCCCGGCCCATATGGGCAAAGGTCACCACATAGTCGACACACGGAGCCAGCAAAACCAGCAACACACCCAAGCGCAACAAATCGTGCTCGGGCAGCAGAGGCAACAAGGCAAATACCAGCAGAGGAATCAGAACAAAGTTGGCAATCAGCAAAACAAGCAGAAAGCGCCATTGCGTCAGCGCCTTGCCCAACTGGGCAAGGGGCACCTGCAAAAAGGTGACATACAGCATGAAGCCCAGCGCCGGATTGATCCAGTCCACTAGACTGACCGGCAACACCCAGACCTGGGAAAGACCGGCAGCAAGCACCATCACCCCAAAATAGATGGCAATTTGTCTGCTTTCCAATAGCGCTCGCACCACGCTCACACCCTCGACGTGCAACGCCGGCCGCTCACTGCCACCAAGAAATCACAGGCGGCTTTGACGCAAACGCGCCGCCGACTGACGGTTCAAATCACGGGCCTGGCGTTCGGCGTACTCACTCTCGCCCGCTTCGTAGCGACCCTCGTACATGCAGGATTCCCGGTCCCAGGTACATTCGTTAAAGAGTTTTGATACGGGGCCAGCACCGGGCTTGGGCGAAGAACATGCGGCCAGCAAAGCGGCCAAACCCAACACCGCCGCACTTTGAGTTAGTCGTCGAACCATCATTGCGTTTTCCCCACAAAAAATCTTTATTGCATTTACCGCCAATGGAAACAAAAGCCAATCGCGGACAATAGGCACACTGTACCCCGAGGCTCCAAAGCACGTCGATTCTCTTTTTCTGACAATTTGCAATTCATGACTCACGAACAATTTCTGCTTTTAGCCCAAGTCCTGAACATCATGCCAAGCGCTGAGCTGGAACAGCAGGTCCGCACTCCGAATCAGGCACGCAGCGCAGAGGCGCACAGGATGCTGACCTTGCATCACCGCATCAAGGAGGCTTATGTCATTCACCGACCCACGGCTTTCCGGGTTGTGGTCAGCCATGACGACCTGGACCGGTTTCCCGGGGCGCTGGATCTGAAACCGGACATGCACGTGCAACTGGTTTCCTACACCAGCGAACGCTATATCACGGTTCGTATCACCCAGGCGCCTGCCACCCCAAAAGCTTATTTCCGGGGCGTGGTCAGTGAGCAGAACATCAGCTACACCGTTTTTGAACAAGGTGACAGCGTGTACTTTTCCGAAGATCAGGTCCACGCGGTCCTGAACAAGTAGCACAACCCGACGGCGGCACCCCAAAAACGGTTTTTACTCCGCCCCTTTGAGGCTTAAATCGGGCAGCAGGTGCAAACCGGTACGGCGCACGAACTCTGGATAGCTGATCGGCGGCCCCGCACGGGTAGAGGCTTGGTTAGCCTGCCAATGTACCCAGGCGCGCCCTGTAGTGGCGTCGTACACCAGCTTGAACAAATGACTGGGCACGGCAACCTGATTGGCCCCGATCGTCCTGGCATTACGCTCAAAAACAGGTCCGGTAAACACATAGACTTGACCTGCCGCACGAGAGACATACTGACGCGTGTCAGCTTCGATCTTGTTCCAGGGTCCCGCGTTATGAATCTGATTTTGCGGCACCATATTGGCCAGCGAAAAGCTTTGAGCCATGCCCTGTTCGGAGGCCATGTCGCCAGCCGGTGCCATATGTCCACGTGAATAGCCCGAGCCCCGATAATCATTCAACTCAGCCCGCTCGGCCCGAGGCAAACGCGCCTCGGCGTAAAACCGGTCGGTGCGTTTGATGCCTTTGGCCGCCTGAATATGCTGTCGATTCAAGCGCTGCGCTACAAACACCGGCGTTTTGGTTTGACCGCTATGCAAGATCGCAAAAGAGCTAAAGCACAGCTCTCTTTGCGTGTAAGCCATCGGCACCACAGGTCGGGCGCCGGGAAAGAACTGTGGACAATGAGCAAAAGAAGTCTGAACATAACCATCTACAGACGCCGGCACGGGAACATGGTCCTGAGCCGTGTAGCCAGGCAAGCCCAGCGACTGCAACCAGGGCTCCACACTTTGCCAGTTCAGCCCTTGGGGATGAAGCCAGGCCGTGGCAATCCCGAAACTGGTCAGAGCGGCGGCCAGGACAGATTTCAAAAAACGAGCCGGACCCGCTCCCCCTGTTTTTTTCCTGCTGCTGCTTTTTCCTATACCGCGACCCATCTTCTTTCTGCTCATACCACTCTTGTTTTATACGTGATCGGCCTACAACATTGTGCCCACCACAGCTGTGATTATAAGCAGTCCTTTCCCATTACACGGCGCGTAGCCCCACAAGGGGCCCGTGTTCTGCGTTGAACCCCTTGGCGCAGACTATTTGCAGAGGGCACTGACCCCTACCCTCCTTGCCTGCGTCGCCGCTCTTTTACATCGCGCCCAACGCCTGCAATTCGTTCAACTCCTCCCGTAACTGCTCCAGCTCGATCCGGTCGCGCTCAAGTTTCTGCTCGAGCTTCCGAACCTTGTCGGTATCTCCCTTGCGCGTTTGTTGAGCGATTTCCTCCATCCGCTCCTGAATCTCCTCTTGCTGCTCACGGATCGCTTCCTGTGCATCTCGCAGCAGATCTTCATCCTTGCAATGCTGCTGGACCTGGGTCAAGGCGCGCTCCAAGCCGCTCTGCTTATGCACATTGCCACGCTCTCGGGCATAGTCGATCTGATTCTGAATTTCGGCCGCCCGATACTGACAGGCGGGATTATCCGCCCACACAGGCAAAGCCATGACACTTAGTACGGTGCTCAAGCACGCAGCGGCTATTCTCATCGTTTTTCTCCTGTCAATTTCATCCGCTCAGCGCACGGGCACGACCGTCTTCCGGGTGGGTATCTCCCCACCCTGCACTGCGCTCTCGTCGTTTTGTCATGAAACCATGATTAAATTCGAATGTTCCTGCGTTTATGCTATCTTTAAGTAACAAATTTATCGCAAATTGTGTCAATGAACTTACATAACTTGTCTTTGCGCATAAAACACATCAGTTACACTCGAAATCCTCATAAAGCAAATCTCTACCGTTATCGTGTTCACCCTTACCATCAGGAAACTGATCTTTTTCCTGTGCGCTGTTCTGATTGTGCTCGGACTCTTTCCCTTTGCGCACGTCAGCGAAAGTTGGCTCAACACGTCCCAGGCTTATTCTGCCTGGCGCACCAGTGTGCTTCACTCCGTCATGCCTTTGTCAGCGCTGGCCGTAGCCAGCCTGATCTGGGCAGAACGCACGCTTTCCGCCTGGCTTGCCATGGCCGTGAACACGGTTGTGTTCATTTTGGCCATTAAAAATATCTGCGATACAGCCGACCGCTTCTCCCGTGTCTGTGGCATTGATATCTCCGTCTCTTACGGGGCTATGGCGTACGGTTTGTGCCTGGCTGTCTTATGGGTGCTGTTACTGAGCTATCACCGCAAAAATCCAGGAGATCAGCAGCCCGCCGGTTCCCTGATTTAATCCCTGCAATCCCATTTTTTACGGTTAAGCCCGCCCCCAAACCCCTCGGTACACTATCATGCCCGGGCGCTGGTCCTCCTATTCTGCCTCGATACAATCAGGTGCCCAACGGGCGAACTGACAAACCTGAAGCGCGCATCTCTTTGAAGGGAAGCAAGACATGAGCCAGGCCCTTCGTGAGGCGGTCGCCAGCCTTGCGCTTAAAAAGGCCAGAAAACAGGAATCAGTGCGACGCCCAGAACCCAGAAGATCAGATTCAGGGGCACGCCTACCTTGAGAAAATCGGCAAAACGATAACCCCCGGCGCCATAGACCATGGTATTGGTCTGATACCCCACGGGCGTGGCAAAACTGGTCGAGGCGGCAAAGGTGACGGCAATCAGAAATGGAGTAGGGTCCACATCCATCATTTTGGCCGTGGACATGCCAATCGGCGTGAGCAACACCGCCGCTGCGGCATTGCTCATGAATTCGGTCAACAGCAGCGCCATCATGTACACCACCGCCAGCACGGTCAAGGGTCCAAATGACTTGACCAGACCCACCGTGTTTTCAACCAGAAACTGAGCAGCCCCTGTCTCACTCATGGCCAGGCCCAAAGGCAACAAACCGGCCATCAGGATGATGATGCGCCAGTCAATCGCGTCGTACACCTCATCCGCCTTCAGGCAGCCCGCCAGGGTCATGGCCACCGCCCCCACCAAGGAAGTAATGCTGATAGGTACCCAGCCTAGGGCGGGAATTGCAATCACCAAAGCCATGGTGAACAGCGCGAAGGGAGCGCGCCAGCCCATCTCCTTTTCCGCCTCCCGTTCAGACAGCACAATAATGTTGTTGTCCGAACGCAAGTCCGCTTTTTCAGCCGCGGGGGTCAACATCAACAAAATGTCGCCCACCTGCAAACGTACCGCCCGCAACTGCTCACGCAACACCTGACCACGACGATGTATGCCCAGCACCGTCGCATTCTTGTGCCAGCCCGGTCCCAGACTACCCAAGGTGCGCCCGCTGATTCGTGAACGGGGAGCGATCATGACTTCAGTCAACACCTGGTCCACCTGCTCAAACGACTGCTGCTCCAGCTTGAATTGCGGGTCCACTTCCAGTCCCGCCTCTTTGCGCAACTCGTCGAGTTTGGTCCAGTCACCGCGCGCCAAGAGCACATCATCCGCCTCAATCTTCTGTTCGCGCGGCCCCCACACTTTGGTATCGCCTCGTAACAGCTCCAACACGAATACCCCGTACTGCTCGCCCAGTTTGGCGTCCCCCACAGACTGCCCGATCAAAGACGAGTCGGGCATCACGCGCAGCTCGGTAATGTACTTGCCCAATTCATATTGCTCGACCAGCTCACCCGCGCGCGTGTCAGGCAATAACCAGCGTCCTATTGTCAGCAAGTAAATACAGCCTACCACCATGCAGATCACACCAAGGGCGGTGAACTCAAACATGGTAAAGCCGGGATGACCCAGATCACGGGCAATGGCATTGACCAGCAGGTTGGTGGACGTACCGACCAAGGTGCAGACCCCCGCCATTTGCGACACATAAGACAAGGGAATCAGCGCTTTGGAAGCCGACATCCCGATACGCACACTGGCAGCCATCACGATGGGAATGAACACCGCCACCACCGCGGTGTTATTGACGAACGGGGCAATCACAGCCAGAACGAGAAACAACACCAGTAAAAACTGGAACGGTGAGCGGGCCTTGCTGAGCAAATCTCCAATTCCCGAGAGTGCTCCGCTATTTTGCAGGCCCGCTGCCAGCACAAACATGGCAGCCACCGTTACGGTGGCCGGATTGCTAAACCCACCCACCGCCTGTTCAGGAGTCACCAGGCCCAGCACTGCCAAGGTGCTTAACACCAACAAGGCAATGGCATCTATTCTGAGTTTTTCGGTAGCAAACAAGACAATCGCTATTAAAGCCAGACCCAAGACCACTGCAATCTCTGTTGTCATGCTGCCCTACTCCTGTTTATTCTGTGTTGCTCAGTATAGGTAAAAATCCAGCGTCCCAAGCGCTGCATATAGCCTTACGGAACAAAAAAACACAAGTTCGCGCAGCAAAGGAATCAATGTAGAACGAGGCTTTCCTGGGCAAGTCATATAGCGAGAGCATCGCTAAGCGGTAGGCGGCACCATTGAATAACAGTGTGCGCCGATGCAGGGGTCTGCTGAGGGTCTATGTCCTGCTGGACGAACTCAAGCGACTCTGGTTCTACCGAAGATCTGCCTGGGCAAAACAAACTTGGCATCATTGTTGCGAGCAGGCCGAGCACAGTTAAATAACCCTCTTAAACACCTTCGCCCAGTGCCCGAAAGGCTATCTGCATGGCATTCTGGCCGCATGCCGACATCGCCTCAACACCAGTATCGTTGAGGGCTTCAACAACACCATCAAGCTCATTAAGCGGCGTGCCTACGCTTACCGAGTCCATGAGTTCTTCTTCCTCAACATCCGCGCCGCTTTCCCCGGTAATGCTCAATGATCCAAAAAAAAGCCCCCGGTCGCTCAGGAGTCGGGGGCCTTGTATGGATGAATACGGGAACGGAGCTCGCGCGCCGTCCCGACCACCCGGTTTAGAGCTTCAGACGCGCCCGTCCTCCTATGGTTGCGGCCAGGCTCGCCACAAACGCACCGACCAGCAACGAGGCAAAGGCCCATAAGGCAAAGGCGGCAGCGGCCTTGCGAGCAGCATCTGCCGCTTCACGCGCCTGTTGTTCCAGCTTTTCGGCCGCCTCCTTGGCTTGCTGCTGCACCGAATCCAGACGCTCTTTGGCCTGCTCGGGCGTCAAACCACTACGATTGGCAATCAGCTTCAGCAAATAGTCCTGATCCTGCTGAGACACCTGACCTTCGGCCAGGCTGCGAGCCAGAATACGACTGACCTCACGCTCTGGATTGGCCGTTTGCGCCGGTGCATTAGCCGGATCAGCAGGACGCAGCAAGCTATCGGCAAAGTAACCCAGGCCAGGCCCCTGCATCTGATCCTTACCCGCCTGCCCCACCACCGCCGAGGCAGCGCCTACCCCAGCCCCGGCCAGATTGGCGCCGGCTTGAGCGGTGCCCGACACCAGCGATGCCACCCCAGAACCCAGCAGAAACACACTGACGACGGCACTGACAGCCCAGACCAGGAAACCGTGTGCCGTATCGCGAAAATGGACTTCGTCACCATGCACACCCGTCCAATTGGTGCGCAGGCGACCGGTTATATAGCCCGCCATCCCGTAAGCAATGATCTGTGTAAGGAACAACCAGACAATTGTGCCGATAGCGATCGTGGTGCCCGAGGCCCCATCATTGTTCCAAGGAGAGATCGCCATGAATCCCAGACCCGTCCCGCCCACCAGCAAGGTCACGGTCATGGCAGCGGCGATGACGGCCCCTCCAATGACGGCGCCCCACGATACCGCTGAATGCGAGGACTCCGCTACGGCGTGCGTACCCAAACCTGCATCTGAACCAAATTGCGTTGTAGCCATGATGATTCCTTATTCCGGATTGTGATCGCAAGCACCTCAGTGCCAGAACAAAGCCAACAAAATGATGATAGGGATAGGTACACCCAAGAGCCATAAAAGAATTGATCTCATAACCCCTCCATTCGAATGAGACATTAAAAGCAAAATGCTATTAACAACACTGTCTTCGTCGTCATTCTAGGCAGATAAAAAACCCCTACATCTTATAAAATGTAAAAAACGAAACCAATTCGATTTGCACGGGGAACGCAAGGTCATTGCTCTGTAAAACCCTGACATGTCCCTTTTGCAAAAAGCTTGCAAGCCTTTTTTGACGTGCCACACAGAGCAAGATCGGATATCCGGTAAGCTCAACTATCAGGCGACATCCTTGTGCTTCGTGAAAAACTCTTGATGGGTGGCTAATACCAACTCCGCTTTTCATACTTATTTTTTAGTCTTTGGAAATATTTATTTACGCACACAGCATAGATAAATAACCCCCACCAGCACCAATGAAATAACTGAAATAAGCGAAAATGGCGAGTCAATAAAAAATTATCGGAAAACAAGAATGAAAAAACTCAAAAAATAATCTCAGAAGAATGTCTGCACTCCTCCCGGTAAACCTGCCATCAGGTTCAAGCTTTTTCTTATCCACCAAGCCCGGCAACGCGCACACGACTCCAGCCAGAGCCCAGAACGGCCGCATCAGACCCTCAAAAGCACTACAGAAAGCCATAAAACCGTACCTGGATGGGGCAGACTCGGTTATCCTGTTGCCTCCATTCAAGCTCGGCCGCTGCGGTGGTAAGCCGCGCATCATGCGCCTTCTGTATCCCGATACTGCCAATGACGGCCTGAATTCACACAGAGCCTAGCCTATGAGCGACCTCCAAAGTCTGATCGAATCGGCGTGGGAACAGCGAGCTTCCCTCTCCCCCCAAGAACACAGCATTGAACTGCGCACGGCCATCCATACCGTGATTGAAAAGCTGGATTACGGTTCCCTGCGCGTGGCGGAAAAGATTGACGGACAATGGCAGGTCAATGACTGGGTCAAGAAAGCAATTCTCCTGTCTTTCAGAATCAAGGAAAACCGCGTCATGGCTGGCGAGCCCGCTCCCTTCTATGACAAGGTGCCTTTGAAGTTTGAGCAACATGACCAGGCCGCCTTTGCCCAAGCCGGTTTTCGCGCCGTCCCCGGCGCCGTCGTACGCCAAGGTGCCTATATCGCCCCCGACGTAGTGCTGATGCCCTCTTTCGTGAATATCGGCGCCTATGTCGGGGAAGGGACCATGGTCGATACCTGGGCCACCGTCGGCTCCTGCGCCCAGATTGGCAAGCATGTCCATCTGTCAGGGGGCGTAGGGATTGGCGGAGTCCTGGAACCTTTGCAGGCCAATCCCACCATTATCGAGGACAACTGCTTTATCGGCGCCCGCTCTGAAGTGGTGGAAGGCGTAATCGTAGAAGAAAATTCGGTGCTGGCCATGGGCGTATTCCTGTCGCAAAGCACCAAGATCTACGAGCGCGAAACGGGCAAAATTTATCAAGGCCGCGTGCCTGCCGGCTCGGTCGTCGTGCCGGGTTCGCTGCCCTCGCCCGATGGCCTGTACAGCCTGGCCTGCGCCATCATCGTCAAGCGTGTGGATGCCCGTACCCGCGCCAAAACCAGTATTAACGATTTACTTCGCGCCTGAACATGAGCACTGACAATTCTGTACTTGATACCCTTAAAGCCTTGATTGCCCGTCCCTCAGTCACCCCCGAGGACGCACACTGTCAACAATGGCTGGGTGCCCGCCTGGAGCAAGCTGGCTTTAAGCTGGAACATTTGCCCAGCGGCCCGGTCTCGAACCTGTGGGCCCGCCGTGGCACCCAGGCCCCCCTGTTTGTTTTTGCAGGCCACACAGATGTGGTGCCTACCGGGCCGGAAGCGGCCTGGGATTCGCCCCCCTTCGAGCCTACCGTGCGCGATGGTCAGCTGTATGGCCGCGGTGCCGCAGACATGAAGGCCTCAATTGCGGCCTTCCTTCATGCCGTCGAGGAGTTCACCACCGCCCATCCTGCACACAAAGGCTCGATCGCATTGCTGCTGACCTCGGATGAAGAAGGTCCGGCTATCGATGGCACCGTACATGTTTGCCGTGTTCTCCAAGAGCGCGACGAACAGCTGGACTACTGCATTGTGGGCGAACCCACCTGCTCGCGCCAACTGGGCGACACCATCAAAAATGGCCGTCGCGGCTCGCTGTCAGGCCACCTGATCGTCAAGGGCCGCCAAGGCCATGTGGCCTACCCGCAATTGGCCATCAACCCGCTGCATGTGTTCGCTCCTGCACTGCATGAACTGACCGATCGCATGTGGGACGCTGGCAATATCGATTTCCCCCCCACCAGCTTCCAGATCTCCAACATCCACGCCGGAACTGGCGCCAGCAATGTGATTCCCGGCCAGTTGGATGTCCACTTCAATTTTCGCTTTTCTACTGAGCAGACTCCTGCCGGTCTACAGGCGGAAGTGGAGTCCATCTTGCGCCGTCACGGCGTGGATTTCCAGCTCACCTGGACCTTGGGCGGCGAGCCTTTCCTGACAGAGGCCGGCCCTCTGAGCCAGGCCCTGGCCAAGGCCATTGAAGCTGAAACCGGTCTGGAAACGGATCTGTCCACCACCGGTGGCACCTCAGATGGTCGCTTTATCGCTAAAATCTGCCCTCAAGTGGTCGAATTTGGCCCGCTCAACGCCAGCATTCATCAAATCAACGAGCATGTTGCCATTGCTGATCTTGAGCCTCTTAAAAACATTTATCGCCGTACATTGGAATCCCTGCTTTGTTAAGCCCTTGCATCGATCATTCCTCCCTGCTCCACGCCCAGCAGGAGCTGCGCACCGTGCGCGACTTGTTGCGCTGGTCCGTGAGCCAATTCAACCGCTGTGAACTGGCCTTCGGCCACGGCAGTGACAATGCCTGGGACGAGGCTGCCTATCTGCTGCTGCATACCTTGCACCTGCCGCTGGACACGCTGGACCCCTATCTGGATGCCATTGTTCTGGAGTCCGAGCGCGCTGCCTATCTGGCCCTGATCGCCCGTCGCTGCAATGAGCGTGTTCCCGCAGCCTACTTGACGGGTGAGGCCTGGCTGCAAGGTCATCGCTTCCGTGTCACGCCCGACACCATCGTACCGCGCTCTCCGATAGCCGAGTTGCTGGCCGAGCAGCTCCAGCCCTGGATTGCCGACCCCGATGCCATCTACAGCGCCTTGGATTTATGTACCGGTTCGGGTTGCTTGGCTATCTTGACGGCACTGGCATTCCCCCAGGCGCAGGTCGATGCCGTCGATCTGTCCGACGCCGCGCTGGAAGTGGCCCAGTCAAATATTGATGCCTTCGGTCTGAACGATCGCATGAGCCTGTTCAAGAGCGATCTGCTCGACCAGGTGCCGCAAACCGCCTATGACCTGATCATTTGCAATCCGCCGTATGTGAATGAGCAGTCCATGCAGAACCTGCCGCAGGAATACCGTCACGAGCCTCAACTGGCCCTGGCGGGAGGCGATGACGGCATGGATCTGGTGCGGCGCATTCTGGAAGCCGCGCCCAATTACCTCTCCCCCGAAGGCGTGCTGGTATTGGAAATTGGCAATGAGTATGACAACTTTGTTGCCGCCTTCCCGGAGCTGGAACCGATCTGGCTAAGCACGGAAACCGCTGAAGACCAGATTCTCCTGTTAAGCCGGGAGCAGTTGGCCCCGTGATACGCGCTACTGGAATTACGCTGCGTCGCGGCGTCAAAGTCCTGCTGGACAATACCGATTTCATCGTTAACCCAGGCGAGCGTCTGGGTATCGTGGGCAAGAACGGCGCAGGCAAGTCCTCGCTGTTCGCTTTGCTGCAAGGCGAGCTGGACCTGGACGGGGGCGACCTGAGCATTCCTGAGGTCTGGGAAGTGGCCAGTGTGCGCCAGACCATCCCGGACCGTGACCGCCCCGCCCGCGAATTCGTTATCGATGGTGACGAACGTCTGCGAGCCTTGCAGGAACAGCGTGCCAATACCCCTGACAGCGACGGCCAGACCATTGCTGAGCTGGAAAATGCGCTGATCGAGGCCGATGCCTGGTCGGCTCCCTCGCGTGCCGAGCAACTGCTGGCAGGGCTGGGTTTCCGTCCCGATCAGTGGATGCTGCCGGTACGCGAGTTCTCCGGCGGCTGGCAAATGCGCTTGTCACTGGCACGCGCATTGATGGCCCCCTCGGACCTGCTCTTGCTCGACGAGCCCACCAACCACCTGGATCTGGACGCCATGCTCTGGCTGGAGCGCTGGTTGGGTTCTTATCCCGGCACTGTCTTGCTGATTTCGCATGACACCGAATTTCTGGATGCAGTGGCTCGTTCGATTCTGCACGTAGACCAAGGCAAACTGGTTCGCTACAAGGGTGGCTATAACGACTTTCTGATGCAACGCGCCGAACGCGTACAGCAAAGTCAGATTGCGTACGAACGCCAGACTCGTGAAGCCGCCCGTCTGCAAAGCTTTATTGACCGCTTCAAGGCTCAGGCCACCAAGGCCAAGCAGGCGCAAAGCCGGGTCAAGGCCCTGGCACGCATGCAAACCTTGACACCCTTGCGTGACGACTCCAGCGTATCGATTCGCCTGCCCTCACCGGAGTACACCCCTGACCCACTGCTGACGCTGGATCGGGCCGACCTGGGCTACCCTGGACAAGACAAGCCTATTTTGAGCCAGGTACGTCTGATGGTGCGGGGCGGCGCCCGGGTGGGTATTTTGGGGATGAACGGTGCGGGCAAGTCCACGCTGGTCAAAACCCTGGCCGGCAAGCTGGCTCCCGTCACAGGCGAACGCCTGGAATCCAAGGGGCTCGTGATTGGTTACTTTGCCCAGCACCAGCTCGATTCCATTGATCCCGACTCGACTCCCTTGCAGCATCTGGCGCGGCTGGCACCAGATGTGCGCGAGCAGGAGCTGCGCAACTACCTCGGCTCCTTCGGCTTTAGCGGTGATATGGTCACCAGCCTGACCGCCCCCTTTTCGGGTGGTGAAAAGGCGCGTCTGGCCCTGTCCCTGATTGTTTGGCAAAAACCTAACCTGCTTCTGCTGGACGAGCCCACCAACCACTTGGATGTGGATACCCGTGAAGCCCTGGCGACGGCCTTGGCTGATTACGGTGGCAGCGTGCTGCTGGTATCGCACGATCGCCATTTGTTGCGTTCTACCGTTGATTCTTTCTGGATCGTGGCCGATGGCCAGGTTCAGGAGTTTGATGGCGACCTGGAAGACTACCGCGACTGGCTACTGGCCCGCAGTGCGCAATCACGTTCGGAAGCGCGTCAAGAAGCACGAGCGAACGATAACGGCAATGAGGGCACCGACCGCAAGACCCAACGCAGGCAGGAAGCGGAATTACGCCAACGCCAGGCACAGCAACGCAAACCCTTGGAAAGCCGCTTGAAAAAAGTGGAAGCCGGAATGGAAAAAACCCAGCAACGTCTGCACGAGCTGGATACCTTGATGCAGGACCCGGACTTCTATTCAGACAGCTACAAGGATCAACGCCCCGCCCTGATGAGCGAGCATGGCGAGCTGAGCAAAACGCACCAAGCCCTGGAAGAAGAATGGCTGGAGATTCAGGAAGCCCTGGAGGAAATCGGGCGGCAGGCTTGAATCGACCTGATCGATAAGGGCTTTGCCCCTGCGACATTGCTGGCGACGCAAACAGAGCCAGCACGCCCCACCACGTACCTTTATGCCCTCAACCGACCACATCAGAACTTGACCATGCACCTTGCAACACAGGATTTTCCCCGTATCTGGATCTCGAACGACTCTCCTTCCAACTGGAAAGAGCAACTGGAAGCCTTGCTGGAACAGGGTCAGCGCTTTGTGCTGCTGACACGCGAGCTTCCGGGAGCTGCGTCAGACGGACCTGACAATGACGCAGAAGCATTTTCTCAATGGATCAAAGACAATCGCGATCGTCTACGCCTGTGCTGCGCGGCCAGCCTGGTGGTCGTGAACAATGCCTTGATGGCCTTTTCCCTGAATGCATTCGTCGCCCCGCTGAGCAAGAAACTGGGTTTTCCTGTTCGTGTCGTACATGAGGATGAGCTCGATTCGCAAGTCACCGCTTATTTGCAGGCCACTCCCGCCCTGGAAAACAGCTAAACCGCCGCGCCGCCAAACCCTACTCATCCTGCCCACAACAGCCCATCAGGCAGATGGTGTCCGCCATCTGCATCTCTGTGCTCAAAAGCCTACATCCGCACCCGATCCTCGCCCCCCGCACACAATGACACCGCCCAACGTGCAACTTTATGCGCATAATGCTGTCCATTGTCCTTTCTGATTCTGGCTGTAACCCGTTTGAATCTCTCCCATTCCTCCTCGAACTTGCCGCCCGTGCTGGCCGGCCCTATTTTGCGTCGTCTCGATGCGCAACGTCTGAATTTGTGGCTGGTTGGCAGCTCAGCCCTGTCGCTGGAACTGCTTCTGGAACCGCAAGGCGCCCATGCCCATCGCATTGCACTGGATGCCGGGCAATGCCGTATCGTGCCCATTGGCAAGCACGCCTTTATCCACTTCATTGATGTGCAGCTTGCCGACCCGCTGCCCCTGGATACGCTTGTTTTCTACGACCTGATTCTGCACTCAGCGTGTGAAACGGAGCAAACCATCGCAGATTGGGCCCCTCACCTGCTGCATCAAGGCCAAACCCGACCCAGCCTGGTGCTGTCCAGCCGCGCTGACAATCTGATGTTTGGCTCTTGCCGCAAGCCGCATCACGCGTCCCGCGACGGCTTAGCACAAGCCGACCGGGTCTTGAGCGAACATATCAGCCACGCCGATATGCGGCCCGCTTTACTGATGCTGGCTGGCGATCAGATCTATGCCGACGATGTGGCAGGCCCAATGCTGGCAGCCATCCATGCACTGATTGAACGCTTGGGATTGTTCGGGGAATATCTGGAAGGCGCGGTCGTGTCCGACAGCGAATCTCTTTACCGCCACCCTGCCAGCTATTATCGGCGGGCTGATCTGCTGCCTGCCTTCAAGTCCAATGAAGATTTGCGCGAGCGCTTCTTCGGCGGTGTGGAAAAACCCATTTTCACTACCGCCAATGCACACAATCACCTGGTGACATTGGCCGAAGTCCTGGCCATGTACTTGCTGGTCTGGTCCCCCACTGCCTGGCAAATCATTGGCGAGCCCACTCCGCCAGAGCTCTCCGCTGAGCACCAGCAGCGCTGGCAACGTGAATCGCTTGCCTTAGAAGGTTTTCGTCAGGACCTGCCCCAAGCGGCACGCTTGCTGGCGCATGTACAGACACTGATGATTTTTGATGACCACGACATTACCGATGACTGGAACCTGTCGGCCAAATGGGAAAGCACGGCCTACGGCCACCCTTTTTCTCGTCAGATCGTGGGCAATGCGCTGGTGGCGTATATGTTGTGTCAGGCCTGGGGCAACCGTCCTGATGTCTTTGAGCCCGTTCTGAACACCGTCAACGCCTGGACACGTTCACCAGACGAGCATCATCGCCTGGACCATGCGACCCAGGACGCCCTGATCAAAGAGCTGCTGGATTTCCGTCAATGGGACTATGTGCTGCGCACTCAGCCTACGCTGATCGTACTGGACACCCGTACACGCCGCTGGCACAACCGCCGCTTGCCCAGCCGTCCTTCCGGCCTGATGGATTGGGAATCCCTGACCGAGCTACAGCACGAGTTGCTGGATGAACGCGCTGCGGTCATTGTCTCGCCCACCCCTATGTTTGGCGTCAAACTGATTGAGGTCATACAAAGAATCTGCACGTACGCCGGTTTTGCGCTGACAGTAGATGCGGAAAACTGGATGGCCCACCGCGGAGCCGCCAACACCATGCTCAATATTTTCCGGCATTCACGCACGCCGGGCAATTACGTCATTTTGTCCGGTGATGTGCATTATTCATTTGTCTACGACGTGCAGGTGCGCCATAGCAAACATATCCCGCATATCTGGCAGGTCACCAGCAGCGGCATTAAAAATGAATTTCCGGAAGGTTTGCTCAACTGGCTGGATCGGCTCAACCGTTGGCTTTACTCGCCCCGCTCGCCGCTGAATTGGTTTACGCAACGGCGTGACTTGAGCATCACACCCCGCCTGCCCGATCAACGCCAGCATGGTGAGCGCGTCTGGAATGGGTCAGGGCTGGGCCAAATCTGGCTGGACGATCAAGGTCGTCCAGCGCGCGTACTCCATCACAATGCCAACAAAAAACCGCCTACCGAATTTCTGCCTCCTGAACAGGAGACTGAACGGTAAGGCGGCCAGATCTGCCCCAAGGGGCAATCGCAGGTTTTACTGTCCTGCTACGGAACTGACGTAGGTCGCGATGGCGTCGCGCTCTTCATCGCTCAAGGTCTGCGCGAACGAGGGCATGGCACCCATACCCTCTTTCATGACTTTCAGGATTTGCTCTTTCGAGGGCTGCAACTCATCCAGATCAGGGCCGATGGCACCGGCAGAACCGGCATCGGCCAAGGTATGACAAACCGCACAGGCAATAGGTTTGGCACCGCTGCTAAACAGAACTTTGCCTTGCTCATCTGCATGGGCCTGACCTGCAACAGCAAACAAACAGGCAGCAGCAACAACGAGGTATTTCTTCATGATTTCCTTCCGAACCCACCCCGACGTGTCGGGGTGGCTACAACATTTAATACTTAAACAACGGTGACCGCCAACATGTGGTCACGCCAACTATTATTCAAATAGCCATGGCTGTTAGCCACGCGCTCCTCAGGTTGAACCGTGCCGGCTTCACTGGTCGCGCGGCTGGCGATTTCATATTGACCAGGCTTCAGGTCCATGCCCACCACAAACTGGCGCCAGGCATACTTGCCCAGGTCCGGGCCAACGAACTGGGCCTTGACCCAGTTCTTGCCGCCGTCCACCGTCACTTCCACCTCCTTGGCAGCGGACATGCCGCCAAAGGCCAGGCCTTGAATCTGTACGAGTCCTGCCTTGAGGTCTTCGCCAGGCTCGCCGTTCGGGCTGGTGATCCAGGACTTGACCGGCATTTCCCACACCGATTCCTGATTCACATTGGTCTTTTCGCCCATAGGCGTCATGCGGTAGCTGTTTTGCTGAATGCTGGCAGCCGACTGGTCCTTGCTAAAGGCCAGTTGCTTGATGTATTTGACATTATTGACGCCCGTGTAACCCGGCACGATCAAACGCAATGGGCCACCGTGAGCCAGGGGAATGGGCTGACCATTGATCTCCCAGGCCAAAATAGCGTCATCAATCGCTTCCAGCGGCAGTGAACGCTCCACCATGATGGTATTGGGGTCCAGGCCTTCTGGAATATCCTCCCCACCGGTACCCGTCATGTACTTAGCGCCGGCGTCCATTCCGCCGGTAGCTTCCAGCACAGCCTTGACAGGTACGCCCGAGAACACGACACAGCCTGCTGCACCCACGGTCCACTTGGTGCCGCTGGGTTTTTCAGGAAAGTAGGCACGGCCGTTACCCGAGCACTGCAGCACCATCGGCACGGCAACCAGACCCAGACGCTTGAGCTGGGCCACGGTCATGTCCTGTGGGTTCTTCACCCCCTTGATGGACAATACCCAGGCATCCGGATCAGCCACGATCTGCTCGGACGGAGGGGCTACATTATTGCGTACGAACAAGCGATCCAGCGGTGTAATCAAACCGGAGCCAAAGGCGCTGCGTTTGGTTTCAATCGTATTGGCGCTATGCACGATCAAACTGTCGGCATGTTTCCAGGACGCATAGGCCGGCAGAGCTTTCGCTTGCGTTTTAGCCTTTTCCTGAGCCAGAGCGGCTGACAAAGGGGTCAGACTTGCGGTACCAGCCAGGGCCATCACCCCGCCTGTCGACAAAAGCATGCGCCGACGTGAAAGATTGCTAGGTTCCATGATCGCCTCCATGTATGTTTGTTACTGTAATTAATTTAGGCTTCGATTTTATGGGGGCACCCATTTTATAACTAGAAAATATAACCCTTATATATAACGCTTGGATTGAGATTTAAGGGCAAGGACGAACGCGCGGAAACCCGCGCTAAACAAGGTTCTTTAGAAAATCGAGCAGTCGTTCATCCGTCCGAGGAAGAAGGCTAGACTTTTATCCATCCGCTTGACGTGGCGCGCTGACAGACACTAAACCGACCAGGATGGGAGTCGGATGCTCGACAAAAATGCACACTATCTGACCGTAATGGCAGAAGGTTCAAGAGTGGTCTGCCTTATCAGCACGTACAAGCTGGGCGTGACGGCTTAAACACGGGGAGCAAAGGCTGAAAATCAGCTCCAGACTCCAAGCACTGGTTCAGGCTGGGGTGAATGCCATGGCCAGGACCTGGGCCAGGCGTCAGAATGGGAGTGGGACTGGGGATGAGATTAAAGTTGCCGTCCCGGATGGGGACCGGCTTAAAGCGCATTCCGGGTTCGGTTTCAGGGTCAGGCCCGGGTTCATCGTCCTGTTCAGATGCAGACGTAGACTCGTACAGGATCAAAAAACCTGCTCATGCCCAAGGCCAACAGAAAGAAACAAAGACGGAGATAGACTCATAGGCCAAGGTAGAGGAGCTTGCGGTGCTCCAGGCACAGAGCATTAAAAAAGCCCCCGTCATTGCGGGGGCCCTCAGTTTGCTATGGCCTGTCTGGCTCTTGCTTAGCTAACCGTATCCAGCTTGGCGATCGCCAAGGCCAGGGTCTTGCTTCCCACTTCGCGAAACTGGATCAAAGCCTGTGCATCCTCCCCCTGACCGGTCAGGTTGATGATGGTGCCTTCACCAAAACGATTGTGGTGCACGCCCTGCCCGACCCGGAAGGTCTGACCGTTCACCTCCAGAACACTGGTGTGACTACGACCGCCATAGGGCTGAGCCGAGTAGCTCTTGTCCTTGGACTCCCAACTTTGGCCACGACGGAACGCACCCGAACTGGCTTCAGACTGCATGGGCGAACTGGTGTAACGCGCCGACAACCACTTGATGTGTTGTTCCGGCAGCTCCTCCAGAAAGCGAGAGCGCATGGCGTAACGCGTTTGTCCATGCAACATGCGGCTTTGCGCCAAGGTAATGTACAAACGCTGACGCGCCCGCGTAATCGCCACGTACATCAGGCGACGCTCCTCCTCGATCCCACCTGGGTCAAACAGGCTGTTTTCATGAGGAAAAAGCCCCTCTTCCAGACCAGTGATAAAGACTGCATCAAACTCCAGTCCTTTTGCTGCATGGATGGTCATCAACTGAATCGCATCCTGACCCGCCTGTGCCTGATTGTCGCCCGCTTCCAGCGAAGCATGGGTCAGGAAGGAGCCCAAGGGCGACATGGGTGCCAGTACAGAGGCTGCCGCTTGCTCCGGATTTTGCATTGCCTGTTCGGACTCACCGGGCACAGCTTCAGGAACACGGCCTGCAGGCAGTTCGGCAAATCCTTCCTCACCCACAAACACGGTGGCTGCGTTCACCAGTTCCTGCAAGTTCTCAAGCCGTTCAGCGCCTTCACGGTCAGCCTGATAGTGAGCCAGCAAGGTACTGTGGTGAACCACATGCTCAATCAGCTCGGGCAAGGACAAAATCTGTGCCTGGCTGGCCATATCCTGAATCAGCGTGGCAAAACGCATCAAACTTGTTGCTGCACGCCCTTGCAGATAAGGAATGGCCCGCAGCAAACTCGTACCACGTTCACGCGCCAAATCGGCCAGTTGCTCAACAGAGCGGGCGCCAATTCCGCGCGTGGGAAAATTCACGACACGCAAAAACGCCGTATCGTCATCCGCGTTATCCATCAAACGCAGATACGCCAGCACATGTTTGATCTCCTGGCGCTCGAAGAAGCGATGGCCGCCATACACCTTGTAGGGCAGCCCCTGGGAAAAGAGCCTGTGCTCAATGACCCGCGACTGGGCATTGCTGCGATACAAAATGGCAATCTCGCGGCGCGGCTTGCCCTCGGCAATCAAGGCGCGAACTTCATCCACAATCCATTGCGCTTCCAGAGCATCGGAGGCCAGCTCGCTGATGCGCACCAGCTCGCCTTCGCCACTATCCGTCCACAGATTCTTGCCCAGACGGCCACTGTTATTCTCGATCAGCGCATTGGCCGATTCCAGAATATGACCACAGGAGCGGTAGTTCTGCTCCAGACGAATCACATTGCCACGAGCATAGTCGCGCTCAAAGTCGGCCATATTGCCCACGTTCGCACCACGGAACGCATAGATGGACTGGTCATCATCACCCACGGCGAACAAACTGGCCTGCTCACCCGCCAACAAGCGCAGCCAACGATACTGCAGGACGTTGGTGTCCTGAAACTCATCGACCAGAATGTGCTTGAAACGGCGCTGATAATGCTCGCGAATAGGGGCATTACGAGACAGGAGCTCGTAGGCACGCAACAGCAGCTCGCCAAAGTCTACGACGCCCTCCCGTTCGCATTGATCTTGATACAGCTGATAGAGCTCGATCAGACGGCGACGGTGGGGATCGTGGGCGTCCAGGTCTCCAGGACGCTGGCCGTCTTCCTTGCAAGCATTGATGAATTTCTGGATTTCCTTGGGCGGGAATTTCTCGTCATCAATATTATTGGCCTTGACCAGGCGCTTGATAGAGGCCAGTTGGTCAGCCGTATCCAGAATCTGGAATGTCTGTACCAGCCCGGCATCGCGATAATGCATGCGCAGCAAGCGATTGCACAGACCGTGGAAGGTTCCCACCCACATACCGCGGGTGTCGATGGGCAATAAAGAAGTAAGCCGCGTCAGCATTTCGCGCGCGGCTTTATTGGTGAAGGTAACAGCAGCAAGGCCGTGTGGGCTGACCTGCCCGGTCTGGATTAACCAGGCCATTCGGGAGGTCAGGACACTGGTTTTCCCGCTACCAGCTCCGGCCAGCACCAAGGCATGGCCAGAGGGTAAGGTGACGGCGGCTCGCTGTTCCGGGTTTAAGCGATCCATCATGCCGCGTAGCGGCGCAGACGCAAGGCGAACTGCTCAAGACTGTCAATGCCACTTTGCTGAGCACGCTGGCACCAGGCGCGCAGATCCGCGAGCAACTGCTCGCTCGATGCGCTGGAACTCTCCCAGATGCCGGCCAGCTCACGCTGCATGCGAACCAGAATGGACAGGCGCGAGTTACCCGCTGCCACATTTTCCAGCTCCGCACGCTGCTCAGGGGCCAGAACATCGTCGCCACGACCGATCCAGTCGTTGCAGCTTTCCAACAAGGCCCACGAGCAATTGGGATTGTCTTTGTTCACCTGTGGCTTCAAACGGGCGATCTCTTCCGATGCGGTGGTTTTGATGATGTCCGCATAGCGCGCCAAAATTTCGTAGCGGTGCGTGATCACGCCTTGCAGGGTGGACAGACTGATACTTTCCACGGGGGCATTCGACGGCACACTCGGTTCCAGACGCAGCTTGGGAGCCACCTTCTTGACCTTGGCCAACCCCAGTGCCTTGAACACCGTGATATAGCACCAGCCCAGATCAAACTCGTACCATTTGCTGGAGAACTTGGCCGATGTACCGTAAGCGTGGTGGTTGTTGTGCAGTTCCTCGCCGCCAATGATGATGCCCCACGGGAACACATTGGTGCTGGTATCGGGACTGGCAAAGTTGCGGTAACCGATCGCATGACCCAGACCGTTCACCACACCGGCTGCCCAGAAAGGAATCCAGGCCATCTGGATCGCCCAGACAGTCAGACCCAGCAGGCCGAAGAGGAACAGGTCAATACCCAGCATGATGGTAATACCCAGCATGCTGTACTTGCTGTACAGGTTGCGCTCGAGCCAGTCATCGGGGGTACCGTGACCGAAACGCTTGAGGGTTTCCGGATTGGTGGCTTCCTGGCGGTAAAGCTCTGCGCCACGGAAAAACACCTGGCCCAGGCCAAAGACAACGGGGGAATGAGGATCGCCTTCACGTTCGCATTTGGCGTGGTGCTTGCGGTGAATCGCAACCCATTCCTTCGTGACCATGCCAGTGGTCATCCAAAGCCAGAAACGGAAGAAATGCATCAGCGCTGGATGCAGGTCCAGCCCGCGGTGCGCCTGACTGCGGTGAAGAAATACGGTCACTGCCACAATAGTGACATGTGTCATCGCCAAAATAACGAGAATAAGCTGCCACCAAGACAGTTGCAGCCATCCGTCAGCAAGAAAAGAAAGAAACGATTGCATAGACCCTTTTAGACCTGATTTTTGTTAAGGGAAACTGGAAAAGTGTAGCTCACCTAACCCCTTAACAATAACATTATTTAAGGACGAACTTGCTTTAAATCAAGCACTTTCCGTGATTCGTTCAAGTGCCGCACCAAAGAAACAATCTGTCTGGTGACGGTCCGTGCGCAGATTTAAATAAGGCCCCTCTAGCGCAAGGGCCGGACATTTGTCCTTCAATATTTCCCGGGCGTCCAGCAGTCGGAACTCGGGATGTTTGTCCAAGAATGCCTGCACTTGTTGCTCGTTTTCCTCGGGCAAGAAACTGCATGTTGCGTAAACCAAACGACCTCCTGGTGCAACACAAGCGGCGGCTTGTTCCAGAATGTCGGCCTGCATCTGAGTGTACTGCTCCAGAGCCTGCGGGTGTTGACGCCATTTAAGATCAGGATTTCGACGCAAAGTTCCCAATCCGCTGCACGGTGCATCCACCAACACACGGTGAGCCTTGCCATGCAGGCGACGAACACGCTGGTCGCCTTCTTCCTGAATGACCACCGGTACCACATTGGACAGACCGGCGCGGGCAAACCGCGGCTTGGCCTTGTTCAGGCGCGTGGCCGACACGTCAAAGGCGTACAGGCGGCCTGTGGAGCGCATCAGGGCTCCCAGGAGCAGGGATTTGCCACCGGCGCCCGCGCAGTAATCGATGACCATCTCGCCCCGACGGGGCTCAAGCAAGGCGGTCAGCAACTGGCTGCCCTCTTCCTGAATTTCCAGCTCACCTTTTTCATACTGTGGCCATACAGCGACAGAGGGGCGGCCTTCAATTCGGATACCCCAGGGCGAAAAAGGCATGGCAACCGGTTTGAATCGGGCCATGGGACCGTTTTGCAACTGGCGCAGCACGGTGTCGCGCTCGGCTTTCATGGGGTTGACGCGCAGATCCAGCAAAGCCTGCTCGTTCATGGCGGCCATCAGTTTGTAAGAGTCCGGAATCTCTTTCAGACGCTCTTCCAGCCACTCAGGCAGGCTCAGGCGCACGCCAACTGGCAAACCGTCTACGTTCAGGGCACGGATATGGCTCAGCCACTGACGCTCTTCTTGTGTCAGCCCCAGCGCCAGAGATTCCTGCCCCATCGCGGTGGACAGGCCAAGAATGGCCAGACGACGGGTGGACGGGCCCACGCCGCTTTCTGCCCAATTACGGTACTGGCGCAAGTGACGCAATACGTCGAAAACAGCTTCACGAATCTCGGCACGGTCACGCGAGCCCATTTTGGGGCGTGTACGGGCCCAGCGGGTCAAAGCCAGGTCGGCGGGATGCTTCCATTGCAAAACTTCACCCAGGGCACTGGAAACCTGTTCCAGACGAC
This sequence comes from Alcaligenes ammonioxydans, assembly GCF_019343455.1. NCBI lineage: Bacteria > Pseudomonadati > Pseudomonadota > Betaproteobacteria > Burkholderiales > Alcaligenaceae > Alcaligenes > Alcaligenes ammonioxydans. The sequence continues at coordinate 1,532,534 of NZ_CP049362.1, read as the reverse complement.
GCTGTGCCATCGCTCCCGGCTCGGGTGGGCCCGAGGGTTTGTCACGGCGTGCTGCATAAGGACGACCGCGCGCTCCAGACTCGTTACGTTGGTCCGTCGAGGATGGGCGCTTGCGGTCCGAGCGGCCGCGAGATTGTTGGTGATCAGACATGAATATTCAAAAATTCCAAATAACCCGCTTAAATCAGGCGGGGAAATAAAAGCCGCGATGCGCAAGACCGGCCACCTCGACACGGCCATCGGCATGCAAACGCACGCGCCCCTCGATCAGCCAGCGTACGGCCTCGGTATAGACGTGATGTTCAGTGGCCAGAACGCGCTCTGCCAAGGTTTGTGCATCATCGTTGTGCAAGACAGGCACAATGCTCTGGGCAATGATGGGACCATCATCGAGCACAGGGGTCACAAAGTGCACCGAGCAGCCATGAAACTGCACGCCTGCGTCAAGTGCCTGTTGATGGGTATTCAAACCGGGAAAGCTGGGAAGCAAGGATGGGTGTATATTGATGAGCTTGCCTGCATAGTGCTGAACAAAATCGGTGCTCAGGATGCGCATGAATCCTGCCAGTAGAACATAATCTGGCTGGTAGCGGTCAATCACGCGCGCCAAAGCCTGGTCAAAGGCCTCGCGTGTTGCAAATTCGCGATGCGAAACGGTCTGGACAGGCAGCCCTTGACGCTGTGCCCATGCCAATCCGGGCGCATCGGCCTTGTTAGAGATGACCGCCTCGATACGGCCATTTAGGCCCGCTGTCTTGATCAGTTCGCCTATGGCTTGCAAGTTGGAGCCGCGGCCTGAAATAAGCACAACAAGGCGACAAGGTACGGTGGAATCGGTCAAAATCCTGTTTCCCGAGAAATAACGAATCCAAAATTGTAAACTCTCGCTTGTGAAATCTGATCTAAAACTCTATCGCTCTCTGCCACGGCGCAACAGCACGGCCCGCAGCGCGGTCACCATTGGTAATTTTGACGGCGTGCATCTGGGCCACCAGGCCATCTTGCACCGCGTCAATGACGTGGCCCGCCAGCAAGGTCTTAGCTCCTGTGTCATGACCTTCACCCCGCACCCACGCGCCTTTTTCGCGCAGCGCGGCCAACGGCCCGAACTGATACCGACGCAAATCAGCGGCTTGCGGGACAAGGTCGAGGCCCTGCACCAGTGCGGCATTGAACAAATTTATCTGGCCCGTTTCAACCAGGCCATGGCCGACATGTCGGCAGCAACCTTTATTGAAGACATTCTGGTTCAGGGCCTGAATACGGGCTGGCTACTGGTGGGCGAAGACTTCCGCTATGGCCACAAACGCGCCGGCGACATTGAGATGTTGCGCGAAGCGGGCAAACGTCATGGTTTTAGTGTCGAGACCTTGCACGACGTGGCCGATGCCGATGGCCGCCGCATTTCCAGCTCGGAAGTGCGCACCGCCCTGGCCGTCGGTCAACTGGACCGCGCCCGTGCGCTGCTGGGCAAACCTTTTCACATTAGTGGTCATGTCATTCATGGCCAGAAGCTGGGCCGGGATATTGGCTACCCGACACTCAATGTCCGTGTCCCTGAGCACTGTGCCGCCCGCTCGGGCGTGTACGTGGTTCGCGTTCACGGACTGGCCGGGCAGGCTCTGCCCGGCATTGCCTCCCTGGGCGTGCGCCCAACCGTCATCGACCAGGGACGGCTGCTCTTGGAGGTGCATTTACTGGACCAACGCCTGGATGCTTACGGTAAACTTGCCCGTATAGAATTTCTGGAATTTGTCAGGGACGAAGAAAAATTCCCTGACCTCATCACAATGATCGCTGCCATCGACAACGATGCACAACGCGCTCGCGACTACTTTGCTTCAAATGGACTATAAAAACTCTCTCAATTTGCCCGACACGCCTTTTCCCATGCGTGGTGATCTCGCCAAACGTGAGCCGGGCTGGATTAGCCAGTGGGAAGAAAACAAAGTCTATGCAGCAATTCGGCAAGCCAGCGCCGGTCGTCCCAAGTTCATTTTGCACGACGGCCCGCCCTATGCGAACGGTGACATTCACATCGGGCACGCGGTCAACAAGATTTTGAAAGACATCATCGTCAAGAGCCGCAACATGGCTGGCTTTGACGCGCAATATGTGCCTGGCTGGGACTGCCACGGCATGCCCATTGAAGTTCAGATTGAAAAGAAGTACGGCAAGAGCCTGCCTGTGGCCGACGTTCAGGCCAAGGCACGTGCCTACGCGCTGGAGCAGATCGAGAGCCAGCGCAAGGACTTCAAACGTCTGGGCGTGCTGGCGGACTGGGAGAATCCCTACCTGACCATGAACTTCAGCAACGAAGCCGACGAGCTGCGCGCGCTGTCCAAGATCATGCAAAAGGGTTTCGTCTTTCGTGGCCTGAAACCGGTGAACTGGTGTTTTGACTGTGGCTCGGCCCTGGCAGAAGCCGAGGTTGAATACGCGGATCGCACCGACCCATCCGTGCATGTGGCTTTCCCCTTCGCCCAGAAAGACAAATTGGCGAGCGCTTTTGGCGTAAGCAACGTGGACGATGGCGCCATCGTCATCTGGACCACCACTCCTTGGACCATCCCTGCCAACCAGGCGCTGAACGTCCACCCCGAAATCCGCTACGCCCTGGTCAAACTGGACACGGCACGCGCGACTGGCTCCATGCTGATCGTAGCTGAGGATCTGGTTAAATCCTGTCTGGAACAATGGGGGCTGACCGGCCAGATTGTTGCCACCACGACGGGTGAAGCCCTGAACCTGATCGAATTTGATCACCCGCTGGCCAAGGTGGATGCTGGCTATCAGCGCCGCTCCCCCGTGTACCTGGGCGACTATGTCACCCTGGACAGCGGTACTGGCGTGGTTCACTCGGCCCCTGCCTACGGTATTGAGGACTTTATCTCCTGCAAAGCCCACGGCATGAAGGACGACGATATGCTCAAACCCGTCATGGGCAATGGGCACTACGCTGACAATCTGCCTCTGTTTGGCGGTCAGCTGATCTGGAAGGCCAACCCACAAATCGTGGAAACCTTGCAAAACGCTGGCACTTTGCTCAAGACCGAGCAACACCCACACAGCTATATGCACTGCTGGCGCCACAAAACCCCCATTATCTACCGCGCCACCAGCCAATGGTTTGCCGGCATGGACAAGGAAAACAGCAGTGGCCGCACGCTGCGCGAGATGGCGCTGGAAGCCATTGACAACACCGAGTTCTACCCCTCCTGGGGTCGCGCCCGCCTGCATGCCATGATCGCCAACCGCCCTGACTGGACCTTGTCGCGACAGCGTCAATGGGGTGTACCCATGGCGTTCTTTGTACACAAGGAAACGGGTGAGCTGCATCCGCGCACGCCCGAGCTGATGGAACAAGTCGCTCAACGCATCGAAAAAAGCGGTATCGAAGCCTGGCAGAACCTGGACCCGCGTGAGCTCCTGGGCGACGAGGCCGATCTGTACGAGAAAAACCGCGACACGCTGGACGTGTGGTTTGACTCAGGCACCACGCACGCCACCGTTTTGGGCGGCAAGGATCACACCACGCACGGTTCGCACGCCGACAAGCTGCAATGGCCTGCCGATCTGTACCTGGAAGGTTCGGACCAACACCGTGGCTGGTTCCATTCCTCCTTGCTGACTGGCTGCATGTTGTACGGTCGCGCACCGTACAAAGCCCTGCTCACTCACGGCTTTGTGGTGGACGGCAATGGCCGCAAGATGAGCAAATCGCTGGGCAACATCATCAAGCCGCAAGAGATTGCCGACAAGATGGGCGCCGAAATCATGCGCCTGTGGGCCGCCTCCACGGACTATTCGGGCGAGCTGTCCATCTCCGATGAAATTCTGAAGCGTGTTGTGGAAGGCTACCGCCGTATCCGCAATACCTTGAAGTTTCTGCTGGGTAACCTGGCCGACTTCGATGTCACCCAACATGCAGTGCCTGTTGATCAATTGATCGAGATCGACCGTTACGCCCTGCAAATGACCGCCGACATGCAGGCCGACCTGCTGGAGAACTACAAGCGCTACGAATTCCATCCTATCGTGGCCCGCTTGCAAACCTTCTGCTCTGAAGATCTGGGGGCTTTCTACCTGGATATTCTGAAAGACCGCCTGTACACCACCGCTAAAGAGGGTCAGCCCCGCCGCTCGGCTCAGACCGCGCTGTATCACTTGACCCAGACACTGCTCAAGCTGATGGCCCCTATCCTGTCCTTCACGGCAGAAGAAGCCTGGCGCGACATGCACGGTGGTTCGGTTCCTAGCGGCACCATCTTCACCGAACTGTTCCATGCCTTGCCCGAGCAAGGCGAGCAGTCGGCACTTAGCGCCAAATGGCAGCGTCTGCGCGCCATCCGTGCCGACGTGATGCGTCGTATTGAAGATGTACGCAGCACCGGCGCCATCGGTTCGTCCCTGGCTGCCGAGATCGACATCTACGCCCAAGATCAGGATCTGGAATTCCTGCGCTCCCTGGGCGAAGACTTGCGCTTCATGCTGATCGTTTCCCGTGCCGACGTGCACGCTGGCGAAGGCGACTTGCGCATTGATGTCACCCCTACCGAACAGGCCAAGTGCGAGCGCTGCTGGCACCATCGCCCTGACGTAGGCCAAAGCGCCGAGCACCCCACCCTGTGTGGTCGTTGCGAGGACAATCTGTTTGGCGAAGGCGAAGTGCGTCACCATGCCTGATCAGGACATGGCCTCTTCTCCCGACCAGGCCCGACTGCCCTCCCGGCAGTTCTGGGCCTGGATTGGTCTGGCCGCCTTGATCGTAGGTCTGGACCAGTGGACCAAGCAGTATTTCGACAGCAACCTGTTCTATCAGGAACGTTGGAACATCCTGCCTTTTTTTGACTTCACCCTGCTCTACAACCCCGGGGCTGCGTTCAGTTTCCTGGCCGGCGGCCAGGGCTGGCAACGCTGGTTCTTTGTCGGCATTGCCGCCATTGCCACGGTGTTTATCGTGACCATGCTGCGTCGATCCGCCAAACAGCCCTTGTTCTGCCTGTCACTGAGCCTGATTCTGGGCGGGGCGGTTGGTAATGTGGTCGATCGTCTGATGCATGGTCACGTTGTGGATTTCCTGCTTTTTTACTGGAATCAGTCCTACTTTCCAGCCTTCAACATTGCCGACGTCGCCATTAGCTGCGGCGCTGCCTTGTTGGTGCTGGATGAGTTTCTGCGCATGCGCCGCAACAAACGACAGCGCTCCTGAGTCTGTAAGGATCATGTCCTATGCTTAGCAATAAAAAACTGGTGTTTGGCATCACCGGCGGCATCGCTGCTTATAAAACCGCCGAACTCTTGCGTCGCAGCCAGGACCTGGGCGCCCGGATTGATGTCGTGATGACCGAATCGGCCACGCGTTTTATCAGCCCGGTCACTTTTCAGGCCTTGTCGGGCCGCACGGTCTATACCGATCTGTGGGATGCACGTGTACCTAACAATATGGCCCACATCCAGCTCAGCCGGGACGCAGACGCCATTCTGATTGCGCCGGCCAGCACCAACTTCATGGCCAAGCTGGCCAATGGCCTGGCCGACGACCTGCTCAGTACCTTGTGCATCGCCCGTGGTCATTGCCCGCTACTGCTGGCCCCGGCCATGAACCGGGAAATGTGGCTGCATCCGGCTACCCAGCGCAATGTGGAACAACTACGCCGCGACGGTGTGCATATTCTGGGCCCCGGCACAGGGGACCAGGCCTGTGGTGAAACCGGCGACGGGCGCATGCTGGAACCGGCCCAACTGCTTGCTGAGCTGACGGCGTTCTTTCAGCCCAAACTGCTGGCGGGCAAACGCGTGCTGATTACCGCTGGCCCTACCAGCGAGCCGATTGACCCGGTGCGCGTCATCAGCAACCGCTCCTCCGGCAAGATGGGCTACGCCATTGCACGGGCGGCTCAGGAGGCTGGTGCACACGTCACGCTAGTCTCAGGGCCGGTTGCACTGGAAACGCCTTACCAGGTGCGTCGCATCAACGTGGAAACGGCCCGCCAAATGCACGCCACCGTCATGTCTCAAGTGGATGATGCCGATATCTTCATCAGCGTTGCAGCGGTGGCCGACTGGTACGTCAGCAATGCCAGCGACATCAAGATTAAAAAGACGTCTGAGCAAGCCACACCAAACCTGCAATTCAGCCCCAATCCCGATATTCTGGCCGAGGTTGCCGCACTTAAGAACGGTCCTTTCTGCGTCGGCTTTGCCGCCGAGACAGACAATTTGATCGAGCACGCCCAGGCCAAGCGCCAGCGTAAAAATGTGCCTTTGCTGGTTGCCAACCTGGCCCAGCGCGCCATGAACGCCGACGACACCGAACTCGTGCTATTTGACGAGCAAGGCCATATGCACTGGCCTGCCCAGGATAAACTGCTGGCTGCACGTCAACTGGTACAAAATATCGCCCAGCGGCTTTAACGCTTTTTCTCTTTTATGATTGCGGGCAGCGCCAAGCAGATGCGCTGCCTCTTTTTTTCAGGATACCGTCTATGCATCGCCGTATTGAAGCCCGCATCGTCAATGATCTGTTGGGCACGACCATTGAAGCCCCCAGCTACGCCACGGACGGCTCTGCTGCCATGGACCTGCGTGCTTGCCTGAGCGAAGCCGTCACCCTGGCCGCAGGCGGCCGCACACTGGTTAAAACCGGACTGGCCATTAATATGATGGACCCTGGTCTGGTTGCCATCGTCGCCTCACGCTCGGGCCTGTCCCTCAAACACGGTGTGCGGGTTGCACAAGGCATTGGCGTGATTGATGCCGACTACCACGGCGAGATCGGGGTGATTCTGGCCAACGACAGCGACCAGGACTATGTCATTCAGCCCGGCGAACGTATCGCTCAGCTCATGTTCCAGCCAGTCGTGCAAGTTGCGCTGCAGTTGGTAAGCGAGTTCTCTACTGAGACAGAACGTGGCACAGGCGGCTTTGGCAGCACAGGCAAGCATTAAGCCTTAAGGCGAGAGAAGGACGCGATGCACACCCGCCTGACCACAACAGCAGGCATCGCTCCTTTACAGCCCTGACACGATGCTCTACACGCGTGCCAGCGCCACGATTCAGACTGACCCAAGCCATTTTCGGACTTCAATGCCCTCTCACAAAACAGGTAGTTCCAACGCTGAACGAGCCACATCAAACAAAACAGCGGCTCAACTCCATCCGCGTAACCGCCATCAGGGCCGTTATGACTTTGACACCCTGATCAAAGAGACACCCGAACTGGCAGCTTTCGTTTTCGTCAATCCCTACGGCGATCAAAGCATCAACTTCGCAGATCCGAATGCCGTCAAAGCCCTGAATCGCGCCCTGCTCAAGAGCTTTTACGGCATAGCACATTGGGATATCCCGGCCAATTACCTGTGCCCTCCTATTCCTGGGCGTGCCGATTACGTGCACTACTTGGCCGATGTGCTAGCCAACAGCAATAAGGGGAGCATTCCCCGCGGTGAAGCAGTGCGTGTCCTTGATATTGGCGTCGGCGCAAATGCCATCTACCCTTTGATTGGTCATGCCGAGTATGGCTGGCAGTTTCTGGGCACGGACATTGACGCAAGTGCCTTAACATCGGCGCGCACGATTATTCATGCCAATCCCGGCCTGTCGGCTGCCATCAAGTTACGTCAACAGAAATCGCCCGCCCATATTTTTAAAGGGGTCCTGGGTGCAAATGACTACATTGACCTGACGCTATGCAACCCGCCCTTTCATTCATCGCTCGATGAGGCCTTAAGCGGCAGCCAGCGCAAATGGCGCGGACTGGGCAAGGCGGTGCCTAAACAACAGGCGCCTGTGCTGAATTTCGGTGGGCAACATGCAGAGCTATGGTGTGAGGGTGGTGAAGCACGCTTTATACGCCGCATGATAGAAGAAAGCACGATTGTAGGCCGGCAAGTGCTATGGTTCAGCAGCTTGGTGTCCAAAGCGTCGAACTTACCTGGAATCTTGTCTGCTTTGAGGAAGGCCAAGGCCTTCAAGATACAGACAGTTGAAATGACGCAAGGTCAAAAGCAAAGTCGGTTTGTAGCCTGGTCGTTTCTTGACGCTAGGGAACACGAGGCTTGGCGCAAGGCGCGCTGGCAGTAGGCTAGTAGCAAACGCTGGATGAGATACAGCCAGATAAACAGCGCTTGCGCTGCTAAGGAAGTCTTAGGTGACACAACGCCAACGAGAACACTAGGTCCACACGGTTTCGACCTACCGTACTCTCACGCGTCGCGCCCTCGGAGGCTGCCCGGCTCAATGACGTCAATCCCCCACCACCCAGCAACTCAAGCCTTCAGGCCGTAGGCTTGCCCCTACCGTCCAAATGGCCAGAATTGTCGAGGAATGCTTGATTGCGACCGCTGACTTTAGCCTTATAGAGCGCCGCGTCAGCACGCGACACAAGTGTGATCGCGGGTTGAGGATCGCGTGTGTCGAGACAGGTGACGCCCGCACTGATTGTGACAAACCCGATGGGTGAGTCCGAATGCGGGATGTCCAAGGATCGCACGGTGGTGCAAACGGCCTTTGCCAGCTCCAGGGCTTTAGCGCATGGAGTTTCAGGCAAAATAATCGCGAACTCTTCACCCCCGTAGCGGGCCACAAAATCGCTCGAGCGTCGGCCCACCCTCTTGAGGGCCTGCGCCACAGCTCGCAGGCAGTCATCACCGGCTTGATGACCATAGCGATCATTGAAATGCTTGAAAAAATCAATGTCCAGCAGGATTAGCGCAAGAGGATGAGAATGACGACGAGCGCGTGCAATTTCTTCCAGCAAGATTTTGTCGAACTGGCGTCGATTGGCTAAACCCGTTAAACCATCTGTGGAGGCGAGCGACTCCAGCTTCCTGTTCGCTTCTGTCAGGTCGGCGGTTCGAGCCAGCACCTGAGACTCAAGCGACTGATTCAGGTCTTGTAGCGCTGTTTTGCGCGTTATCAGCGTATGCGTCATGCCAGCAAGCGACAGGCTCAAGGAGTCGAGTTCGCGGATTCCACTGGATTTAACAGAAAAATTGACGTCCTCTTTGCCCGCGTTGATCTGAGACGCGGTTCTTTCAATGTCTTGCAACGGCCTGCTGAACCGGACAGCGGCCCGGTCAGCCAGCACGACCAGCAGCAGGGAAAGACCGATTCCGAGCCAGAGCATCTGCTGGTGCAGGATGCTGACGCTGGCAAGTGCAATCTCGCGTGGCTGGCGCACGACAACCGACCATCCAAGGTCTTCCGAGCCTGGGCCGACGATGGCGGCACGAGCTGAAATATATTCCTTGAACATGTCCTCAGTTAAGGTGAGGTTGAGTGCACCGCTGGCAGATGAGGTACCGAATAGCTCGACTTCACGCGTTCTTGAAAGTGTGTACAGTACTTGCCCTGCCCGATCGACAAGAAAGACATCAATCTGATGACTGGTATGCTCCTGGCTGACACTTTCCTTGATGACCGCTTCGATCCACGTCCAATGCGCGTGTGTCGCAATGACTCCAATTATTTCGCCTTGGCTGTTGCGGACCGGGGCGGCAAAGTCAATGAAACGCAGAGGCTCAGACGGGGATGCGGAGGGCTGAAGATGACGAGCCAGAAGTAGGGCTTCATGAACGTCGCCCGTAAACAAGCGTTCTTTACCCCTGATGAACCAAGGGCGAGCACTGACATCAACGCCTTCAAGCAGACCGTCGGAGGCCACAATGACACGACCGTTGATGTCGCTTAGCCCCATCCAGGCGTAAGGCCGATAGCCTTGTTTAACGGCATCAATAATGGTCCGTACAGACTCGGTTTGCCAGTCCTCAAGAGTCAGGGTTGGCAAGCGGCTGATAAGATCGATCTCACGGCGGCGTTCTACCAAACTCTGGGACATCACCCTGGCAATTGAGCGAGAGATTTCTTCCAGCTTGTCTTGGCCGAGGGATGTTAAGGTCTGTGTGGCTCTATTCTCGATCACGACGGAGGACACAAGCCCCAACAGCAGCGAAACTCCACCGAAAATCATGATCAGCCGCTGACGCAAGCTGCGTGTCACTCGTCGCATCGCGAAGCGTCCCAGCATATAGATTAGGTTTCAAGAATTTTACATTGTAGCCTCGAGCGACGTTTTCAGCTGCTTTGTCACGCCATTTGGATGCATTGCTGCTCATTGCCCCTCAGTGTCAGGCAAAGGGCATACAACTTGAGTTGCAGGGCCACACACATGGCCGGTCTCATAAGCGTGAGGCTGGCGCAACCACGAGCGCACTGGATATTCAGGCCTGCCGCCGCAACGGCCCGCAGTAGCGCGATCGCCGTGAGCAGTTAAAGGTACAACTGACCACCCAAGCACTTTTAGCTGTCTCAACGTCCAAACACCATGGCTGCCAGAACAATTGAACGTACCTCGGCCCTACCAGGCGCAAGAACCACCGCAGCAACGATGCTGCGCACAGCATCGTTGGCTAGGCTGGGTCAGCCCAAGAGCTTCAGCAAGGCCTGGGCGGCCGGTTTGGACGAGGCCGGGTTCTGACCAGTGATCAGCAAGCCATCGCTGGCCACATAGGGTTGCCAGTCACCGCCTTTGCTGTAATTACCGCCGTTCTCTTTCAACATGTCTTCCACCAGAAATGGCACAACATCGGTCAGGCCGACAGCCTCTTCCTCGCTATTGGCAAAACCGGTGACGGATTTACCCCGAACCAGCGGCGTGCCATCAGGCGCCTTGACACGACGCAATACGCCGGGTGCATGGCAGACCGCAGCGACCGGCTTGCCGGCGCCCAGCATGGTTTCGATCAGCGCAATGGATAAGGGGTCTTCGGCCAAGTCCCACAATGGCCCATGGCCACCGGGATAAAACACAGCATCAAAGTCGGCGGCGGCAACCTCCTTCAGTTTATGCGTGTTGCCAAGCAAGGCCTGGGCGGCGGGATCTTCCTTGAAACGGCGTGTGTCATCGGTCTGCGCCGCAGGATCGTCGCTCTTGGGGTCCAGTGGCACCTGCCCACCCTGTGGCGACGCGACCGTGATCTGCGCCCCCGCGTCCTTAAAGACGTAATAAGGCGCAGCGAACTCCTCCAGCCAGAAACCCGTTTTTTGACCTGTGTTGCCCAGTTGATCGTGCGAAGTCAGAATCATCAAAATCTTCATGGAGCACCTTCTTTGAATGGAGGACAGAGAAACAAGCAATCGCACCAGCAGGACCTTACTCACTGGTGATGCCAAGTACCAGCTTACCAAAACCGCTGCCGCTGAGTATGCCAATCATGGCCCGAAGTGGCTGTCACCGACGGTGCTGAGTGATACCCCCGACTCACTCCCCTACCACATTCATTCGCTCGCCCACGCGCTAGCCCACCAACAGGATCATGTCTTGCCGCAGTCTTCACAGACTTGTGTATGCTTTGCTTGTAAATAAGTGGTGCAGGGGGGCATGTAGATTCACCACGGTTTCACGCGAAGAACGGCACGCAGACAACCATACTGGCGTCAATATCGCATGACTGTTGATCCTGATGATGGTTAATTAGATGCCGGGACTGACAGCGCGCGCTTCATGCTTCACTTAAACAGGCCATACGTCATACGACCGGCACCGTACGCAACCACACACCAATCTGGGGCTATCTATGAGACATACTGAAAGACACAAGACGCACCGTACAGGCTGGCTTCGAGCCGCTGTTTTAGGGGCGAATGACGGGATTGTCTCGACAGCCAGCTTGGTCTTGGGGGTGGCGGCCACAGGAGCAAGTGCCAAGAGCATTCTTGTTGCAGGCGTTGCCAGCCTGGTCGCTGGTGCCATGTCCATGGCGGCCGGTGAGTATGTATCAGTCAGTTCACAAGCCGATACAGAGAGCGCAGATCTGGCCCGCGAGAAAGCAGAACTGGCGAAGAACCCTGAGCAGGAACATGCCGAACTCACAGCCATTTATATCAATCGGGGCCTGGATGAAAATCTGGCGTCACATGTCGCGACCCAGCTAATGGCCCACGACGCACTCGGGGCCCATGCGCGAGACGAGCTTGGCATATCAGAGACCTTGGCGGCCAAACCGGTACAGGCCGCACTGGCCTCGGCTGCGACATTTGCCGCAGGTGCCCTGCTGCCTTTGCTGGTGGTTCTGCTGCTGCCGACGGCTGCACTCATGTGGTATGTCGCAGGCAGCTCGCTGCTCTTTCTCGCCCTTCTAGGCTTGATCGCCGCCAAGGCAGGTGGCGCTCCGCTATTCGTCTCGACCGCCCGCGTGACCTTCTGGGGGGCATTGGCGATGGGGCTAACGGCTGGCGTCGGTGCTTTGTTTGGTGTGGCTGCTTAATTGCAGGACCTTCTTTGACAATGCCAGATGGATATCCCCAGTAGAACGATAACGTTCAGCTCATCAAGGCAGCTTTCGGTCAGGAGCGGTCCTCCGAGGCATTGCAACAAGCGACGGCTTCAGGCTGGTTGCTGCCGTTCAAGTCAGCAAAACCAATGACTGCTGCTAGCAAAGCAGCCGTTGCATCAAATCCTCTAGATAGGTCTGCTCCGCACCTACAAGCTGTCACTGGAGATTGGCTCAATCAGATTGGCTGCGGATTGCAGGTCAACAACCGAAGTGTATCAACAGTCTCAAATGTCACCTCGGGCGAAGTTTGAGCCAAAGCCTGCGGTGCACCATAACCCCAACACACCGCACCGAAAGCCACGCTCGCCGCCCGGGCCGCATCAGCATCGGTCAACTGGTCTCCCACATAGATCGCCTGGCCCGGTTGAATGCTAAGTTTCTTCATCACGCGAAGAATTCTTGTGCGTTTGCCGAAAAGCGAAGCGCCGCCGTCGATGCATGACATCAAGCGACACAGGTCTTCGCCGAGAATGCGTCGGCAGTTCTCTACCGAGTTGGAACTGACAACTGCCAGCTGGAGTCCATGCGCATGGAGGTCGCGCAGAACCCGCTCCACCCCGGCGAACATGCACACTTCCTGGCCGTGTAGACGCATCAAACGCACGAAATCCCGGGAAACAAATGGCAGCTTCCACCTTGGCAGCCCAAGGTGGTCCATGATTTCGCACGGCGAACGCTGCCGCAGCAGCTCGACCTCATGCGGCTGGATGGGCTGGAAGTGGTACTTGGCTGCCAAGAGATTGTGCGTACGTATAAAGAAACCCAACGAGTCGGCCAGGGTGCCATCCAAATCAAACATGACGAGGTCGTAGCGGCGCACCATCAGCGGGCCTTGATAGCACTGAGGTAGCGGAAGCCGCCACCGGCAATCTGCAGCCCATCACGGCGTCGTGCAAGGTAGCGGTAATTGAGTTCTGCAGGGCCTAGATCCTCTTCGACATCGAATCCAGCCGTAGCCAGCAAAGCCTTCATCTGTTCGGGCGTGCCCGATGACTGCCAGGGCTCCCCCCCGGCCGCCATGACATGCGCAGTGAACTGCATCATCGTTCGCTCGATGGGAGGCAGGCACTGCTCGTCCAGACGGTAATCCATGATGAGCGTCGAGCCGATGGGCAACGTGCGCAGCACGTGGATCGTGCGCTCCACAGCCGGTGGGTGGAAGTACACCAGCACGCCAAGTATCGACACGACCGTGGGGGCAGACATGTCGACGCCCCCCTGCGTGAGCGCATCATCTACCGTGACTTCGCGCAAGTCGGCCGACACCCAGCGGAGTCGAGCAGGTGTTGCCCAACCGTTTTCGGCGTACACGCCCTGCTTCCACGCCTGCATGGCTGGCTGGTCAAGCTCAAACACGTCGATGGTTGGCAGAGCCTGCGCGGCTCGCAGGGCCCAGGTGTCCAGCCCCGCGCCGATGATGGCGTACTGGCGGCTCCCCAAGGCGATGGCTTTGAGCAGGCGATCTTCAGCGAACCTTGAGCGCACCACAATCCCGGCGCGCAGTGATCGGGCCGTCACGTCGTTGTGGGCATCCGGGTCCAGCATCAGCGCGGCGGCGGTTTCTGGCCCGAGACAGCCCAGTGCGAACGTATCTTCCAGCACGCGCTGCTGCTCCAGCAACTGATGCAAGGCGCGCGCGGTGGCAACGCGCAATGCGGATGGGCTCGGGCAGGGGGCGGAAAGCGTGGGTAGGTTGTGCATCGTCAGAATCTCCAATGGGTAAAAACCGCACTTTCGAACCTGACGTAGCGTGAGAGTCAAGGGGTGATTTGTGCGAGATAAGCGCGAAGCTCGGGCGAAACGAAATGCCCGTGGGCCAAGATGGGCTCGGCACTATAGGCTTGACGCATCTTCTCGGCCAGCGCTGCGTCGTGGCGCACGGTTCTGGCAAGCAGATCCAGATAGCGGGCATGCAGCGCGCATGCCTCTGGCGTGTTCGGCAAGGTGCCTGCCTGCAGCAAAGCGTGTCCGTCGGCGGTGAACTTCTCCCACTCTGGGCCTAAGGAGCCATCCAGTCGTGCCAGGTCTTCGGCACTCAGGTGTCGCTCCAGCGCGGCCATGCGCGCGCCAATCGCCCGCTCCAAGTACGTGAGCAATGCCGGATCCAGCCCAGCATGGGCAGCCGTCTCTGGGGCTTGGCGGTGCATCTGTGTCCATTGCATGACGGCGCTCAGTTGACCGCCGAAGACGGCCATGGCCACGTTCATCCACTGCTGCGCCAGGCGTTGCACTTCTGGCATGTCCACGGGCGCATCAGAGCGTTGACAGTGGCTGAGGGCAGCGGCGAGAGGCTCCCAGCGTGGCCGCGCTTGGCGCCATTTACCCAGTAGTTTGCGGATACCATGCACCGGAAGAAAGCGTTGGTAGCTCGTCAGCAAGTGCACGCCTGCCAGCAAGGCCTCCGTGTTGTCCTCCCCGCCGTTGTTGGTGAGCAAAGTATCGTGCAGCAGCTGCAAGTTTTCTTTCAGCGCCCGTGCCTGCTCGATCGTGCGCTCCGCTTCCATGATCTGACGGCCAACCAACTCAAGCGGGGCGATGCCGCCCCCAGCCAACGCCACACCAATGACATCCAGGCTCAAACCGAGTTGTTTGAGGGACGTGACCGAGTGCAGGCGCTCGATGTCACGCGCGTTGTAGAGCCGGTAGCCCGACTCACTCCTGCCACTGGGTTGAACCAGCCCAATCGCATCGTAGTGGTGCAGCGTTCGCACCGTCAGGCCGGTACGCCGGGCGACCTCACCAACTGTCAAATTCGATGATTTCAAAGGGGGCCTCATGCGGTGTGTATCGTTCTGAATGCGAGGCGAGCTGTTGCATCAAACGCGCGGCAAGCCTGCACAATGACTTGGGCAATGGTTTCAGGGACACCACTTTGCACCGTGGCGCCAAGAACGACCAGATGTGCCTTGATGGCCACCACAACGATGTCGGCGGGCCGCTAGGGAACGCGCCCTTCTGGGAACGCCCCTGCGTGGTTGATGCCAAAGCCTGTCGTTGCCCGGCTGGCCGCGTGCGTATGCCTGCTTTCCTCGTTGCCGTAGTGAAAGCGCCCGCGGGCGATTTGTTGGTCAATTTCGCCATGGCCAGACAGAAGCCCTGATGACGCAAAAAGCCGATAGTCGTAGTCGCGGCATGTCTGTGGCCACTCGCGGTAGATGGAGCAAGCATCTTCTTTGAGTAACGCACAGTGACCGCACCGGATCGTGCTGATCAGTTGGTAGTTGCCATCGTCGCAGTGGGCGGGAGGTGTGACGAGCAAGCGCGCATGAATGGCCGCACGGGTAGACCACTCATGCCGGTGAACCGGAATGAAATACCCGGCCCGACAGCAAGCCTTCCAGTCGCCGCACGGCACTGAGGCACCTTGTCCAGTTGAGAAAGCGTTCAGCGTATCTTGAAGCCAAGACTGTAAATCGCCAGTGTATCGAAAATGGTCGTTTGATCTGATTTCAGAGTCGATTGTTTGCATGAATACAATCCTCAAGTATGACGCCACGTCAGGGTCAAACTCATTGCCTGATAACAACAGCGTGGCTTTCTAAACATGAATAGCGCAGGATCCAAACTCCGTTGCGTGGCTGGTCATGCCCTTGGCGCGGTCGGCAGTGAATGTGCACTGACGTGTGAATCTGATGAGCGACGTCACGGTTGTTGCGTGGTGCTGTAGGTTGTAGAGGTGAATAAGCACAAGTGACCATCACCATGCGCGACGCAAAAGGCTCAGGTAGAGAGACGCCTGATGGCGAGGCTTGACTTGAGACGCGGCATCTGTAATCGGTGAGACAGTGGTTTGCATGGTGATGAAGCCCTGCCCAAACACAGGATAGAATGTGCTTCGGGTATTGACTCCTGTAGATATACATGCACCGACGATGACGACGCGCACCTCTAGTCCGAAAGTTTCCGCCCGAATTGGAGCTCTGATCATTCATAGTGCCAGCGTCTTGGGCGTACAGCCTGCACACTTGATGTCCAGCACAGGATTTAACGCCGAATGGCTGAGTGATCCTGAAGCACGCATGCCGCTTGCGGTGGAGGAGCACCTGTGGACGCGCGCAGCGGACTTGACCCAAAAACCATCGTTTGGCTTGTTTGCCGCAGGTCTGATCCGCCCGGGAGAGTTCGATGTGCTGGATTACGCCGTGCGTACCGCGCCCGACTTGCGCACGGCCCTGCAGCGACTGGCACGCTACAACCGCCTTCTGCACGACCTCGCGACTTTCGAGATCATCCCTATTGGTGAAACCACACGGATCGAGCACAGATTCGACGTGGTAGGCGTGCGGCCATGTCCGCAGGCCGCAGAGTTCACGTTGGCCTCGCTGGTGGTGGTTGCGTCTCAGCTCTGCGGTAAGCCGGTGAAAGCGCTGAGCGTCGAGTTCGCGCATGCAGCACTGGACAAGCTCGAGGCGTATCGAGAGGTCTTTGGAGTTACACCCCGTGTCAAGTGTTCTGTGTCTTGTCTGGTACTGCCCAGCGAGCTGTTGGACCGCCCGATACCTGCTGCCGATCCAGGTTTGTCGCGGATTGTCATGGCCCATGCCGAGCAACTGCTCGCAGCCAGCCATTGCCCACCAGAGAATATTGTCACGTTGGTGCGACGACAACTGGCCGAAGGCATGGCCCACGGACAGACATCGCTGCAGGCAGTGGCTCGGTGCCTGAACCTGAGCGAACGCAGCCTTCAGCGTCGACTGGACGATCAAGGCACACGTTTTGCCTACTTGATGGACGAGGTACGACGTGAGCTGGCCATGCGCTACATCGCCGATGAGCACCTTGCACTGGGCGAAGTGGTCTACCTGCTGGGCTTTGCAGACCCTAGCTCTTTCCACCGCGCCTTCAAACGCTGGACTGGGATAACCCCCGCGGCTGCTCGGCGTTCCCGGCACTGAGCCTCTAAGCCCATCTGGGTGTCTGCGGCAAGCAAACATGAGTCACTTCGTGCCGATGCGTGCAAAAAAGCTCAATAGTGCAGGTGCCACGCGCTCAGGCATCTCTAGATGCGGGTAATGGCCTGCTCCTTCAACGATCAGAGGGATGGAGCCAAGAGCACATGCTAGCCACCGCGCTTCAACTACAGGATCGGGAAAGTCGGGATCCTTCGTGCCCATCACCACCAGCGCTGGCACACGGCTTTGCTCGACGATAGCGGCAGTATCGGCTTTGGATATACCGATCATCATGCGCAACGCCTCCATGCGGCCAGGTTCTCTGAGATTGGCGGCTAGCGCAGCTTTTGCTTCGGCGTGGTCCTCTGGCTTTTGAGACGGAAATAGGCTGTTCCAAAATGCCAACCAGAAAAGCACACGCCAAGGGCCAGCAAAACCTACGGTAACGGCGGTCTTGGCGAACCATGATGGCTGTCCGTCACGCACCACGGGCCCCAACAACACGACGGCACGTACTTGTGTTGGCGCATCGTGCGCCGCCCACAACGCAGACCCCGCAGCAAATGAATTGCCCAGGATCACTGCGGGGCCTGCGTTCAAATGGTCAATAAGTGCCAAAGCATCACGGCCGACGGCATGCGCAGAATAGTCACGCCAACGCGCTGTAGTGTCCCCATGTCCACGAACATCCATAGTGACGACGCGATATCCGGCCTGCTGAAGCAGCGGTCGCAGGGCCCGGTATTCCGAACGCAGATCACCCATCCCTGGGATGGCCAGAACCAGTGGGCCACTGCCGCCTGTGTCATCGTATGCAACCTGGCCTTCATCTAAAGGCAGAAATCGGGTGTTCGCGTAAGGGGGGGCCGTCTCTGCAGCATGAGTCGCAAACGAAAGGCTGCCGACCTTGGCTGCAGTGGTCAAGCGCTTGGATGAAGTATTCATCGGTACGTTCCTCAGAGATCAGTCAACGATCAAGTATGCCGTACATCGGAGATCGCAGAAATGACCCAGGACGCCAAAGTCTTGGCATCACGTGACATTCCCGAATGACTGCCTACCCCAAGCGCTGCGCAAAGGGAAGGTTCGAATGTCAGCCAGACACTTGAAATGAGCGGCAGGTTCCATGCAATAGCACCACTAGATCTCCCGTGATAGCTGAAATTCAGCACCATATTGACTGACCTTTTACTCGCTGACCGTTACTCACTCCAAAGCAGCTATTGAGGACCGAAGGCAGTGCCACTGGGTGGGCTGCCACCTGGCAGAAAGCGGTACTACGATTTGCAGACGTGATCGGCAGCAATCGCTGCACAGCGGACATTGGCCGAGCACGTTCAGACGACTGCAACGGGTCGAGAGCGGCCCCCTCAAGATTAGTATGCGTGACTTATAAAACCCAGCACAAAAATCAAAAAGCCAATCAGCTCTGAGCTGATTGGCTTTTTTTTCTAATCCTAAATCCTACTTACGCAGCAAAATCCTCTTCCCCCAGATACGCGGCTCGTACCTTGGGGTCATGCAGCAACTGCGCAGCCGGGCCTTCCAGAATAATCCGCCCCGACTCCATCACATAGCCCCGATCTCCCAGTTCCAATGCCAAGCGCGCATTCTGCTCGATCAGCAAGATCGTCACGCCTTCTTTGGCAATGGTCTGGATCAGCTCAAAAATCCGCTCAACCATGATCGGGGCCAGCCCCATCGACGGCTCATCCAACAGTAGCAAGGACGGCCGTGAAATCATGGCGCGTCCCATGGCCACCATCTGCTGTTCCCCACCGGACAACGTCCCGGCCGATTGTTTTTTACGCTCAGCCAGTCGCGGAAACAGGGTGTAGATACGTTCGATATCCTGGCGTACTTCGTGATGATCCTTGCGGGTGTATGCCCCCATGGCCAGGTTTTCCTCAATCGTCAGTTGAGGAAAGATGCCCCGCCCTTCCGGCACCATGACCACACCACGGCGCACGAGCTGGTGTGATGGCAGGCCGACTATGCTCTCGCCCTGGTGTTGAATCTGACCGGCAGCCGCCGGAACCAGTCCGGTAATAGCCCGCAAGGTGGTGCTTTTACCAGCACCGTTAGCACCAATCAGGCAAACCAGTTCGCCTTGCCCGACTCGCAGGTCCAGGCCGCGTACCGCCCGGATGCCACCATAAGCCACGTCCAGGCCCCGAATATCCAGCATCAACGGTTCTGTGCTCATGCCTTTTCCTCTTCAACGGTAATACCCAGCTCTTTGGCAGCACCCGCACCCAGATAGGCTTCAATCACACGCGGGTTATGCTGGACTTCGGCAGGTTTACCTTCGGCCAATACTTTGCCGTATTCCAGCACCAGGACTCGGTCACACAGGCCCATGACCAGCTTCATATCGTGTTCGATCAGCAGGACAGTAATGCCGTCACCACGGATTTTTTCAATCAGCTGGCGCAGGACGACGGTCTCGGACGGGTTCATCCCAGCGGCCGGTTCGTCAAGGGCCAGCAACATGGGATCGGTTGCCAAGGCGCGGGCGATTTCCAGGCGGCGCTGGTCACCGTAGGACAAGGACCGGGCAATCTCGTTAGCGTGCTGGGCGATGCCCACGTAATCCAGCAACTCGTAGGCACGGGCCTCGATCTGCTCTTCTTCCTGACGAGTAGCGCGGTTACGCAGCACCGCACCCAGCACGCCTGCGCGGGTGCGGACGTGACGACCAATCATGACGTTTTCCAGGGCAGACAAGCTGCCAAACAAACGAATGTTTTGGAAAGTACGCGCAAAACCGGACTCAGCAATTTGATGGGGCTTGCAATCGGTCAGGTTACGACCCG
Organism: Alcaligenes ammonioxydans; assembly: GCF_019343455.1. Classification (NCBI taxonomy): domain Bacteria; kingdom Pseudomonadati; phylum Pseudomonadota; class Betaproteobacteria; order Burkholderiales; family Alcaligenaceae; genus Alcaligenes; species Alcaligenes ammonioxydans. The sequence goes on along the minus strand of NZ_CP049362.1, from coordinate 1,512,488 downwards.
CAAAGGTGCAGCGGCCCGACTCAGGGATATACAGGCCCGTCATCACGTTGAACAGCGTAGTTTTACCTGCGCCGTTCGGGCCGATCAAACCGTAAATGTCACCTTTGCGTATGCTGAAACTGACATCGGACAAGGCCTGCAAACCGCCGAAGCGCTTGGACAAGCCTTCTGCCTGCAACAGCACCTCGCCCTCTTTTACGTGTTGGTTCATGGTCACACTCATGCTTGCACCTGCTTCATTTTGCGCTCACGACGGCGCACCGCGGAGGGCCATAGCCCTTCCGGGCGGTAGATCATGACCAGTACCAGAGCAAAACCAAACAGGAGCATACGGATGCCGTCCGGGTCCAGAATCACGTCGCCAAACACGCTTTGCTGCAAGGGCACCACGACGGAGCGCAGCAACTCGGGGAAGACGGAAAGCAGCAAGGCACCCACGATCACTCCGGGGATATGTCCCATCCCTCCCAACACAACCATGCACAGCACGGCGATCGATTCGGTCAGGCTGAAACTCTCTGGGCTGACGAAGCCTTGCATGGAAGCAAACAGACCGCCGGCCACGCCACCAAAGGTTGCGCCCATGGCAAAAGCCAGCAGTTTGACGTTACGGGTATTGATGCCCATAGCCTTGGCCGCAATTTCATCTTCACGAATGGCTTCCCAGGCGCGCCCAATACGGGAGTGCTGCAAGCGCACGCAGATGAACACAATCAGCAGGGTGATCAGCAAAAGCAGGTAATAGTACTTTTCCGGCCCGGTTATCCGTATGCCAAACAGGGTTTCCGCTTTACCGAATATGAAATCACCAATCTTGAAGGTATCGACCCGATTGATCCCTTGCGGGCCGTTGGTGATGTTGATGGGCGCATCCAGATTGTTCATGAAGATGCGGATAATCTCACCAAACCCCAAAGTCACGATGGCCAGATAGTCCCCACGCAGGCGCAGCACCGGAAAGCCCAGCAAAACGCCAAATACCGCTGCCAGGGCAATACCGGCTGGCAACACCATCCAGAAGGGCAAATGCAATCCAAAATGTGGCGAGGCCAACATAGCCCAGACATAGGCGCCTACCGCATAGAACGCGATATAGCCCAGATCCAGCAGGCCGGCAAAACCCACCACGATGTTCAGGCCCAGTGCCAGCATCACATAGAGCAAGGCAAAGTTCAGGGTACGGACCCAGCTCTGACCGGCCATGCCCAACACAAAAGGCAAAATGGCCAGCACCACCCCGATCAGCAGCGCGCCGACCCAGACTTTGGCGGGTGTTGCAGGACGCGGCTTCGAACCCGATCCACCCCATGTTTGATTCAGACTCATGCGCGATCTCCCACACGCTCACCCAACAGGCCCGAGGGACGGAAAATCAGCACCAGGATCAGCACGATGAACGAGAACACATCCTGATAGTTGCTGCCAAAGACGCCGTTGGTCAGGTCACCGATGTAACCGGCACCCAAGGCTTCGATCAGGCCCAGCAGCAAGCCACCCAGCATGGCGCCGCCCAAATTGCCAATGCCACCCAGAACGGCGGCGGTAAACGCTTTCAGTCCCAGCATAAAGCCCATGGTGTATTGAGCCACCCCGTAATAAGTGACGATCATCACACCGGCCACGGCAGCCAGGGCCGAACCGATGACAAAAGCGGCGGAAATCACCGTGTTGATGTTCACCCCCATCAAGCCCGCCACTTCCCGGTTCTGGGCAGTGGCGCGCATGGCAGTGCCCAAACGGGTACGATGCACCAGTACCATCAGACCGGACATGATCGCGGCGGCACCGACAATAATCAGAATTTGCAGCAAGCTGATGCGCGCATCGCCCACCTGGAAAACCATGGGCTCAATAATGTGCGGAAAACTCAGATAATTGCGGCCCCAGATCATCATGGCCAAGTTCTGCACAATAAAGGACACACCAATGGCGGTAATCAGCGCCGCCAAACGAGGCGCACGACGCAAGGGCCGATAGGCATAACGTTCGGCGGTCCAGCCTATGCCCATGCAAACAGGGATGGCGGCCAACAAAGCCAAGCCGACCATCAGCCAGGCAGACAAGCCTGCCGGGTCTGCGCCTACCAGCGATAACACCACTGTCGTGGCCAGCATCGCCCCAACCATGACGACGTCACCATGCGCAAAATTAATCAGGCCAATAATTCCGTACACCATGGTGTAGCCGAGCGCCACCAGGGCGTAGACACTGCCCACGGTCAGGCCATTTATTAGTTGTTGTATCAGGATTTCCATAGATTGGGACTCATGGTCATTGCCCCCTGCCCCGGCGCATGACGATAAAACAGGGAGCGTGGGCCTGCCAGACACAGGCCACGGTAAAGATGAGCCCCGAGGGGCTCAAACTGCAGGCTCAGAAAGGCTTAGTTCGCCTGGCTGACCATGGTTTTCACCATCGTCCACTGGCCATCTTTGACCTCGTAGATGGTGACGGCAATTTCTTTCAGATCACCGTTCTGGTCGTAGGCGATGTTGTTGCTGGTCGCACCATTCCGTTTCAGAGCAGCCAGCTTGGGCAGATAGTCTTCAGCCTTGGACGAACCGGCTTCTTTCATGGCCGTAATCATGTTCCAGGCACCGTCATACGCGTAAGGCGCGTAGACACCCGGCTCTGCCTTGAAGCGCGCCTGATAGTCCTTGGCAAACTTCTCGCCAGCAGCCATGGTGGACAAAGGCACACCAGCCAGAGAGGCGTAGGTCCCGTTGGCCGCCCCGCCTGCCAGACGCAAGAAGGTGTCACTGCGGGTCATTTCACCGGATACCAGTGGCGCTTTGATATCCAGCGTTTGCATCTGACGCTTCATGGGGCCGGACTGCGCATCCAAACCACCAAAGAAGATGGCGTCAGGCTGCTTGGACTTGATGTTGGTCAGAATGGAGGTAAAGTCGTTGGCTTTGTCCGTGGTGTACTCACGCGCCACAATCTGACCACCTGCTTTTTCCACGGCACGGGCCACCTGATCCGTCAGACCCTGGCCATACGCGGTACGGTCGTCGATCAGGGCCACTTTCTTGGCGGCCAGATCCTTGACGATGAACTGACCCACGGCAGCGCCCTGCTGAGTGTCGCTGGTCATCATGCGGAAGGTATTGTCGTAACCCTGCTGGGTGTACTCGGGCGAGGTGGCCATGGCGATCTGGGGGATACCCGCGTCGTTGTACACACGCGAGGCAGGAATGGTGGTGCCCGAGTTGAAGTGTCCCAACACGCCATCCACACCCTCGTCCACAATCTGCTGGGCGACCTGAACCGCCGTGCGCGGGTCAGCCTGGTCATCTTTGGCGACCAACTCGAAACGGGCGGTCGCGCCATCAATTTCAATGTTCTGGGCATTGGCCTCTTCCAGCGCCAGCACCAGGCCATTGCGCATGTCTTCACCGTAGTGCGCCTGAGGGCCCGTCAAGGGGGCGGCAAAACCCAGCTTGATGACCTTGTCAGCGGCCAACGCCGGACCTGCTGCCAGTGCCCCAAAAACCGCTGTCGATACCAAGGCCAATTTAAAGCTCATGATGGACTGCATATTGTTCTCCTTCGTTTTTTAATATAGCCGCACTACAAGTGGGCCCGTGCCGTGAGAAAGAACGCAGGGCCGCCGCTCCAGGTGAAATGTGCGACCAAACGTGTGCATAAAAACGGGTGCCTGCCAGATCAACCAACCATCATCAAACTGGCATTACCCCCAGCTGCCGCTGTATTGGTACTGACTGAGACTTCACGCAGCAAACGCTCGACCACGTAGGTTGCGCCCCCCTCCAATTCCTGTGTCAACAAGCCCTGAACCCCGACAATCGGACCGGGGCGCTCAGCCACGTAACCCAGTACCAGTCGAAGTTCGTCACTGTCGCCTTCAAATAAAACAGCATCATAATCTGCCTCACCCAAATCGGACATGGCAATTTGTTCGGCAGGCGCATCCTGCCACGCTCCCAGACCCAGACGATCCAGCAAGACGGGCTGATTACCACTGCGAGTGCAAGCCTCACGCTGCGCCTGCCAGCCCTGCGCACTCACAGGCATGCACAGCACACGCCCACGCGGGTGGAGCTGGTACAGATTGGATTCGCCGGTGGGACCGGGCAAGACCATACCGTGCTGCTGCCAGCTCTGCAAAGGCAGGTTTTGGGGACAGCGACTGAGCAGACGGCGCAGATACAAAGGGCCACCCGCTTTGGGGCCGGTACCGGACAAGCCTTCGCCACCAAAGGGCTGCACGCCGACCACCGCCCCCACCATATTGCGGTTCACATACACATTACCCGCCCGAATGCGTGAGACTACGCGCTCTACGGTTTCGTCCAGCCGGGTGTGAACACCAAAAGTCAGGCCGTAACCACGCTCGTTGATCTGGTCGATCAGGCCATCCAGCTCGCTACGCTTAAAGCGCATCACATGCAGTACCGGGCCAAAGATTTCGCGCTCCAGATCCTTGACCTGCTCAATCTCGATAATCGTCGGCAATACAAAGGTACCGGTCAGGCTGCGGCTTTGCTCGCTTTGGGTAACACGGAAGCCTGCTTCACGCATCGCCGTAATGTGCTCTTCGATACCGGCACGGGCCTCCTCGTCAATGACGGGGCCTACGTCGGTACTGAGCAGATCCGGATTGCCCACGCTCAGTTCCTGCATGGCCCCGTTGAGCATGTTCAGCACGCGGTCGGCCACATCTTCCTGAATACACAACAAGCGTAAAGCCGAACAACGCTGGCCTGCCGAGTCAAAGGCCGAATTCAGCACATCAAACACAACCTGCTCGGCCAGAGCAGAGCTGTCGACCACCATGGCGTTCAGGCCACCGGTTTCGGCAATCAGCGGTACTGCCCGCCCGTCGGCCGTCAGGCGCTGGGCTAATTGACGATTCAAGCCCAGGGCTACCGCTGTCGACCCTGTAAACATGACAGCGTTAACCTTGTCGCTGGCGGCCAATGGGGCACCTACGGATGGGCCATCACCGGGCAAGAGCTGCAAGGCACCGGGAGCAATCCCCGCCTTATGCAGCAGCTCTACGGCCGCCGCCGCAATCAGGCAAGTTTGTTCGGCCGGTTTGGCCAGAACCACGTTACCGGCGGCCAAGGCCGCCGATACCTGCCCCAGAAAAATAGCCAAGGGGAAATTCCAGGGGCTGATGCACAGCACCACGCCTACAGGACGATACTCATCGTTATCGAAGTCACGCAGCACCTGTCCGGCGTAGTAGCGCAGAAAATCTACCGCTTCGCGCACCTCGGCAATCGCATTGGCGTAGGACTTCCCGGCTTCACGCACCAGCAAGCCCATCAAATCCTGCATATTGTCTTCCAGCAATTGAGCCGCCTGCTGCAAAGCGGCGGCGCGCTCCTGCACCGGCGTTGCCTGCCAGATCGGCGCATAATGACTGGCAGCCTCCAGAGCCTGCTCCACATCCTGCGAAGTGGCATACATGACCTGCCCCACCACGTCCTGATGATTGGCCGGATTGCGCACCCATATCGCTTTGGTCTCGTCCCAGACCGGATTGCCCTGACCCAATACAGGCTGAGCCTGGCGCGGCAAGGCAGCTGTTTGCATCAAGGTGGCAGCCAGCGAACCCAGGCGATGCTCATTGCTCAGGTCCAAACCGGCCGAATTCAAGCGCTGCTCGGCACTCCAGTAAAGCTGGCGCGGCAGGGGAATCTTGTCGTGGGGACGCCCCAATGGTTGCAGGCTCAAGGCCTGGGCCACGGGATCGGCAACCAGTTTATCCAGATCCACATCCGCGTTGCCGATCTGGTTCACAAAGGAGGTATTGGCGCCATTTTCCAGCAGACGACGCACCAGATAGGCCAATAAGGTCTCGTGGGAGCCGACCGGGGCGTAAATACGACATGGACGGTTCAACTTACCCTCTTTGATCGGGCCAACCACTTCCTCATACAAGTCCTCACCCATGCCGTGCAGGCACTGGAACTCATACTGACCCGTGTAATAATTCTGGCCTGCCATCACATAGATTGCCGCCAGCGTTTGCGCATTGTGCGTTGCAAACTGCGGGTATACAGCGTCGGGGGCCTGTAAAAGCTTGCGGGCGCAGGCCAGATACGACACATCCGTGTGAACCTTGCGCGTGTAAACGGGATAATCTTCCAGTCCATCGACCTGGGCACGCTTGATCTCCGAATCCCAGTAAGCGCCTTTGACCAGACGCAGCATCAGGCGATGGCCACTGCGACGGGCCAGATCAATCAGGTAATCAATCACAAAAGGTGCGCGCTTCTGATAAGCCTGCACCACAAAGCCAATGCCATTCCAACCGGCCAGCGAAGGATCAAAACACAGCTTGTCCAGCAAATCCAGAGAGACTTCAAGACGATCTGCCTCTTCCGCGTCTATGTTCAGACCCACATCGTAGTGATGAGCCAGTTGCGCCAGGGACAATAGGCGCGGATAGAGCTCGCGCATGACACGATCGCGCTGGGCCCGGCTATAACGCGGATGCAAGGCTGACAACTTGATGGAAATACCAGGCCCTTCGTAAATCCCACGTCCCTGACTGGCCCGGCCAATCGCGTGGATCGCCTGCTCATAGGCCTGGTAGTAGCGCTGGGCGTCCTCCGCCGTGGTGGCGGCCTCGCCCAGCATGTCGTAGGAATACCGGAAACCCTGTTCCTCAAACTTTCGACTATTGGCCAGGGCCGACGCAATGGTTTGCCCAGTCACAAACTGCTCGCCCATCATGCGCATGGCAACGTCCACGCCTTTGCGAATCAGGGGTTCGCCACCTTTACCGATCATGCGAGTCAACGCAGAGGACAAGTTCTTTTCGCTATTGACGCTGACCAGCCGGCCGGTCAACATCAAGCCCCAGGTGGCGGCGTTCACAAACAAGGAGGGTGACTCGCCAACGTGCGCACGCCAATCGCCATGGCTGATCTTGTCGCGAATCAGAGCGTCACGGGTGGCACGATCGGGGATGCGCAGCAGGGCTTCGGCCAGACACATCAGCGCCACCCCTTCCTGACTGGACAGAGAGAACTCCTGGATCAGACCTTCGACCCCGCCGCCACGACGCTTGGCACGCAACGCCTTGACCAGACGCGCTGCCAGTTCCTGGGCGCGGGCACTTTGCGATGAACGCGCTGCGCTAAGCAGCAAGGGCAGGCAGTCGGTTTCAGGACGGCGGTACGCCGCGGTAATCGCGGCACGCAGGACACTTTGGGGTTGCACATCTTGGGCAAAACCATAGAAAGGAATGGCCGGCATGACGACGCCATCTTCGGCCAGTTCCGCATCGCCCCCACTTAACAGAGCCAGCTCACTGGGCAGCACACCTCGTTCTATCCCTTCGATATACGACAGCAGCGCTTGTTTATGCAGCCAATGCGGAGTGCATTGCAATTGATCCGCCGCACGCCGCAAACGCTCGCGCAGCTCGATATCGACTTTAATCCCTAAGGTTGTGCTGGCCATGCTTCTTATCCCGGTTACGCTGTATTGACTGCGATATGCCGAAATAATACTGACGGTTAACCTAAATCTGTATTCAGGTTAACCCGCAACAGAACGGGTTAACCTTTTATCTTATGCGGCGCACAGCATAGACTTGCCCAGGTTAACCGGGATAGGTTTACCTTGCATCTGAGCAGCCAACGCATCCGCCCAACGCTGCTGCAATTGACGGTGGGCCGTCACTAATTCAGTAATGCCAGTGGCAGGCTCGGAATCGAGCCAGCGGCACTGCCGAATGGGTGCCTCAAAACCCAGGGGCGTCAAGGTCCAACTCAGTTCCAAGGTGGCACGCTCGCCATACACCGAATCAAAACGTTGAACCAGGACATCAATCTGCCAACGGGGCGTGTTGGTTGCTGCGCTGGCCAACTGGGGCACGCCCAGGCGATTTTGCAGACCGGACACCAGCGCCAAGGACATTTCATCGGGCAAAGGCGATGCCCACTGGCTATCGTTCAGCAGCTTGACCTGCCCCCCTGCCGCTTGCGTCAGCACCAGAGAACGACGGTCCAACTGCGCCGGTACATCCAGGCGTCGCAACTGAAACCCTTTCCAGGGCTGTGCGGAAACCGCCTTGTCTGCCGGGACTGCCTCTGGGGCCTGCAAGGTGTAATAAGTTGGCGTGCTCGAGGCACAGGCGGTGAGCAAACTGGCAATCGCCACAGGAATCAGTAAACGGGACATCATGGCGCGGGCTCCGGCAACACGTCAGGGGAACGACCTCGCAATACGGCAGAGGGCTGGCTTTGCAAGGTATCGCTTAAATCACGCAAGGATCGCAAGGAGCGCTTGAGCTCACTTAGCGTTTGATCGACAGAGGCATTGAAGGCGGAATCCGAATCGAGCATGGCACCCAGCTTCTGGACAGCCGCATCCATGGATTTAAGGGCTCCATTCAGTTGCGGTACGGTGGTCTTGTCCAACTGCTTGAGCACTTGTCCCAGCTCGGTCAACCCGCTTTGCAGATTCTTGCCAATCTGGTCAAAAGGAACCGCCGCAATCTTGGTGACAATATCGCTGACCTGCTCTTGCAGGCGATCAAAATCGCCAGCAATAACGGGTACTACAAGGGGTTTGGTGGTGTCATCCAATTCCGCGGCAGGCGCTTTGTCAAAGAACTCCAGAGCAATATATTGCTGGCCGGTAATCAGGCTGGCCGGCCGCAATTGGGCACGCAGACCACGTTCAACCATCGGTTTGAACAAGGCGCTGACCGGGTCCTTGTCGTCCGGACGATTCTCCACCACCTGTTCATACAGATGACCGAAGCGCTGCGGATAAATACGCGCTTTCACCAGGGCAAAGAAACGTTTGCGCTCAAAGTCAAACTCCAGATCCACATCATAGACCTGCCCCAGCTCCAGCCCCCGGAACTCCACCTTGGAGCCGGGCACCAAGCCACGCACGGACTGATGGAAATGGAAACGCAGCTCGACGGCCGGGCCATCAGGCTCGGCCATGGCGCGCTCCTGCGTGGGAAACAGCTCGTATTGAGTGTCCGCCTTCGCCACCTCCAAGGGTTCGCCTTCCATCTGATCAAACGCCAGGCCCCCGGCCAGCGCCGAAACCAGCGAATGCGTACGCACATTGAAGCCGGTGGAATCCAAGGACATATTGACACCGCTAACATTCCAGAAGCGTGATCCCTGCGTCACGAACTTATCATTAGGAGCGTCCACGAATACCTGTATGCGCACCCCATTGCCGTCCTCATTCAGCTCATAGCTGCTGACCTGCCCCACCTGGATGCCCTTGTAGTACAACGGTGAGCCCAAATCCAGCGAACCCAGTTCGGGCGCGGTCAACACATAGCGTTTTCCTGCCCGGCCACTGGTCACCTCGGGCGGACTTTCCAGACCTACAAAATCCAGCTGCTCGGCCTTCTTGTCGACCGCAAAAGGGGCATCCACACCGATGTATACCCCCGACAGCAAGGTGCCCAACCCCGACACGCCACTCAAGCCCAGACGAGGACGCACCACCCAAAAGCGTGTTCCTTCCTGAGTAATGAACTCCGAGCCGTCGCGCTCCAATTGCGCCGTCACCAGCACCCCTTTTCGGTCTGGTGATACCTGAATGTCCGAGATTGTCCCCACATCCACTTCGCGGTAACGCAGCTTGGTCTGGTCCACGGCCAGCCCTTCGGCCGAGTCAAAACTGATCGTGATGCGAGGTCCGGTCAGCATCCAGTTACGCAGCACCAATGAGGCACCGACCAGCGCCGCAGCAATGGGCAAGATCCAGATCCAGGAGAATCGGGATTGCTTGGAGGGAATCAGTTTAGGTTGTGCAGGCTCGGTCTGGCCGTCAGGCTGATGTGTTTTTGATTCTTGCACCTTGTTTCCTTCAGGAAGTCGCCCGGGTACCAGGCGGAGACGGCTTTGGTCGCGGTTCTATGAGTAACTCTTCTCGAGGGTCCAGATCCCAGCCCTGGCGAGGGTCATAACTTAACGCGGCCAGCATGGTCAAGACAACAACAATGCCAAAACTCAAGGCCCCCGCGCCGGGAATGATCTGCGATAAGCCCGGAAAGTTCGCCAAGGCTGCCATGAGCACCACGACGAATACGTCCAGCATGGACCACTGCCCGATCAGCTCGACCATATCGTAAATGCGGTTGCGTTGCCGCTGCACCTCATTGCCTCGCCAGCGCCGTCCTATCAGCAGAATCACCAGGGCCAAGAGCTTGGTAATGGGAACGACAATACTGGCAATAAAAACAATCAGGGCCAAGTCCCAGGAGCCCAATTGCCAAAGCTGGATCACCCCACCCAAAATAGTGTGGGCACTCGTGCCCATAATGCTGCGCAGTTCCATGACGGGCAGGACATTGGCCGGAATGTAAAAGACACAGGCCGTCAGCACCAGCGCCGCCACCCGCGCACGGCTATTGGGTTTGCGTTTGTGAACGGGCGCTGCACAACGGCCACAACGTGAGTTCTGGCTGGACTGGACAAACCCGCAATGGGTGCAGGCGCTCCAGGCCGGATACGCTTTCAAGTCCTGGCGGGTTGCAATCGGAACCAGATCACGATCCTCGGCCCAACGCCAAAGTCGGCCTGCCGTAATACGGCTCAGGCCGGTCAGCAAAAAGGTCAGGGCAAAAAATGCATACAAGCCCGGCGCCACCGTCAAATGCCCTATTCCGGCAAACTTCACGATAGCCACGATTAGCCCCAGGAACAACACGGCTGTCATGGACCAGTGCTCAAGATGACTCAAGGCTCTTAGCCCCACTCCGAAATCCGCGGGCAACGGTTTTTCACGGGCGATCAGACCCAAGGCCCAAAATTGAAAGATCAACTGGAACAAGGGCAGCCAGAACCCCACCAGCCCGGCCATCACGGACAAGCCCCAATACCCTTGCTGCCAGATCAGCAACAAGGCCTTGGGAAAGGTGGGAGCCACCGTTTTTCCCGCCATGCTCAGATGGACGACAGGAAACAGGTTGGCAATCAGAAAAAGAATGAAAACTGCCAAAACCAGCGCTTGCCATTCACGTGGTGAAAAGCGGCTGTGGCGGTACAGTTCGGTATCGCAACGTACACAACGAGCGAGCCCCGCTCCTTGAACGGGGACTCGCTCGTGTACGGTGTCACAATGCGTACAGACGATCAAGGGGCGCGATGCCCTCACGGCTTAGTCGACTAATTCCGGCTCGGGACGCGAAGAAGCCTTGCTGCCGGGCTCATCAGGTCCTGAAGAAGGATATTCCAGTACCACTTCACCGTTCTCGTCCAGATCGACCTCGACCTGTCCCCCATCGACCAGACGGCCAAACAAGAGCTCGTCAGCCAGGGCGCGACGGATGGTGTCCTGAATAAGCCGATGCATGGGGCGAGCACCCATGGCAGGATCAAAGCCCTTGGCAGCCAGATGATCGCGCAAGGCATCCGAGAAGGTCACTTCCACCCGCTTCTCGTGAAGCTGGTTTTCCAGTTGCATCAGGAACTTGTCCACCACGCGCAGGATGATATCGCGCGACAATGGCTTAAAGCCAATAATGGCATCCAGACGGTTGCGGAACTCTGGTGAGAAATGACGCTTGATATCCTGCATTTCATCGCCCGAGCGCTGAGCCTGCGTAAACCCGATACTGGTCTTGTTCAGGGCCTCGGCCCCCGCATTGGTGGTCATGATCAAGATAACGTTGCGGAAATCTGCCTTGCGGCCATTGTTATCCGTTAGCGTACCGTGATCCATCACCTGCAGCAGGATGTTATAGACATCCGGGTGCGCTTTCTCGATTTCGTCCAGCAAGAGCACACAGTGGGGCTGCTTGGTGACCGCTTCAGTCAGCAAACCACCCTGATCAAACCCCACATAGCCGGGAGGCGCACCAATCAGACGCGATACGGTGTGACGCTCCATGTACTCGGACATGTCAAAGCGCAGCAACTCCACGCCCAGCACAAAGGCCAATTGACGAGCCACTTCAGTCTTACCCACACCGGTCGGGCCGGAAAACAGGAAGGAACCGATAGGCTTGTCGGGTAACCCCAGGCCAGAACGGGCCATCTTGATGGCGGCAGCCAGGGCATCAATCGCCATGTCCTGACCGAACACCACCGATTTCAGATCGCGTGCCAAGGTTGCCAGCTTATTGCGATCGTCGCTGGATACGGTCTGAGGCGGAATGCGGGCAATGCGCGAGACCGTTGCTTGGATATCGGCCTTGCCAATAACTTTCTTCTGCTTGGAGCGCGGCAACAAACGCTGCGCGGCTCCGGCTTCGTCGATCACATCAATGGCCTTATCCGGCAAAAAGCGGTCATTGATGTAGCGTGCAGACAACTCTGCAGCCGCAGTCAGGGCGGCCGCCGAATAGCGCACGCCGTGATGCTCTTCGAAGTTGGCTTTCAGTCCACGCAAAATCTGGATGGTCTGCTCAACCGTCGGCTCGGCCACATCGATTTTCTGAAAACGACGCGACAGGGCGTGGTCTTTTTCGAAAATACCGCGGTACTCCGAATAGGTCGTCGCCCCCAGACACTTGAGCTGACCAGAAGACAAGGCAGGCTTGAGCAGATTGGACGCATCCAGCGTACCACCCGACGCCGAGCCAGCGCCGATCAAGGTATGGATCTCGTCGATAAACAAAATAGACTGGGCCGTTTCCTTGAGCTGCTTGAGCACGGCTTTCAGACGTTGCTCAAAGTCGCCACGGTACTTGGTGCCAGCCAGCAAGGCACCCATATCCAGCGCATACACACGTGCCTGGCTAAGAATGTCCGGCACATCGCCACGCTGAATACGCAAGGCCAGGCCTTCGGCAATTGCGGTCTTGCCCACGCCGGCCTCGCCCACCAGCAAGGGATTATTCTTGCGGCGACGGCACAGCACCTGGATGACACGCTCCACTTCCTTCTCGCGGCCAATCAGAGGGTCAATACGACCCAGGCTGGCTTCGGTGTTCAGGTCGGTGGCGTACAGATCCAGCGGCGACTTCTGGGCATCCGAACGAGTATCGGTTTCCGAAGCGGCGGCCGGTTTGGGTGGCTCGGGAGCGGCAGGCTCCGGATTGGCCTTGGTAATGCCGTGAGAGAGGAAATTGACGACATCCAGACGCGTGACACCTTGCTGCTGCAGGTAATACACCGCGTGCGAATCTTTTTCCCCATACATCGCCACCAGCACATTCGCTCCGGACACCACATTTTTACCGGAGTTACTGGACGATACGTGCATGATGGCACGCTGAATCACACGCTGAAAGCCCAACGTGGGCTGGGTGTCGACCTCGCCCTCGCCAGGAAAAGTGGGCGTATTTTCGTTGATGAATTTACGCAGGTTCTGGCGCAGTGCATCAATATCGGCAGCACATGCTTTCAACACTTCCAGTGTGGAGGCGTTATCGAGCAGGGACAACAGCAGATGCTCTACCGTGATGAATTCATGGCGCGCGGCACGAGCCTCGACAAAGGCCATGTGTAGACTGACTTCAAGTTCTTCGGAGATCATGCTTCCTCCTACACGGCAAGAGTAAAACTAGGGGTTAAGGCTATTCTATGACTAATTTGCCTGATCTGAACAATACGGTAAACCATTAAATGGTCAAGCATCAGGCACCGGTTCCATCACGCACTGCAAAGGGTGCTGTCGCGACTGCGCCAGTTGTCGCACAATTTCCACCTTGGTGGCCGCGATGTCGCGCGGATACACCCCACAGACAGCCCGACCTTCGTAATGTACTTTAAGCATAAGCTGTTCGGCCTGCTCCGGGGTTTTGGCAAACACCCGCTCCAGTACATTCACCACAAACTCCATGGGCGTGTAGTCATCATTGAGCAAGATGACCTGATACATGGGTGGTGGGGCAAGCCGCGCGGATTGGCGCTCTACCGTTGTGGCGCCTTGCTTATCGATCTCAATGGCCATAATACAGAACTAGGTGCTTTCCATAGGTTGACTGGGGGGAACAAAATTCAGCATCATCCGACTGATCGTGTCAACTTCATAAAAAAATGGAGTACCGCGATCACAGGCCCAGGGAGGGGCCGCAAAAAGTATCAACCATACACTAAGTTGAGAGGCAGCAAGCATGTCGGAAACTACCACCACCGCAGGCACTGGAGACAATCAAAAACTATCCGGGACCGTTAAGTGGTTCAATGACGCCAAAGGCTTTGGGTTTATTACACCCGATAACGGCGGCGAAGATCTCTTCGCTCATTTTTCATCCATTCAGATGAACGGGTTCAAGACGTTGAAAGAAGGCCAGAAAGTTCTGTATGAAGTTGCCCAAGGCCCCAAAGGCAAGCAGGCACTTAATATTACTTCGCCTTAAGATTTCTTGCGCTCTCGATTCTAACAAAAGCAGGTTCGCAACACACATGCAGTATCGCACGACGACTACGGGGCCTGCGCGCCCTGTTTTTTTTGCCTGTCTTCTGGCCGCGTTTTGCATCAGCGCCCCGGCCCTGGCAAATGAGACTCTTCCCATCCTGACACTGAAACTGGGTTCCAAACAGATCCAGGCCGAAGTGGCTGATCGCGATGAGACGCGTGCACAAGGTTTGATGCATCGAGAAAGCCTGCCCCCCGATCACGGCATGTTATTTGTATTCGAACAAACCGGAATGCCTTGCTTCTGGATGAAGAATACGCCTTTGCCGCTGGATATTGCCTTCATTACGGATGACGGCACCATTAGCAATATCGAGGCCATGCAACCCTTTGATCTTCAATCCCACTGCCCGGTGCAACCCGTACGCTACGCCCTGGAGATGGAGCAGGGCTGGTTTAAGCAGGCCAATAAAAAGGCCGGTGAGAAGATCACCGGCCTGCCTGCTCTAAAACCCTAGCTTAGACGCGCTCAAGAATCAAAGCCACGCCCTGACCGACGCCAATACACATGGTGCACAGGGCGTAGCGGCCACCAGTACGATGCAGTTGATTGATAGCTGCAATCGCCAAACGCGCGCCACTGGCACCCAGCGGGTGGCCCAACGCAATTGCGCCCCCATTCGGGTTCACGCGCGGATCATTGTCGGCCAGGCCCAGCATGCGCGTGACCGCCAGACCCTGCGCGGCAAAGGCCTCGTTCAATTCAATCACATCCATTTGATCCAAGGTCAGTCCGGCCAGGGCCAGGACTTTCTGGCTGGCAGGAGCGGGGCCAATACCCATGATGCGGGGCTCCACGCCGGCAAACGCCATGGCCACCACACGCGCCCGAGGTGTCAGACCATGCGCCTGCACGCTTGCCTTGTTGGCAACCAACAGTGCGCAGGCACCATCGTTCACCCCAGACGCATTGCCAGCGGTGACGGTACCATCGGCACGCACGACAGGTTTCAAACGAGCCAGAGACTCCAGCGTCGTAGCACGGGGATGCTCATCCTTGTCCACCACAATGGCATCGCCTTTGCGCTGCGGAATAATTACAGGCGTAATTTCCTCAGCCAGAATGCCGGCCTCCTGAGCAGCGGCCGCACGCAACTGACTGTTGAACGCAAACAGGTCCTGGTCTTCACGCGACACGTTGAACTGCTGCGCCACATTCTCAGCCGTTTCGGGCATGGAATCCACCCCGTACTGCTCTTTCATGGCCTTGTTGATGAAACGCCAGCCGATCGTGGTGTCGTACATTCCTGCGCTGCGGGAAAAAGCTGTTTCCGCCTTGCCCACGACGAAGGGAGCACGGCTCATGCTTTCCACACCACCGGCCAGGATGAAGGAGGCATCGCCGGCGCGAATCGCGCGAGCGGCCGATCCAATCGCGTCCAGGCCCGAGCCACACAGACGGTTCAGGGTCACACCGGGCACGTCCACGGGCAAACCAGCCAACAGCGCAGACATGCGCGCAACGTTACGATTGTCTTCACCGGCTTGATTGGCGCAACCGTACATCACGTCATCGAGCTTGCTCCAATCGACTTGCGGATTGCGCTTCATCAGGGCTGCGATGGGCACTGCGCCCAGGTCATCCGCCCTCACAGCGGACAGCGAACCACCATAACGTCCGAAAGGCGTACGAATTGCGTCACAAATAAAGGCGTCCTGAGTCATGAAAATCACCCTGATAACTGGAATAAAATGAGGTGAGCGCCCTCTACAGAACGCTCCAAATCTACTGTTTTGATAGTAGCGCCTGAACATCACGGGTATTTTCGCCGTCCCTGCGGCTGTCCACACCGTGGTCATTTTAACAGAGTGACTTCCGATGCCCCGACCAGCAAACTACGCCCCCCCTTGCCAGACCGACCCGCCACAAGACCCCGTGACAGGCTGTCTGATCACCTTGCCCCGCGGCCCCGGCACACGTCCCGCAATTTCGTTGCGCATGGCATACTTGCCACGTCGACACCCCCTACAGGCTCATCATCATGCTAGGCAACCCCGAAGTCATCAATTATTTGAATCAATTGCTACGCGGCGAACTGGCAGCACGCGACCAATACTTTATCCATTCCCGGTTTTATGAACATCTGGGCTTTACCCGGCTCTACGAGCGAATGAACCATGAAATGGAAGAAGAAACCCAGCATGCCGACGCCCTGATCCGCCGGATTCTGATGCTCGACGGCATTCCTGACATGCGACCTACCGCGTTTGAGCCCGGGCATGACGTAGTGAGCATGCTGCGCAAAGACCTGGATCTGGAATACGAAGTGCGTGCCGCATTGCGCAAAGGGATTGAACTGGCCGAATCCGCCAGCGACTTCGTGACGCGCGACATCATTCTGGCTCAACTGCGTGACACAGAAGAAGACCACGCCTATTGGCTGGAAAAACAATTGGGCTTGATAGAGAAAGTCGGCCTGGAAAATTATCAGCAATCACAGATGTAAAAACCAGCAGACCCCTGCCAGGCTCAAGCCGCGCTTTCCTGAGCAGTCTCAAGGCCAAAAAAAACCGCCAGCATGCGCTTGGCGGTTTTTTATTAGTGGGCAGTCCTCTGATGAGCACTGCCCTTCCCTAAAGCGTTTAGCCCAGGTTCTTGGCCGCAAAATCCCAGTTCACCAGGTTCCAGAAAATTTCCAGGTACTTGGGACGGGCGTTGCGGTAGTCGATGTAGTAAGCGTGTTCCCAGACGTCACAGGTGATCAAGGCAACATCATCGGAGGTCAGGGTCGTGCCAGCGTTGCTGGTGTTGACGATATCCAGGGAACCGTCGGCCTTTTTGACCAACCAGGTCCAGCCCGAACCGAAGTTGCCAACAGCAGACTTGGTAAAGGCTTCTTTGAAGGCATCGAAGCTGCCCCATTTTGCATTGATGGCGTCAGCCAGCTTGCCGGTAGGAGCGCCGCCGCCATTGGGAGCCAGGCTGTTCCAGTAGAAAGTGTGGTTCCAGACCTGAGCAGCGTTGTTGAACACGCCACCGGAGGATTTCTTGACCACATCTTCCAGGGAAGCATTTTCGAATTCGGTGCCAGCAACCAGATTGTTCAGGTTGGTGACGTAAGCCTGATGATGCTTACCGTAGTGATACTCCAAGGTTTCTTTGGAGATGTGTGGCTCAAGGGCGTTGAGTTCGTATGGAAGAGCTGGAAGAGTGAATGCCATTTCAATTCCTTCTAAAAAAAAACCGTGTTTGGTATCCAACAAGGACGACGCAGCCTAAAGCAGATCGTGCGTGCGCACCACATCCACCGTCACATGACCGCGACTCAACTCGACATCGAGTCGTTCACCAATCTTTAAGTCTAACGCATTTTTTACAACTTTCCCCTCGCTATCCCTGACTATGGCATATCCACGATTGATGATAAGGCGAGGCGACAAGGCCTGAAGCGTTTGCTGGGCCGCCGCCAGACGCTGGCGACGCAGAATCAGGGCATGAGCCAGGCTTTTTTCCAGCCGCTGGAAAAGCAAGTTCAGACTTTGCTCTCGTGCAGCTACCTGAGGAATGCTGCGCACCAGCCGCGCCTTAAGCGTAGCCAGACGCAACGCCGCCGCCTCGGGAGCTCCTCGGGCCACTCGCTGCAGCCTTTGTGTCAAGTGATCCAGCCGCTGTTGCTGTTGAACCAGCCGCTGATGCGGAGAGACCAGCTTGGCAACGGCGCGATCCAGGCGCAAAGAGGCACGATCCAGGTGACGCTGCACGCCATGACTTAAGGCCCCCAGGCGGGCGAACACCTGCTCGAGCAGTTGATCGCGACCCAGACAGGCCAGCTCAGCCGCGGCCGTCGGGGTGGGCGCGCGCAGGTCCGCCACAAAATCAGCAATCGTAAAGTCTGTCTCGTGCCCCACCCCGCTAATCACAGGGATGGGACTGGCAGCAATCAAACGCGCCAGCCCCTCATCGTTAAACGCCCAAAGATCCTCCAGGCTGCCACCACCTCGCACCAATAGCAGCGTATCAACCTCGGAGCGCTCAATGGCCGTTTCCAGCGCCTGCCGCAACCGGCCTGGCGCGTCAGCACCCTGTACGGGCGCCGGGTAAATAATAATGCGTACATGCGGAGCGCGTCGCTCCAGCGCGGTTAATACATCCCGCAGCGCGGCAGCCGCCAGTGAGGTGATGATGCCGATGCTGCGCGGCAAGCTGGCGATCGGGCGCTTGCGCTCCGGCTCAAACAGCCCCTCACTTTGCAATTGGCTTTTCAGACGCAAGAACGCCTCATGCAAGTCACCCAAGCCGGCGCGCCGCATCCCCTCGACCTGAACCTGAAAGTCCCCACGTGCCTCATACAAGGTGACTGAGCAACGAAACTCGAACCGTTCACCCGCCCGCGGCACAAAACCCACAGCCTGGGCCCGCCCCCGAAACATCACCGCACGCACGGCGGCCTTGTCGTCCTTGATGGAGAAGTACCAGTGTCCGGAAGCAGCCTGAGTAAAGTTGGACACTTCGCCACTAACCCACACCACTGGCATATGCTCATCGAGCAGTTGACTGACGCGGCGGTTCAACTGTGCCACTGTCCACACGACAGGCGCTCTAGATTCTTGATAATGCATCATATTCTTTATTTTTGTTTCGCCCCAAACCACTTTTCCACCGATTCGTATCCACAACTGTCATGTGTTTGTCAAATAGACGCCAAGACAATAGCTTCCGTTCAACACTTGATGCGAAACTTTATGTAAATCCAATAAGTCATTGAAAACAAAAGACATTTGATAAAACATACAGATGGTCGAAAATTAGCCAGGGAACCTCTAAACCACCGCCCGAGCCACTATGGGACATTTTATACACAGAATTATCCACAGTTTTTGTGGATAGTTTTAGAACTCCATCTATGACTTCACATACATCAGCGGCGTACCTGCGTCGGGGGAAGAAAAGATCCTAAAGTGTACTCCGGTCACACCGGAACATTCCCGCAATCCAAACGGGGGCTCTACAATAAGCACTGGTTTACTTCGCGACCGGAAACTCCACCTGTGCTTACTTTGATCCATGCCGCCGGCTGGCCCGTCTGGTTCTTGCTGGCCTGCTCTATTCTAGCCCTGGGACTGATCCTGGAACGCCTGCTGGCCCTGCGCAGCAAACGTATCTTACCGGACGGCCTGGCCCGCCAGATCACTGAGCTGACCGCCCAAAACCGCATACAGGACGAGTCCTTAGCCCGACTGTATGACAACTCCCCCTTGGGCCGTGTGCTGGCTACTGTGCTGAGCAACCGGCATCAGCCTGCCGCTGTGCGCGAGGCGGCGGTCGAGGCGCAAGGCAGAGAGGTCAGCTACCAGTTGAACAAGTACATCCCGGCACTGGGCACCTTGGCCGTGATCGCCCCGTTGCTGGGCCTTTTTGGTACCGTGATCGGCATGATCGACATTTTTGCCGCCTACGACCCCAGCGGTGCCGACCCCAGTCTGATCGCTCGCGGCATCTCCGTTGCGCTCTACAACACCGCTTTAGGGATTCTGATTGCTGTTCCAGCCATGATCTTTCATCGCTACTTCCGTAGCCGTGCAGACTACCTGCTGCATTGTCTGGAATGTGAGGCTGGCGCACTGAACCGCCTGCTAATTCAGAGGGCTGGCTGATGCGCTTTCGCCGAGCACAAGATCAAGACACCCTGGAGCTGAATCTGGTGCCTCTGATTGATGTCCTGCTGGTGGTGCTGATTTTTCTGGCCGCCACCAGCACGTTTGTTCGCTACCGCCAACTGGATGTCTCCTTGCCCCAGGCTCAGGCCCAGGTGTCCCAGGAAGCCGAACTTTTACTGGCCATCAGCCAGGACGGACGGTATGCCCTGAACGGCCTGTGGCTGGATGCCAGTAGCGGCGCCCCACTTCGCCAAGCCCTGACGGGCGAGAAAATGGATCAAAACACCAGTCTGCTGATTCTGGCCGATGCACAGGCTCCGCACTTTACGGTAGTCCAGGCCATGGAGGCCGCTCGTGAAGCGGGCATCCACCGTATTCACTTTGCCACCCAGGCGCCATGAGTGTGCGCGTGCGCCTGACCAACTGGCTGCATCGCCAGTGGCAGAAGAAAGGCTGGTTCAGCGTTTTAATGCGTCCACTGTCCGTCTTGACCGGTTTTTTTGTCCGACGCAAGCGGCAGCGTTATGAGAACGATCCTCACGCCTCTTACCGCAGTCCGGTGCCGGTGATTGTCGTGGGTAATATCATCGTGGGCGGTGCTGGCAAGACACCCGTCGTAATGGCCCTGACCGAACAATTGCGCGCTTTGGGATGGACACCCGGTATTGTCAGCCGCGGGTATGGCGTAGACATCGGCCCGGCCCCTCGCGTTGGTCAAGGTCAATTAGCCGCAACGCAATTTGGTGACGAACCGGCTCTGCTCGCCACCCAGACCCAGGCACCGATCGCCGTTCATCCTCGCCGCGCTCTGGCCACCCAGGCTTTGCTCCAGACTTTCCCTGCCGTCGATCTGATTATTTCGGACGACGGTCTGCAACATCTGGCCCTGCAACGCGATATGGAAGTCGTGGTCCAGGATGCTCGCGGTGTCGGGAACGGCTTGCTGCTACCGGCCGGCCCTCTGCGCGAAGGCCCCGAGCGTCTGCACCAGGCAGACTGGCTGATCAGCCAGGTTGTGGCCGACCAGCCCCCGCCCGCTATGCCTCAAGCTCCTGAGTCAGGCCGGTCCCTGACCATGAGCCTGCGTCCCTATCAAGTGGAGCATCTCGCCTCAGGTCGTCGCATGGACTGGGCCGCCTGGCTAACAGAGTACCGCCATCAGGATCTGCAAGCGCTGGCCGCGATCGGCCAGCCTGCCCGCTTTTTCACCATGCTGCGCGCCTGTGGTCTGCAATTAAGCCGGACTTTCCCCCTGCCCGACCATGCCGCCTTGCAAGCACAGGACTTTCAGGGCCTGCATGAAGGGCCAGTACTCATGACGCGCAAAGACGCCGTAAAATGCCAGCACCTGAATGACCCACGGCTGTGGGTTGTCGATGTCCAGCCCGTGTTCTCACGCCCAGACTGGATTGCTGAACTGGATAGCCTGCTGCGCGAACGGCGCTCAACCTCACCCTCATTACCCGGAGTTCAATAATGGAAGCTCGCCTACTCGAAGTGCTGGTCTGCCCCTTGTGCAAAGGCCCGCTGCGCCACGACCGCGAACAGCAAGAACTGGTCTGCAAGGCCGACAAACTGGCCTTCCCCATTGTGGACGGCATTCCCACCATGCTGATCAACGAAGCTCGTCAACTAGACGCGCAGGAACCTGCCAGCCGCTGATATGACCTTTTCCGTCATCATCCCGGCCCGCCTGGGCTCAACCCGCCTGCCCAACAAACCGCTGGCCGATATTGCAGGCCAACCCATGATCGTGCGTTGTGCTCAACAGGCAGCGCAAAGCGCGGCGCGTCAAGTCTGGGTCGCGACCGACTCGCCGCAGGTGCTGGAGGCGGTTCAGGCCCATGGTTTCCATGCCCTGCTGACCGATGCCGAACACCCCACTGGCACCGACAGACTGGCCCAGGCGGCAAGACTGCTGGACCTGGCCGAAGACGAAATCGTGGTCAATGTGCAAGGGGATGAACCACTGATCCAGCCTGAGCATATCAATGCGGCTGCCCAGCTTCTGGCCCGCAGCGGACAGGCTGACATTGCCACCTTGGCGGCTCCGATCACCAACGCCGAGACGCTGTTCAATCCCAATGCCGTCAAAGTCGTGTGCGACCTCAACGACCGCGCTCTGTATTTCTCTCGCGCCCCCATTCCCTGGGCGCGTGATACCCTGGCCCAGGGAGACCGGATATTGGCCGACGAGCTTCCCGCATTGCACCATATTGGCCTGTACGCCTACCGAAATCGCTTCTTGCAGCAATACGCCCAGTTGCCGCGTGGGCCGCTGGAGCATTTTGAGTCTCTGGAGCAGCTCAGAGCCCTGGAAAATGGCTTCCAGATTATGGTTCACCGCCTTCAGGAGATTCCTGCTGCAGGCGTGGACACCGAGCAAGACCTGGAAAGAGTACGCGCTCACTTCGCAAATCGGTTATAAAAGATCTTTTTTCTGCGCTTTCCGAATAAAAAATGCGCTAAACATGCTGCAACGCATCATCAAGCGAGAATCGGATCGACGCATTTCCTGGAGGAATTCATGCGACTCATACTGCTCGGGCCCCCTGGTGCCGGCAAAGGCACTCAAGCTGCTTTCATTACCGAGAAATTTGGTATTCCACAAATTTCCACGGGCGATATGTTGCGTGCCGCTGTCAAAGCCCAATCCCCGCTGGGTGTAGAAGCCAAAAAAATCATGGACGCCGGCGGCCTGGTCTCCGATGACATCATCATCGGGCTGGTTCGCGACCGTCTGAAAGAAGCAGACTGTGAGCCCGGCTACCTGTTTGACGGTTTCCCTCGCACGATCCCCCAGGCCGACGCCTTGAAAGATGCCCAGGTCAAACTGGACTTCGTGATCGAGATCGACGTGCCCGAAGAGAGCATTATTGAACGCATGAGTGGCCGCCGCATCCATGCAGCCAGCGGTCGTAGCTACCACGTCACCTTCAATCCGCCCAAGACCCCCGGCGTAGACGATGTGACCGGTGAACCCTTGCTTCAGCGCGACGATGATCGTGAGGAAACCGTCCGCCACCGCTTGTCTGTCTATCGCGAGCAGACCCGCCCTCTGGTCGATTACTACTCGCAATGGTCAGCCACCGGCGACCCACACGCTCCGGCCTATCGCAAGATTTCCGGCGTGGGCAGCGTCGATGAGATTCGCCAGCGTATCCTGGACGCCCTGGCAAGCTAAGCCAATATTCAACCGGCCCCCAGGGCCGGTTGTTCATTATTCAAGGGAGACAAGCTCATGCAAATCAATAACAAGACTTTTATCGTGACGGGCGGCGCATCCGGTCTGGGCGCAGGCACTGTGCGCATGCTGGTGGAACACGGTGCGCGTGTGGTGATTGCCGACATTCAGGATGAAGCCGGGCAGGCGCTGGCCCAAGAGCTGGGCCAAGATTACCTGCATTGTGACGTCACCTCGGAGCAAGACGCCCAGGCCGTCGTGGATCTGGCTTGCCAGGACAGTGCCCGCCCCCTGTTCGGTTTGGTCAACTGTGCTGGCGTGGCCCCTGCCTCGCGCACCGTAGGACGTAATGGCCCACACACGCTGGAGCTGTTTCAGAAAACCGTCATGATCAACCTGGTCGGCACCTTCAATATGTGTCGTCTAGCCGCCGCTGCCATGAGCAGCAATACCCCCGAAGCCTCGGGCGAGCGTGGCGTGCTGATCAATACGGCTTCGGTTGCCGCCTACGACGGGCAGATCGGACAAGCCGCTTACGGTGCCTCCAAAGCCGGCGTCGTGGGCTTGACCCTACCCCTGGCTCGCGATCTGGCCCAGACCGGTATTCGTGTCATGACGATTGCTCCCGGCATCTTTGGCACCCCCATGATGTTTGCCATGCCCCAGGAAGTTCAGGACTCCCTGGCAGCCAGCATCCCTTTCCCATCACGTCTGGGTCGCCCTGAAGATTTCTCCCAACTGGTGCAGAGCATCATCAATAATGAAATGCTCAATGGCGAGACCATCCGTCTGGATGGCGCCATTCGTATGGCACCAAAATAACTTTCTGCATCGGCTCCAATGGGTTTGTTTCGCTCGGCGGCCACGATTAGTGGCCTGACACTGCTCTCGCGCATTACCGGACTGGCACGCGATATTCTGATTGCCCGCGCCTTTGGGGCGGGCCCGCTTACCGATGCGTTCTGGGTGGCCTTTCGCATTCCCAACCTGCTGCGGCGTTTGTTTGCGGAAGGCGCGTTTTCGCAGGCTTTCGTTCCCATCCTGGGGCAGGTACGCAAAGAGCACGAGCAGGACAAGGTCCAGCAGTTGTTGGACCGCGTTGCGCTGCTGTTAACCTTTGCCGTAATGCTGGTGACCATCATCGGTATAGTGGCGGCGCCGTGGGTCGTCAGCGCCATGGCCAGTGGCTTGACCTCGCCCGAGCGGCACACCGAATTTGGCGCCGCCATCACCATGACCCGCTTGATGTTCCCCTACATCATCTGCATGTCGCTGGTGGCGTTTGCTTCTGCCGTACTCAATACCTGGAGTCGCTTTGCGATTCCTGCCTTCACGCCTATCTTGCTGAATCTGTCCATGATTGGCGCCAGTCTGTTTCTGGCCCAACACATGGAAACCCCCATTTATGCCCTGGCTATCGGGGTGATGGCCGGTGGTCTGGCCCAACTGCTGGTGCAGTGGGCCGCCCTGGCTCGCCTGGGACTGCTGCCACGATTTTCGCTACGGCTGGGAGAAGCACGCCGCGACCCCATCGTGCAACGCATTCTCAAACAGATGCTGCCCGCCATCCTGGGGGTATCTGTGGCGCAGATATCCTTGCTGATCAATACCAATATTGCTACCTGGCTGCAGTCGGGCAGCGTCACCTGGCTATCCTTTGCCGATCGCCTGATGGAGTTTCCCACCGCACTGCTCGGGGTGGCGCTGGGTACCGTCCTGTTGCCCAAGCTGTCTGCCGCCCATGCCGGTCAGGATGACAAGAACTACAGCGCCCTGCTTGACTGGGGCCTGCGCCTGGTCCTGTTGCTGGGTCTGCCTGCTGCACTGGGCATGGCCTTGCTCTCGGATGGCCTGGTGGCCACCCTGTTTCACTACGGGGCCTTTGCCGCTGCCGACGTCGCTCAGACCCGCCTGGCGGTGGGAGCGTATTCAGTCGGTCTGGTCGGCCTGCTGGCCATCAAAATCCTGGCACCCGGCTTTTACGCTCGCCAGGATATCCGCACTCCCGTCCGTATCGCCATTGCCGTTCTCATCATTACCCAGCTCTTCAATCTTGTGCTGGTACCTGCCTTCGCCCATGCGGGACTGGCGCTGTCCATCGGACTGGGGGCCACCGTCAACGCCCTGACCTTACTGGTGATGCTGCGCAAACGCGGCATTTACCAGCCCCATCCCGACTGGTTGCGTTTTTTCCTGAGAATCATTCCGGCCTTGCTCGCCTTGGCCGCGATCCTCGTGCTGGCAGACCGCCACATCGACTGGATCAGTCTGGGGGCAAGCCCCTGGCTGCGTGTACTGGCCCTGAGTGGGGTGTTGGCTGCCAGCGGCATTTCCTATTTCGGTATGTTGTTTATCGTGGGCATTCGGCCCTCTTACTTTACAAAGCGCACTTAGTATCCTAGAATATTTGTCTTTGCCGATTAAACTTTAAAACTTAGGCTTTATTAAAAATGGCTAATACCGCACAAGCACGCAAGCGCGCCCGCCAAGCAGTGGCTCGCAACAAACACAACGCCAGCATCCGTTCCATGCTGCGTACCGCTATCAAGCGCGTTCGCCAGGCTATCGAAGCCGGCGACAAAACTGCTGCTAACGAAGTATTCCGCAAAGCGACCAGCATCATTGATCGCGTTGCCGACAAGAACATCATTCACAAGAACAAGGCTGCCCGCCACAAGAGCCGCCTGTCTGCTGCTATCAAGGCACTGGCCTGATTGCTGAAGATTTTTAATGGTTTAATCGGCCCTGGCCTAAAAACCAG
This sequence comes from Alcaligenes ammonioxydans, assembly GCF_019343455.1. NCBI lineage: Bacteria > Pseudomonadati > Pseudomonadota > Betaproteobacteria > Burkholderiales > Alcaligenaceae > Alcaligenes > Alcaligenes ammonioxydans. Next base: position 1,486,617 of record NZ_CP049362.1, on the reverse strand, counting down.
TTAAAAAAGGGGTGCTTAGCACCCCTTTTTTATTAGCCACAAAACCATTGCCTGAACGTGCAGGCCAATCGTGCTAAGTTATGGATTTGCGTTTTCATGAGCGAGTCCCCATGACACGTCCCATCGTGCTGCAACTGGCATCTTTGGCCCAGCACCCCTATTTTGACGATATCGACCGTCATTTCGAGCGCATCTCCCTTCAAGACCTGAATCAGCTCTCTGACGAGCAGATTGCACGCGTCCAGGTATTGTTAACCAGCGCTGTCACCGCCACCCCCGCTTCCTTGATGGAGCGCCTGCCTGCGTTGCAAGCAATTTGCAGTGTAGGGGTAGGCTACGACTCTATCGACGTCCAGGCGGCCAGGCAGCGCGGGATTCAAGTCAGCACCACCCCCGACGTTCTGAACGACTGCGTGGCCGATATGGCCTGGGCCTTGCTGCTGGACGCGGCTCGCCGCGTCACTGAATCCGATCGCTATGTGCGCGCTGGCCACTGGGACCGACCAAATGGCTTCGGGCTGGGCACGCGAGTGAGCGGCAAGAAACTGGGTATTGTGGGGCTAGGCCGCATTGGACAGACTATTGCCCGCCGAGCCGGCGGCTTTGATATGGAGCTGCGCTATCACAACCGCCGTCCGCGCCACGATGTGCCCTGGCACTATGAACCGTCCCTGATCGAACTGGCCTATTGGGCAGATTTCCTGGTGATCGCCGCCGTGGGCGGTGATGAAACACGGGGACTGATCAATGTCGACGTCCTGAACGCCCTGGGCCCGCACGGGATTCTGGTCAATATTGCCCGAGGCAGTGTCGTCGATGAAACGGCATTGATTGCCGCCTTGCAACAGGGACGGCTGGGCGCGGCAGGGCTGGATGTCTTCGAAAAGGAACCCCAGGTTCCTGCGGCCTTGCGCGATCTGAACCAGGTTGTCCTGGCGCCGCACACCGCCAGCGCCACCCGGGAAACACGCGAAGCCATGCTCTCGCTGACACTGGAAAACATCTTGCAGTTTCAGAAAACGGGCAAGGTACTGACGCCGCTGACACTATAAAAAAACAAGTCGCCTGCCGTTTAACGGGGGCGACTGAGCAGACTGCGCAAAATCAGGATCAGGACTCAACAGGGTCCATATTCTCGGGATCGATACCGCTGATTTTCAAATTATTGTCTTGCGCAAAGCCACAGACGAATTTCCAGGCCAAAGGCTCGAGCTCTCGCAGACGAGCATCCACCACCACGCAGCGCACGCCGTCAATCAGCCGCGGCACCACATAGGGCGAGTAGGTCAAATGGCCACCCATCGCCCCAGCCGGGCGAAACTGGGACATTACACCGGCCAAGCGTTCTGCCCAGTCGCTGGGACGAAAACGCTGATCCTGCCGGGTCACACCATGGATTACAAGTTGCTTCACTGGCTCTGTCATAACAATTAATCGCTCACCGTGCAGTACAGGTCGGCTGCACTTTTTCCTTTGTCGCTCCGCATTGTATCCGATCGCAGCCGCGCAAAGCCCGGGATTCAATAAATTAGCCACTTGACAATTTATTGCCAAGCATTACTTTGCCCTGCCCTTTTTATCCAAACGCCCACCCCCGTCCTGCCCCCGTCAGGGTCCGACTTTGCTCTAAATAGCCGGACAGGTTAAGATGGCTTTCTTTATCCGCAGGATTTTCTTATGGATGCCATCGTGCAAGCAGGACCGCTTCGGCACTTTCTGCAATTTCGCGACTTTTCTCACGACGAAATTTTATATGTGCTGGAACGCGCACGCCTGATCAAAGACAAGTTCAAACGCTATCAGCCGCACCACACATTGCACGACCGCACCTTGGCGATGGTTTTTGAAAAAGCCAGCACCCGTACCCGTGTCTCGTTTGAAGCCGGCATGTATCAACTGGGCGGCTCGGTCATTCATTTGACCACCACTGACTCGCAGCTGGGCCGCTCCGAACCCATTGAAGATACCGCACGCGTGGTTTCGCGCATGGTCGATATCGTCATGATCCGCACCTTCGAGCAGACCCGCCTGGAACGCTTTGCCTCCCACTCGCGAGTGCCGGTCATCAATGGACTGACTAACGAGTTTCACCCTTGCCAGATTCTGGCCGACATCTTTACCTTTATCGAGCATCGCGGCGATATCAAGGGCAAGACCGTGGCCTGGATCGGAGACGCCAACAATATGGCGTATACCTGGCTGCAAGCGGCAGAAATTCTGGGCTTCACGCTGCATGTGTCGGCCCCTAACGGCTACCACCTGGAGTCGGATCGCACCGGCAACCCGGACTCCAGCATTCTGCGCGAATTCGACGATCCCTTGGAAGCCTGCAAGGGCGCGCACCTGGTTACCACGGACGTGTGGACCAGCATGGGTTACGAAGACGAGAACGAAGAGCGTCGCAAAGCCTTTGCAGACTGGTGTGTGGATCAGGAGATGATGGATGTGGCGGACCCGAGCGCCCTCTTTATGCATTGCCTGCCCGCTCATCGCGGCGAGGAAGTCACCGGCGAAGTCATCGACGGCCCACAAAGTGTGGTCTGGGATGAAGCTGAAAACCGCCTGCATGTTCAGAAAGCATTGATGGAGTTCCTGATTCTGGGACGCCAGCAAGCCTGAACACCACAGAGCCACGCCAACGGCTCAACAATGTAAAAGGGGATACGTTGTATCCCCTTTTTCTTTTTACGCCTGAACTTCCAGACCCGCCAAGCGATACCCCACCTGCAGTTCCGTCAGCAGATACTTGGGCTGTGCGGCATCCTGCTCCAGCTTTTGACGCAACTGCATCATGTACACCCGCAGATAATGCGGCCGGTCTGAGTAAGCAGGCCCCCAGGTTTCGTGCAACAAATGTTGATGCGTCAATACCTTGCCATGCCCCCGAATCAGGGCCGTCAGGAGACGAAACTCAATAGGCGTCAAATGCACGGCCTGCCCATCCCGCGTCACCTCATGAGACGCCAGATCGACCTGCACCCCTCCAAAGCGGACCCGCGACGAGGCTACCTGCACGTTTGGCACCAATTGGGAGCGCCGCAACAAAGCGCGTATACGGGCCAACAGCTCCGGCACGCCAAAGGGTTTGGCCAGATAGTCATCCGCGCCGGCATTCAGGGCCGCCACCTTCTCTTCTTCTCGATCCCGGGCAGACAGGACCAGAATCGGAGAATAGACCCAGCCGCGCAGATCGCGAATCAAGTCCTTGCCGTCTCCGTCTGGCAGACCCAAATCCACAATCATCAAGTCGGGACGACGGGTTGCCGCGTCCATACGCGCTTGCGCCAAGGTGCTGGCTTCGATCACGGCCATGCCCTCCTGCTCCAGGGCAATCCGTACGAAACGACGGATATTGGATTCATCCTCCACGATCAGTATCTGGGCTTTGTTCATGTCGGTAGCTCGTCACTCTCCATACGGGGGGCCGCTTTCCAGGGCAGGCGAATCTCAAAGACCACCCCCTGCGGCAAGCGCGGCCTGGCGCTGATCGTACCACCATGTGCAGCAATAATCGTTCGACACAGTCCCAGCCCCAAGCCCACCCCCGCCACGGAGGATTCTTTCTGTCCCCGTGTGAAAGTATCAAACAATCGCTCGGGATCCCCTGGTGGCAAACCGGGACCATCATCGCTGATCAGCAAATACATGGACTGACCCGCCCACACCCCCCTCAGCCAGATCGTGCTGGTATCGGGCGTGTACTTGGCGGCATTATCCAGCAGATTCGTCACCACCCTCTCCAACATGACACCATCGACTTCGACTAACGGCAGGTCCGCAGCGAACTCGGTCACGACCTGACGAGGCTGCAAGGCGGCCGCGCAACGGGCAAGCGCAATCCCCACAATATCGCCCAAGGCATGCCACTCCTTGTGCAGTTTGACTCCTTCATTTTGCATACGGGCCAGGTCCAGCAAGTTGGACACCTGACGACGCAACTCATCAGACTCCACACGTATGGCCCTCGCAATATCGCGCTGTTCTGTTTCACCCAGGCCCTTGGGTTGCTCCAGGGTTTCAGCCAGACCCCGGATCACAGTCAAGGGCGTACGTAAATCATGCGAGACGGCCGACAGCAAGGTATTGCGCATTTTCTCCCCCTCCATGCGGAGCACTGTGTCTTGGGCGATGGCCACATAGTGAATGCGTTCAAGAGCTTGCGCCAATATAAAGCAGCACGCATCCAGCAAGCGCCGCCCATCGGGTGTTCGTAACGAAGCTGCCGCACCAGACTGTGCCACCAGCACACCACGCGGGGCCATCGGGCCTTTCAAGGGCAAGTACAAGGCACTGGCCCCATTCAGGGTTTCAGTTCCCTTGCCCGCCGCTTCCATGTGGTCGAACACCCATTGCGCGACTGAAAGCTCCACAAAGCTCGTATGGCGAGTTGCGACCAGCTGATTATGCTGATCCGGCACAACCAGCACCATCGGCATCTCAAACAAAGGCTCCAGGGTATCGCGGCACACGGCCAGCACCTGCTCCAATGCCAGCGCCCCGGCCAGATCCCGACTGACACGCGTCAACGCCGCCGCCCGGCGCTCGCCATCGCGCGCCGCTCGTGCCTCGGCCTGCAAACGGGCTGCCAGCTGACCAATAATCAAGGCCACCACCAACATCACACCAAACGTGAAGACATACTGGGTATCCGTAACCGAAAACGAATAGCGGGGTTCCACAAAGAAAAAATCAAAGAAGGCCACCGACAACAGCGAGGCCCACACACCGGCCAACCGTCCCAAGCGCAAGGCGGTAAAGACCACCGTGATCAAAAACAGCATGATCACATTGGAGAGTTCAAAAAACGGCAACAACTGCTCCGCCAGCAAGGTCGTCACCACACAGATGATGGAGGCAATCGACAGGGCTTTGCCCTGCGCCATGGGGGTCTCCAGCTCAAGGGGGCGGATAGGTCGCTGAACCGTATCCACACGCACGAGCAGCAGGCCAATCTCGGGGTTGCTACGCGCCAGCCGCTCCGACAAGGCAGGCCGCCAGGGCCAGCGCGAACGTGCCGAGGAGTTACCCAGAATCAACTTGGTGGCATTGCGTTGCCGTGCGTAGGCCAGGACGGTATGAGCCACATCCTGACCGGCAATATTGGCAAACTCAGCGCCGGCATGCTGCGCACTGGCCGCCAGGCGCACCAACGCTTCCTGCGCCTTGATCTGACCGCTTTCCGATGGCGTGTCCACATGCAGCACGATCCAGGGCGTTTGCCATTGCTGGGCCAGCCGCGCCCCCTCCCGAATCAGCGCTTCCTGGGCACTGTCCGCACTGACGCACACCATTAACAGTTCACGAGTAGGCCAGACGGTTCGTATGGCATGGGAGATTCGGTAGACATGCACATCGGCATTGACCCGGTCCGCCACGCGACGCAAGGCCAGTTCACGCAAGGCAATCAGATTGCCCCGACGAAAGAAGTGTTGACGCGCCTGGGCCACCGAGTCCGCCAGATACACTTTGCCGGCATTCAAGCGAGCCAACAGATCATCCGGGGGCAGATCCACCAGCAGCACATCGGCCGCACGATCAAATATCCGGTCTGGAACGGTCTCCCGAACCCGCACCCCGACAATGCCCCCCACCACCTCATTCAGGCTGTCCAGATGTTGCACATTCAACGCGGTATACACATCGATTCCCGCATCCAGCAGCTCTTCCACATCCTGCCAGCGTTTGGCATGACGGCTACCCTCAAGATTGGAATGGGCCAGCTCATCGACCAGCAGCAACTGATACCCCGACACAAGGGCCGCATCCAGATCAAACTCGGTGATCACCCGACCCTGGCGCTGATACTCCTTGCGCGCCAGTACGGGCAGCCCCTGCAGCAACGTCTGTGTTTCCTGACGGCCATGCGTCTCCACAATACCAATCGCAACGGACACTCCCTCGGACTGACGCTGATGCGCTTCCTTGAGCATGGCGTAGGTTTTCCCCACACCGGCGCACGCTCCAAAGAAGATCTTGAGCTGCCCCCGGCGAGGCTGGTGCGGGTCCTCGCCAACCACCTGCAACAGCTCATCCGGGTCCGGCCTATCTTCAAGCGACATGGATCTGTGTACTCCCTGCAGAAAACTGGTAATGATCTTACGCTCTTATCCAAAAAACGGCGTCAGCAGCAGATCAATCAACTTGATGCCGACAAACGGAGCGATCAGCCCGCCTAGGCCGTAAATCAAGAGGTTTCGCTTGAGTAAACGGCTGGCCGGTTCGGCACGGTATTTCACCCCCCGCAAGGCCAAGGGAATCAGAGCGATGATAATCAGGGCATTGAAAATGACTGCAGACAGAATGGCAGTGGCCGGGCTGTGCAACTGCATCACATTCAAGGCACCCAGAGCGGGATAAGTGACTACAAAAGCCGCGGGAATAATCGCAAAGTACTTGGCCAGATCATTTGCAATACTGAAAGTCGTCAAGGCGCCGCGGGTCATAATCATCTGTTTGCCCACTTCCACCACTCGCAACAGCTTGGTGGGATTGCTGTCCAGATCGACCATATTGCCCGCCTCTTTGGCCGCCTGCGTGCCACTGTTCATCGCCACGGCCACATCAGCCTGGGCCAGCGCAGGAGCATCATTGGTCCCGTCACCCGTCATGGCAACCAGTCGCCCTTCATCCTGATAACGCCGGATCAACTGCAGCTTGTCCTCCGGCGTGGCTTCGGCCAGATAGTCATCCACCCCGGCCTCGGCCGCGATGGCTGCGGCCGTCAACGGGTTGTCCCCGGTAATCATGATGGTCTTGATCCCCATAGCCCGCAGCTCAGCAAACCGCTCCTTGATCCCGCCTTTGACGATGTCTTTCAGCTCCACCACACCCAGCGCTTTATTGCCTTCGGTCACCACCAGCGGCGTGCTGCCCCGTCGCGCCAGCTCATTGACCAGACCATCCAGTTCAGGCGGAAAAATACCTCCCAACGATTCAATGTGAGCGCGCATCGTGCTCGCCGCGCCTTTTCGGATCTGACGACCGTCAATATCAATTCCACTCATGCGGGTATGGGCGCTAAAGGCAATGGTTCGCGCGCCATGCAGCTCACGGCCTCGCAAATGAAACAGTTGCTTGGCCAAGACCACAATGGAGCGCCCCTCGGGAGTCTCGTCCGCCAGCGAGGCCAATTGGGCGGCATCGGCCAGAGCCTGCTCAGACACCTGCGGCGCGGGCAGAAACGCCCAGGCTTCCCGGTTGCCCAGCGTGATCGTGCCGGTCTTGTCCAGCAGCAAAACATCCACATCCCCGGCTGCCTCGATAGCGCGGCCAGAACTCGCCAGCACATTGGCTTGCATCATGCGGCTCATGCCAGCAACCCCCACTGCCGACAGCAAGGCGCCGATGGTGGTGGGAATCAGGCACACCAACAAAGCAATCAGGGCTGTCATCGTGACAGGTGAACCTTGTCCGGTCAGCACCGTCGCAAAGCTGGAAAAAGGCAACAAGGTGACGCACACCAGCAAGAAGATCAGCGTCAAGGCCACCAGTAAAATCGTCAAAGCAATCTCGTTGGGGGTTTTGCCACGCCTGGCCCCCTCCACCATTGCTATCATGCGATCCAGAAAGGCCTCACCCGGTTTGGCGGTCACCCGCATCACGATCCAGTCTGACAGCACCCGGGTACCGCCCGTGACGGAACAGAAGTCTCCCCCGGACTCACGGATCACCGGCGCCGACTCACCTGTAATGGCAGACTCGTCCACCGAGGCGGCACCCTGCAAAATCTCCCCATCGGCGGGGATAATCTCGCCTGCCTCAACCAACACGTAAGCGCCCGGCAGCAGCTCGTCGCTGGGGACCGGCCAGGCACGGCTATCGCGCGCGGGTTCTTTCAATACCCTGGCCATGACCCGCTTGCGGGTGGAACGCAATGCATCGGCTTGCGCCTTGCCCCGCCCTTCCGCTACGGCCTCGGCCGCATTGGCAAACAGGACCGTAAACCACAACCAGGCCGACACCGACCAGATGAATCCGGCCGGAGCCTCACCCTGGCCCAGCAGAGCCTGCATGCCCAGCAAGCTGGTCACAATGCTGCCCAGATACACCACGCACATCACCGGGTTTTTGAATTGCGCCCGGGGCGAGAGTTTTTTGAAGGCTTCCTTGCACACCGTTCCCCACGGTATGGCGCGCAATGACGATGAATGACCCGCCTCTTGCATGGCTTTCAGATCAGTAATAGACATAATGACACCTGTTCCTAACGCACGGCGGGCTGAACAGGCTTGACCCTGTCCAGTGCCAGATTAAGCTCCAAGACCTGCACACGCGGCTCGCCCAGCACTCCCCATTGACGGGCCTGGGTGTAGCGATCGATCAAGACCTGGACCTGAGCCAGCGACATGTCCCGCATCCTGGCAATACGAGCGGCCTGCAAACGGGCATTGGCTACCGAGATATGGGGGTCCAGCCCCGATGCCGACGCCGTCACGGCATCCACCGGCACGGGTGCATCCTCTGCCAAACCGTTCATCAGGCGATAGGCCTTGCTGCGCTCCGCCACAGCATCCAGCAAACTGCTGCTTAACACGCCCTGATTGCCAGCCCCGCTGGCCGCGGCGTTATAGGGTTGGGCAATACTTTGGGAAGGATCTGCCGGGTCCACTCCCACAGTCGCGCTGGGGCGGCCGTGAAAGTACGCGGGCTGGCTGAAGTACTGGCCAATCTGGCGGGAGCCTACGACCTGGCCATCACGTTGAATCAGGCTGCCCTTTGCCTGATCCGGGAACAGGGCGGTGCCGATAAAGGTCGTGGCCAAGGGGTAGGCAATGCCCGTCAACAGCATAAAAAACACAGCAGACACCAATACCGGCCGCAACAAGCTTCTCATCGTCGGGGCAGCCAGTGTCGAAACCAAAAAGTGATGGGTAGACATGACGGTCAATCCTCAAAAAGTAATGCCATCGAGCATCAACAGGTGCTCCACAATCGGGCCCAGCGCCAATGCAGGCAGGAACGTCAACCCGCCCACCACCAGAACCACAAAAATCAACAGACCCGTAAATAAGGGGGTAGCCGTCGACAAGGTGCCTGGACCCGCAGGAACCGCTTTCTTGGCGGCCAGCACACCGGCCAAAGCCAGCAAGGGCAGCAAGGTCAGATACCGCCCAACCAGCATCGCCAGCCCTATCGTCGTATTGAAGAAAGGAGTGTTCGCATTAAAGCCTGCGAAGGCTGAACCGTTATTGGCCGTGCCCGAGGTGTAGGCGTAGAGCACCTCGCTAAAGCCATGCGGGCCCATATTGGACAGACTGTCCAGGGTCGAGGGCTGCAGGCTGGCCAAAGCGGTAAAGCCCAGGATGCTGAAGGCATGCGCCAACATGGCCAGCATCACGTACTTCATCTCCCGCGCCTCAATCTTCTTGCCCAGAAACTCGGGGCTGCGCCCTATCATCATCCCCACCAGAAAGACCGTCAAAATGGCGTAGCTGACCAGACTGATAAAGCCCACCCCGATCCCGCCAAACACATTGTTCAGCATCATTTGAGCAATCGGCACCAGACCACCCAAAGGAGTCAGCGACGAATGCATGGCATCGACCGAGCCAGTGGTCGCGGCCGTGGTCACTGTGGCAAACAGACTGCTTTGCGCCACCCCGAAACGCAGCTCCTTACCCTCCAGGTTGCCTCCACCCTGCGTTCTGCTTTGTGTTTGGTCCACCCCCAGGGAAGTCAGCAAAGGATTGCCTGCCTGTTCGGCGCTATAAATCAGGGCCAGAAAGCCCACGAACATCACCAGAAAAGCGGCAAAAAATGCCCAACCCTGGCGACGGCGGCTCAGCATGGTGCCAAAGGCATAGGTCAGGGACGAGGGAACCAGCAACATGCTGAGCATGTGAATGGTATTGGTCAGCGGGGTGGGATTTTCAAAAGGATGGGCCGCATTCATGCCAAAAAAACCGCCCCCATTGGTTCCCACATGCTTGATGCTTTCAAGGCTGGCCACTGGCCCCAGAATAATCTGCTGCTTAAGCCCTTCCAGCGTGTTGACCACGACATCAGACGCCAGTGTCTGCGGCATACCCTGCCAGATATAAAGCAAGGCCAGCAAGAAGCTGCACGGCAAGAGCAGGCGATACAAAGAACGAGTGAAGTCCACCCAGTAGTTGCCAATATCAGCCGAACTTTTCCGGCTTAAACCACGGATGAAACCGCCTGCCGCCGCCAGACCTGTTGTGGCACTGATCATCATCAGAAAGGTGATGGCCACCATCTGGGAAAAATTGGACAGACTGGACTCCCCCGAATACGCCTGCCAGTTGGTATTGGTCGTAAAGGAGATGGCCGTATTAAAAGCCAGGTCAGGAGACTGGGCCACACGCTGCAGGCTGTCTCCCGGTATCCCGCCCTGCACCCGCAAAAGAACATATCCCAAAAGCAACATGGCGGCATTGCTTAACAACAGCGCCAGCGCATATCGCTTCCAGGACATCTTCTCGTCCGGGTTCACCCCCAACAGCCGATACGTGCCACGCTCAATCAAACTGTGCTTCGGGCTACAGAAAAAATGGGCAATCCACTTGCCCACCACCACTAACAAGACCGTAGAGACGGCCAGAACCACCAGGAACTGCATCAAATCGTCCAGCATGACAGCCCCTCTTACAGTTTTTCAAGACCGAGCACAAATCCGGTCGCCATCGCAAAGAATGCGAACAGCACCGCTAAGAATAAAAAATCACTCATATGCACACCTGTTCCAAACAATGAACACTTGCCAGCCTGAACTTAGAAGTTTTCGGCCTTGAGCAAGGCATAGAACAAATAGATAAACAGCCCCAGCGATACCCCTGCTGCCAGAACCGTAAAAAAGGACGCTGTCATCCTGAACTCCCGATCAATGCTGACTTGCAGCAGACAGAGACAGTCTAGGAGTGACGGCATAAATTCAGAGCAGTGTTTACTGGCCCACGTATAAAGACGGCATATGGATTTGGACCAGGGCGAGGCCGGCACGCTCCATCAACTGGTCTGTCCAGCGTTGATAGGCCTGTCTGGCAATAAGGTGCAAGGGGCTTAAATGCTGATCCAGGCCCCACAAGATATGTTGTGCATCCTGAGCCGCAGGACCGTATACCTGCTCCAGCTCGTGGCGGCCGTGGTCGCACCACTGTCGGATGCTATCGGCGGTCACTTCCAGATGGCCTTGAAAGGCCCAATGCGGACCCAGGCAGAAACCTTTATTCAAGCAATGAGGACCGTATAAAGTCCGGCTGGCCCCCGAGGGAATCTGGAAGGTGTCGTAATGCCAGTTAAACAGCATGGCACGCTTGGGCAGGCCCATGACACGCTGCGCGTAAGGGCTGCTCCAAACCTGGCCCCAACCTATGTTCGGATATGGGTTGCGCTGCACTTGAGCCCCAAGGCAACGAGCCAGCAATTGCGCCCCAAAGCAATGGCCCAGAACCGGAACATGGCGCCGAACCGCGTCCTGCAATAGTTCGTGCTCCTGCTCTATCCAGGGCAAACAATCATGGACACTGCGGTCACTGCCCAGCACGACCACCCCGCTGTAATCACGAGCGGATACCGGCGCCCCGCCCTCCAGCGGCGACATGCACAAGTGATGGGGAAGACCATGGCTCTCCAGATGATCCAGCAGCACTCCCGGCCCTTGCGTGGCCTCGTGCTGCAAAACAAGAATGGGTTTCATGACGTGAATGCCTGACCGCGCAGGCCTGTTGTTCAAGAGAACTCACTGTAGAACTGGCCGTATCAAGACCAGGATCTGTTTGCGATCAGGCTCGTATAAGTGGCATCAAGGGGATGTCTGCTGCAAACAAAAACACAGTTCGTCATTTGCCTGACATATGCCTTTGCTCAAATGTAATCGTTTTCATTTTGACGGCTGGGTGTCATGGCCAATGTAGGAATACTGGATGTCGCCAGAGCAGCCCAGGTATCGGTTGCCACGGTATCGCGCGTGCTCAATGAGCCAGAAAAGGTGGGCGAAAAGACCCGCCTTCGCGTGCAAGCCGCGATCGACGCGCTGGGGTATGAGCCCAATGCCTCGGCACGCAGTCTGCGCAGCCAACGCAGTCGGGTCATCGGCGTCGTCTTGCCTACCTTGCTCAACCCCGTTTTTGCCGAGTGTTTGAAAGGCATCGCCGATACGGCAGCCCGCGGCGGCTATGCCATCTTGCCCTTCTTTACCGACTACCACCTTGAACGTGAATCCCAGGCAGTCGCCTTGCTCCTGGCCAGCAATGTGGAAGGCATTGTGCTGGTGGTCTCCAACCCGGCTCATTCCCCTGCTTTAGTGCGACTGGGCAAGACTCGCTGTCCCTACGTACTGGCTTACAACCAGCACCCCGAGCATCCTTGCGTCACCGTCAACGGCGAGCAGGCCATGATTGAATTGATCCACCATCTGGCCACACTGGGCCATCGCCGCATTGCCATGGTAAGCGGTCATCTGCATGTGTCTGATCGCGCCCAGCAACGCAGCCATGGCTATCTAAAAGGAATGGACAAGGCGGGTCTGGCGCCCATGCCACTGCTGGAAGTGCCGTTCATGGATCAGGGCGAAGAGGAGCAAACGCCACATTCTGACGGTGTGCATCTTGCCAGCGTCGCCCGACTTTTGCGCCAGCCCGAACGTCCCACGGCCTTGATTGGCTCCAATGATCTGATTGCCATTCGCTGTCTGCGCACAGCGCAACAGATTGGCCTGCAGGTTCCCAACGATATCAGCGTGATCGGCTTTGATGGCATTGCGCTAGGGGCTGAACTGTTTCCGCGTCCGGCCACCATCGCACAGCCCAATGAAGAAATTGGTCGCCAATGCATCGGCCTGCTGCTGGAGGCAGTGGCCCAGCAAAAAACAGTTTCCGCGCAGGCCTCGGTTCTGCTGCCCTACACCTTCGACCGGGGCGAGTCCTGCGCCCCTGCCCCTTGCTCACCAAGGGCCCATACAGGATGAGGCCCCTTTCCTCTGTGGGACTCTTTCCCACCACCCCTGCGTTCAAGCCATTCCCGGCTTTTGCCTGACACCACTTACTAACTGGAGTGATCAACCATGAAACATATGCTGAGCACATTGGCTTGCCGCGTGGCACTGCCCCTGGCCCTGATGACAATGGGAAGCGCAGTCGCCGCGCAGACCGCCATTTGCTACAACTGTCCCCCTGAATGGGCCGATTGGGCCAGCCAGATCGAAGCCATCAAGCAACATACCGGCATTACCGTGCCGCCCGATAACAAGAACTCCGGCCAGTCACTGGCTCAACTACTGGCCGAATCCGCCAATCCGGTCGCTGACGTCACGTATCTGGGCATCACCTTTGCCATCCAGGCCCAGAAAGACGGCGTGACCCAAGCCTATAAACCCGAAGGCTGGGAACAGATTCCGGAAGGATTGAAAGATCCGCAAGGGCATTGGTTCGCGATTCATTCGGGCACCATGGGCATCATGGTCAATAAATCGGCCTTGGGCGATGTACCAGTGCCCACGTCCTGGAACGATCTGCTCAAGCAAGAATACAAAGGTCTGGTGGGCTATCTGGACCCTTCCTCTGCCTTCGTGGGCTATGTCGGCGCCGTTGCGATCAACGAGGCCCTGGGCGGCAATATGGACAACTTTGACCCCGCCATCAACTGGTTCAAGGCCCTGCAACAGAACAATCCCATCGTCCCCAAGCAAACCGCTTATGCTCGCCTGATTTCCGGCGAGATCCCCATCTTGCTGGACTATGATTTCAGCGCCTACCGCGCACAATATAAAGACGGGGAAGATGTAGCATTCGTCATTCCCCAGGAAGGCACGATTGTGGTGCCGTACGTCATGTCGCTGGTCAAGAACGCCCCACATGCCGAACAGGGACGCAAAGTACTGGATTTCGTGCTCTCCGAGCAAGGCCAGGCTATCTGGGCCAATGCCTTCCTGCGCCCGATTCGCAGCAGTGCCATCAGCGAGCAGGCACAGTCACGCTTCCTGCCTGACAGCGACTACGCGCGCGCCAAGGCCGTTAACTACGCACGCATGGCACAAGGTCAGAAGCCTTTTGCTGAGCGTTACCTGGCTGAGGTCCGCTAAGCGGTCCAGACGGAGTTAGCGTATGCAAGCCACCTACCTGCTGCCCCTGTGCTCGGCACCTGCCGTCGCTTTTTTTGCCGCGTTCTGGCTGTTGCCGGCGATACAGCTTCTGGCATTGCCCGCTCAGGAAGGCATAGACACCTACTGGGTCGTGTTGACATCGGGACGGTACTTGCAGGCCCTGCTGCAAACGCTGCTCCTGTCCGCTCTGGTGACCCTGGCCACCTTGGTGCTCGGCGCCATCGTTGGCATCGTGATGGCCCGCCACCGCGTGCCTGCCAAACGCCTGCTGCTCGCCTTGATGACGCTTCCCCTCTCTTTTCCCGGCGTCATCGTGGGTTTTTTCATCATCTTGCTGGGTGGTCGCCAGGGGCTGCTGGCCCAGATCACCCAGGATCTGGGGTTGGGGCGGATCACGTTTGCCTATAGCCTGCTGGGTCTGTTTCTGGCTTATCTGTACTTTTCCCTGCCTCGCGCCATTGCCACCTACACCGCCGCGGCCCAATCCATAGACCGCAATCTGGAGGAAGCGGCCCGCTCCTGTGGTGCCACACGCTGGGATATTGCCCGGGACGTCTGGATACCGGAGCTGGCGCCAACGTCGCTGTCCTGCGGCGCCATCGTATTTGCCACTTCCATGGGTGCCTTCGGGACGGCCTTCACCTTGTCCAGCCGCTACGAAGTCTTGCCCATCACGATCTACAACGAATTTACCAACTATGCGAATTTCACCTTGGCTGCCAGCTTGTCCATATCGTTGGGGCTGCTGACATGGTTTACCTTGTGGCTGGCCCGGCGCGTGGTGCGCGACCCCGCGGTGGTGGTGTGAGGACATCATGAGCACAAAAATGCTATCCCATCCTCAGCGGCCCGCTCCCCTGCTCCTGGCGCTTACCGGCCTGACCATCCTGTTCCTGCTGGGCCCCATCCTGGTTTCGGTCATGGCAGGACTGGTCAACAACTACCGCATCGGTCTGAAAAGCGGCCTAACGCTGAAATGGCTCGAACAAGTCTGGGCAAACTACGGCGGTACGGTCTGGCTATCGCTGCAACTGGCCCTGCTCTGTGTCCTGGCGGCCATCGTACTGGGACTGCCTTGCGCCTATGCACTGGCCCGTAGCCGCTCCCGCCTGGCTCGCAGTTTCGAGGAGCTGCTGACCTTGCCCGTGGCCGTGCCCGGCATGGCCTCCGCCCTTGCCCTGCTGCTGGCTTACGGTTCACTGCAAGGCTTTCGCCAGAGTTTCTGGTTCATTCTGGTCGGTCACATTGTATTTACCCTGCCGTTTATGGTGCGCACTACCACCGCCGCCCTGCAAAAACGCAGCCTGGTTGATCTGGAGGAAGCAGCCCGATCCCTGGGGGCCAGTTTCACTCAAATCTTTTTCGGGATTTTACTTCCCGCCATCTTGCCCGCCGTTGTCGCCGGCAGCCTGATGGTTTTCACCCTGTCGCTGGGGGAGTTCAACCTGACCTGGATGCTCCACACCCCCCTGACACGTACCTTGCCAGTGGGCTTGGCCGACAGCTACGCCTCCATGCGCATCGAAGTGGGTTCGGCCTATACGCTGATTTTTATGCTTGTCATCTTGCCCGTGCTCTGGGCACTGCAAGCCCTGGCGCGCTTGCTGGAGAAACAATATGGAAACTAAACACGTACCCGTGCGCATTGAACAATGCGCCAAAACCTATGCGGATGGCACACGGGGTTTGCACCCCAGCACCCTGGATATCGCCCCGGGTGAAGTCATGGCGCTGCTGGGCCCCTCGGGCTGCGGCAAGACCACCTTGCTGCGGCTGATCGCCGGTCTGGAAATGCCCGATGCCGGTAGCCGCATCCTGTTCGACGGACAGGACGTTACCCATCTGCCGATTGAAAAACGCGAAGTCGGCATGGTGTTTCAACATTACGCCCTGTTTCCGGCCATGACGGTTGAGGCGAACATCGGCTATGGCCCGAAAATCAAGGGCATGGCCCTAGCGGAGCGCCAGCAACGGGTTGGCGAGCTGGTCGATCTGATGCGCCTGAATGGTCTGGAAAAACGCCTGCCTTCTGCCCTGTCCGGTGGACAGCGACAACGGGTTGCGATCGCCCGCGCCATCGCCAATCAACCCCGTGTCCTGCTCCTGGACGAGCCCCTGGCTGCCCTGGATGCCAAGCTGAAAGTCTCGTTGCGCGATGAACTGGCCGAGCTGCTGCGACGCCTGCGCATTACCGCCGTTCACGTCACCCACGATCAACAGGAAGCCTTTGCCATTGCTGACCGGCTGGCCGTCATGCACGAAGGCCGCATTATTCAGATTGGCGACGGAGAAAGCCTGTACCGGCATCCCGCCCATCCGTTTGTCGCCACTTTCCTGGGGCGCGTCAACGTCCTGCAACGTAACGCACAAAGCCTGTTTCATAACGATGTGCGGCTGGCAGACCTGCGCCTGCCCTGCCCCGAGGCTTTACGCGGGTCACAGGAATTACTATTACGCCCAGAGGACATCCGTGTGTGCATGGAGGCACCGGCTGGCTGGGCACGGGCCCGTGTTCAGCAACGCAGTTTTATGGGCGGGCGGGTCCAGTTGACCCTGGAGGTCGCCGGACAAGCTCCCCTGATTGCCGAGGTAGATCGTGACCATGCCGCCGTGCTCGGCAGCACAGTGGGTATTCAGCTCAACCCGGACTCGCTGATACCTGGCTCGGTGCCGATGTCCTGAGGCAGTCACACCTTCCGGTCAGCCCAGGCCTGGTTCCCTTGGGCCCCCACCTGATAACAACACGGAGCGCACAGCGCGACCTGATACCGATGCTCAACACCCTACTGATTCAAATGACCGACCCGCATATACGGGAAGAAGGCCGACTGGCCTACGGACGACTCAATACCGCCCCCTATTTGCAGGCTGCCATCGACCATGCTCTGGCGCTGCCTCAAAGACCGGATGCCATCGTGCTGACAGGCGATCTGACTGACTTTGGGCGAGCCCGGGAATATGCGCAACTGCGCAGATTGCTCGCGCCGCTGGACTCGATTCCCGTCTACCTGCTGCCTGGCAATCATGATGACCGGCAGCAACTACGGGAAAGCTTCCCCGACCATACGTATTTGGGCAAAACCGGGCCGGTTTGCTACGGCGTCGATATCGGCGGGCTCAGACTGCTGGCGCTGGACAGTGCCGTCGCGGGAGCCAGCGCAGGCAGCCTGGATCAGGCGCAACTGGATTGGCTGGCTGCTGAACTGGCAAAGCACGCTACACGTCCCACTGTCATTGCCCTGCACCACCCGCCGTTCAACACCCTGATCGGCCATATGGACAGGATTGGCCTGCTGCAGGGCGCAGCGCAACTGGAAGCGATTGTTCGTCAGCACACGCAGGTCGAACGGGTCATCAGCGGGCATTTGCATCGTAGTATCCAGATCCGTTTTGGTGGAACAATAGCCAGCACGGCCCCTTCAGTCGCGCACCAGGTGTGTCTGGACCTGGCTGATGATGCCGCCTCTGCCTGGACGCTGGAGCCGTCGGGCTATGCTGTCCACGCCCTCGATAGCCACGGGCAGATTGTCACTCACACCGCTACGGTGGGCCAGTTCGACGGCCCCTTCGCCTTCCATGAACCCAGTGGCAAACTCATCGACTGATTCGCTGCGCAGCACTTTCTCTGGGTAGCGCGGCCTTGCTGCCCCCCTCAACCCCGGTTGAGGATAGATAGATGCAACCCATTGGCCCGGCGCGATCAGCAAACGCTGAAACGCTTAAACAGGATCGTTACCAGACACACCGGGACTCGCCGCATGCACAAAAATACCCCAATGCCTGATCCAACAGGGATTGGGGTATTTTGTTGGCGCTGCCTCAAACCAGGGCGCTCCGTTCAGAGACACCCCGATCTGCAAGGCAGGTCTTACTTCTTGCTGTCTTTCAGCTGAGGCACAGCCGAACCGGCCGCAGGAGCCAACAGGCCAGCTTGTGTGTAGGTGAACAGCTTGTCGCGTGTGTCCACGATGTCCAGATTGCGCATGGTCAACTGACCGATACGGTCGCGTGGCGAGAACATGCTATCCACTTTTTCCATGCTCAGACGCTCGGCCTTGTAGGTCAGGTTAGGCGAGACGGTATCCAAGATGGAGTAGTCATTACCGCGGCGCAGTTCCAGCGTCACTTCGCCAGTCACCGCACGAGCCACCCAGCGCTGGGCGGTTTCACGCAGCATGATGGCTTGTGGATCGAACCAACGGCCTTGGTACAGCAGACGACCCAAACGCAGACCGTTGATGCGGTACTGTTCAATGGTGTCTTCGTTGTGAATACCCGTTACCAGACGCTCGTAAGCAATGTGCAGCAAAGCCATGCCGGGGGCTTCGTAAATGCCACGGCTCTTGGCTTCGATGATGCGGTTTTCGATCTGGTCGCTCATGCCCAGACCATGACGGCCGCCGATGCGGTTCGCTTCCAGCATCAGTTCCACAGGGTCGGAGAATTCCACACCGTTCAGAGCAACAGGCTGACCTTCCTCAAAGCGCACACGCACTTGTTCAGCAGGCACGGCCACATCGTCACGCCAGAACGCGACACCCATAATGGGTTTGACGATATTGATGCCGGCATTCAGGTACTCCAGATCCTTGGCCTCATGCGTGGCACCCAGCATGTTGGAATCGGTGGAGTAGGCTTTCTCGGCCGACATCTTGTAGTCGAAACCGTTTTCCTGCATGTACTCGGACATCTCGGCACGGCCACCCAGCTCATCAATAAAGGTCTGGTCTAGCCAAGGTTTGTAAATCTTCAGTTCGGGGTTGGTCAACAAACCGTAGCGGTAGAAACGCTCAATGTCGTTGCCCTTGTAGGTGCTGCCATCGCCCCAGATATGAACATCGTCCTCTTTCATGGCGGCCACCAGCATGGTACCGGTTACAGCGCGGCCAATAGGCGTGGTGTTGAAGTAGGTGACACCGCCCGTGGTGATATGAAAAGCGTTGCACTGCAAAGCGGCAATCCCTTCGGCCACCAGTTGCTGACGGCAATCCACCAAGCGGGCCAAGGTGGCGCCGTATTCCTTGGCCTTGCGAGGGATGGCATCGTAATCGGGCTCGTCGGGCTGACCCAGATTGGCGGTGTAGGCGTAAGGGATGGCGCCCTTATTGCGCATCCACAAAAGGGCAGCGCTGGTGTCCAGGCCACCGGAAAAGGCAATGCCGACCTTCTGGCCGACTGGAAGAGATTCAAGGATGGTTGTCATTATCGCGTCAGTAGTGGTGTGCAAGTACAGTTCCGCCTGTCAGGCTCTCGACAAGAGCCCTGCCCGCGGCCGGATCAATATGTCATTATATCGCCTTGACCGACCCTGGACACCTTTGCGTAGCTGGATTTAATTACCCGATGAACTAGAACACGCTTTTTTACTTGGAGACCTGCCATGCCCGAGACACCCGCTCACGCTGCCATCAGCCGCTACCCCGTCCCTGCCCTGGCCGAAATGCCCGACGATATTCGCAGCCGTATTGAAGCAGTGCAGGAAAAATCCGGCTTCATACCCAATGTGTTTCTGGCCCTGGCTCATCGGCCTGACGAGTTCCGTGCCTTTTTTGCCTATCATGACGCCTTGATGGAAAAACCCAGCGGCCTGAGCCAGGCTGATCGGGAAATGATTGTGGTGGCCACCTCGGCGGCCAATCAATGCCATTACTGTGTGATCGCCCACGGCGCGATTTTACGTATCCGCGCCAAAAACCCGCTGGTGGCAGACCAGGTTGCCGTCAACTGGCGCAAGGCCGACATTAGCGCTCGCCAAAAAGCAATGCTGGCTTTCGCTCTGAAAGTCTCGCAAAACGCCCAGGATATTGACGAGGCCGACTTCCAGGCGCTGCACGAGCACGGGTTTAGCGACGAAGACGCCTGGGACATTGCCGGCATCAGTGCTTTTTTCGGTTTGAGCAATCGCATGGCCAATTTCATGTCCATGCGCTGCAATGACGAGTTTTATATGCTGGGCCGTGTCCCACGCTAAACAATGATGCGCTACGCCCTGTTGTGCGCCGGGTGGATTTGTGTGGCGCTGGCCATTGCCGGCGCTATTTTGCCTTTGCTGCCCACCACGCCATTTGTCCTGCTGGCCGCCTGGTGCTTTTCGCGTAGCTCCCCACGTTTTCACCAATGGCTGCTGAATCAGCGCCATCTTGGCCCTTACCTGCGCAACTGGGAGAACGGCCAGGGGCTGACACGCCAGGCCAAGCGTCGAGCATTGATCATCTTGTGGCTGTCGCTGGCAGTGTCCGCGTGGTTGACCAGCCACTTGGGCTGGTACCGTCTGGGTTTGCTGATTCCCGGCATTTTTGCCACCCGTTATCTGCTCCGCAGCAAAACCCTGGATGACACGTCTTCAGGCCCTGTGCAAAAATAGCCTGCTTGAACCGATCCTGGCTTCCTTTTTTGCTTGAAGATTCCATGTCTCCTCCTGTCATCTTGCTGGCCGCGGCCTATATCACCAATCCTGCCGGACAAATCCTGCTGGTCCGCAAACGTGGCAGCGCCTATTACATGCAGGCGGGTGGCAAGCTGGAGGCTGGTGAGACGCCTTTACAAGCCTTGCAGCGTGAACTGGAGGAAGAGCTTGGGCTGACAGCACAGGAAACCGCGCAGGCCCGCTATGAGGCGTACTTTGAAAGTCCCGCCGCCAACGAGCCCGGCCATATGGTTCATGCCCATGTGTTTACGCTATCAGTAGAGCGCGACATCCAGGCGGCAGCCGAACTGGAGGAAGCCCGCTGGGTCAGCCCTCAAGAAATCCGTTCTCTGACCCTCGCCCCCTTGCTGGCCAATCACATTTTGCCGCGCCTGTGCGCTCCGGCAAGCGCCTGAGAGGTGACTGGGTCTGAGGCGAGCTCTCTTGCGCGGCACAAACCACGAGCCGACTATTTTTTGGCATAATGTCGCCCTTGAGTCTCCTCTTGGGGGACGCAGCTATTTGCCCGGCCAGCCCGCCACGGCGGGCTTTTTTTATTGAGCGCTAATTTATGTCCTCTTTGCCCTGTCAAGGCGCAATCGTCACCTTTACCCTTCAGCAACTGCGTGCCGCCACGCAGGCAGGGGGAATTTTGGGTGTGTCCATCAAAGGACAAGGCAATCATTTTTTTGTACAGGTAGCCACGCGTGCCGGACAGGCGGTGCTGGTCACCGCCCGCAGTAAAGATCCACGCAGCTTCAAAAGCCCCCTGCAAGCCATGGTCTTGCTCAAGCAAGTGGGGATTGTGACCGGCCAGTTTGATCTCACCCAATACTCACCGGACCAACACGAAACCGCTCCTCGCAGTCGTCGCCGTCCTGCCAAGCCCAGCAAACTGGGTTTGCGCTGGAACCGGATTGCAGAACGCATCTCCAGCCCGGCGCAGCCATCCTTGGATGACCCCAGCCTGGATATCAGCGAGGAGCAGACACGCCGCCTGATCGCCCGGCAAGAAAACCAGCAATTAAGCCTGCTGGGCAACTAAGCGCAAGCCTACGGAGTTTTCGGACGTTTCCACCGCATAGGCCGCGTCCAGTGCCTGCGCCAGATCCTGCTGTAAGTGCCCGGGCTCCTCCAGCCCGACATGCAAACGCAGCAGTTGTCCTTCGCCAAACAAGGCACGCCCGTTGCGTTTGGGCATATCGATGGGCAAAGCCAGACTTTCAAAGCCGCCCCAGGACAGGCCAATACCGAACAGTTGCAAGGCTTTAAAAAAGCGTGAGAGCTGCTCGTGGCTCAAGGGCTCGAGCACCACGCCGAACAGGCCAGTTGCGCCGGTGAAGTCCCGCTTCCAGATAGCATGCCCGGGGTGCGATTCCAGTGCGGGATGCAATACCTGACGCACCTGCGGATGATGTTCAAGAAAACGCGCAATCTGCAAGGCGCTGGCCTGATGCTGACGCAGGCGCACGCCTAAGGTGCGCAAGCCTCGCAACGCCAAAAAGGCATCATCCGGCCCCGCTGTCTGGCCAAAATCATGTGCCGCACGGCGCAGCAAAGGCCAAGCCCGCTCATTGGCAGTCGCAACCCCCAGCAAGGCATCCGAATGCCCGGTCAAATACTTGGTGGCGGCCTGTATGGACACATCCACACCGTGCTCAAAAGCTTGGAAAAACAACGGTGTGGCCCACGTGTTGTCCAGCAATACATAGGCCCCGGCTGCATGCGCGCAACGCGCGATAGCGGGGATATCCTGGATTTCAAAAGTGGCAGAACCCGGGGACTCCACATACACGACCTTGGTGTTGGGACGAATCAGACTGGCGATCCCCTCTCCGATGCAGGGCTCGTAAAACTGAACCTGAATACGCATCCGGCCAGCCAGCACCTGCTGCGCAAACGTGCGCATCGGACCATAAATCGAATCAGGCAAGAGCAAATGGTCACCCACTTCCAGCATGCCCAGCAAGGTGTGGGTACAAGCAGCCAGACCGGAAGGAAACACGCTGGCCTGAAATCCCCCTTCCAGCTCGGCCACGGCCTGTGTCAGGGTCTGCAAGGTGGGGTTGGTGAAACGACCATAAGAGGCGTACGGGTTTTCAGGCTCTTTGCGCTGTGTCCATTGCTCCAGATTGTCGGCCAAAATGGTCGACCCCCGGCAAATGGGTACATTGACAAAGCCGCCTGACACACGGCTGTCCCGACCCATATGCGTCAAACGGGTATTTTGATAATCGCAATCCTGCATGCTGTTTTCCTGGTCCTGTTCACAAGAGATGAATGGAAACAGTCTACGCAAGAGCAGGCAGGCAATTATTGCCTTTTCACCCTAGGATAGGGAGAATAAATAGAATAAAAATCCTCATCCATCCTTTTTATTGGGAATTTTTTCTTATGCTGGATAAGTTCGACAAGCACATCCTGGAAATACTGCAAAACGACGCCACTTCGCCCATCCAGGACATTGCCGATCGTGTCGGTTTGTCCAGCACCCCATGCTGGCGTCGCATACAACGGTTGGAGCAAGATGGCTATATCGAAAAGCGAGTGGCGCTGCTCAGCCCGGAAAAGCTGAATGTGGGTGTCACGGTATTTGTGGCCATCAAAACGAATCAGCACAACAAGCAGTGGTACAGCCAGTTTTCCGCCGTGGTCGAGGCCATTCCTCAGATCGTGGAGTTCTATCGCATGAGCGGCGATACCGATTATTTACTACGCGTCGTTGTACCGGACATCAAGAGTTTTGATCGTGTTTACCAGCGCCTGATCTCGGAAATTGAGCTGACCGATGTCAGCTCCAGCTTTGCCATGGAGCAAATCAAGTTCACGACACGCCTGCCCCTGGACTATGCCTGAAGCCTCTTGCCCGCCCCTCAGGCACTCAAGCCCGCCAGCGCCCTAAAAACTGTATTCCACATCCAGGGTCTGACCAATCGTTAGCCTCTGAGCGGGTGACTCGACCAGCATGGCCTGCATGCCGAACAAGGTACCTTGTGCAAACTGGCGACTTTGCGCCAAGGCCAGGCCTGGCTGCGTGCCGATCTCGGCGGTGAGCTGATTCACGTTAGGCATAGGGCAACGAGTACATTGGCGAACGAAGGCAAAACTTAATCCTTCGCTGCTCAGGCCAAGGACATAATCTTCCTCGTAGGCAGGCAGACCCTTGAAAACCACATTGGCACGGAAACGATCGACGGGCACGGCCTGCTCACCGGACTGCTGCACCAGACGATTCAATTCTTCCACGGACGCTTCATTGATAAACAAGAAAGGCAGTGCATCCGCAAAGCCAAAACCCTGTTGCTGATCGCCGATTGAACGCCAGCCCTGTGACTTTTCTTCCCAGGGACGCACACGTTCGGTCAAGACATGACGACGGGCCCGGCTATGCCTGCGCAGCACCCGACACGGGGTTTGCAAAAAATCACTGAACCAGTGTGCGACCAAGTCGCCCTCATCCCGGCCCAAGGTGTCCGAGCTCCAGATACGCACCGACACGGCGACGTTCTCGCCGACCGGCGCGTCCAGAGACCAGGACAAGGTTTCCATACCGGGCGCCTGGACGGTGATTCGCCCATCCTGCACAACAGGGCGAATCAAAGCCATTCGGGGCCAGCGGCGCTGGGTCATGAATACGCCTTGCTGATCGACCACCACCCACTCTCGGTCGTAAGCCAGGCCTGCCACACTCGCCAGCACCCCCTGCGGGTGCGCCTGGGCTGCGCAGGACTTGATGGGATGAGTAAACAAACCGGTAATGGTAATCATGAGTCGCGACAACAAAAGGCAAAAAGACAAGGAATCCATTCTAGATCAGCCAGAACAGGCAGCCCCAAATACCAAGACAAGCACTCCCCACGACGTGGGTCAGAAACATCGCCCTCCGATAACTTTGCCGCTTTATATCTTGACAAAGCCATCGAATCATGTCTTAATAGACGACAGATCGCAGCAACACATCCATTAGATTAAAAATATGCGGTCAAATTTTTTTGGAATGTACCCATCTACTTAGGTCCTGCTGACCTTTTGGCATGTCCCCCAAACATGCGGGTATTCATTCACTACGGCGACGACAGCCACATCCAGACTTATTTTTTGCATCGTAGCGGTCTCGCTGCGTCCATTTGCTTGGCAAACGAATAAGGCGCTGTCCATGCCACAACAGAGCTTGTTTGTCTGGTGCATTTGTCGTCCAGTCAGCAAAGATCTACATTGAAATAGTAATGGCCTGGTCTCCGTGTGGAGTCCGGTCCATCATGGTGTCATCAAATCTCAATAAAAAAACGATGTAATGACGCCACACGATAAGGAAAAAAACATGAAAAATATCTATCCAACTGGCTTGATCTCGCGTCCTGAGCATATTGCCCTGAACAAAACCGATATTCGCATTGGCGATACGGTTTATCTACAACCCAAAAACGGCCCGCGCATGGCCGGCACGGTGATCTTCAGTTCACCCGTACATGGCTGCACGACCTACACGGCCGATGCTCACAGTCAGGATGCGAATGTGCGGTTCCGCTTCCGTTTGCAGGACGTGCATCACGTGGCGCCTCGTCATCCTATGCCCGCCTTGAACTAAAGCGATGTGTGCCAGATAATGCGGGGTAAGCGGAATACCCCGCATTAATTTCATTTAAGAACATATAATTACAATTTGAAATAAACATTTCCGCTTTCATCCTAAAATAGTAGCGGCTTGAAACTTATCCGACGCTGTAAAGCGTCCACGACGAGCAGGCGCTCCTATGGCAACGGATATGAACCCAAAGCAGGCGTTCTGCTTGCGCCCATCCCGGCGCCACTCCTTTCTCTCTCGTTTTCTTCTATTCAGCCTGGTCTTGGTCTTGACCCTGCTGGGTACCCGCTTGCGCCATTACGACGCTCTGACCATTTTCTGGCCAGCCGAAGCGGTGCTTCTGGGGCTGTTTCTTCGACGCCCGGATTGGGGGCGGCAGGTTCTTAACTGGACCATTGTGGTAGTGGCCTACCTGTGTGCCGAACTGATTGCCGGCAACCCCTTGCCTATCGCCCTATTACTGACCGTGGCCGACGCCAGCGGCTTGGGCCTGGCTTATTGGCTCATCACGCACAACCCTTTGCTGGATCTATCTTTGCGTCGCCCCCAGGCCATGTTGACCCTGGCTGCCTACTGCAGTCTGGCTTGCGTGGTGTCGGCCTTGCTAGGCGGCCTTGCCTTGTATCTGCATACCTCCCAGCCTTTGTCACTGGCCATTTTGTCCTGGATGCTGACGGGCATGATTTCCTACGCGGCGATCCTTCCGGTCATTCTAACGGCCCCTTCCCGTCCCCTACGCCGTTTTCTGGAATATTGGAATGAACCTCACCTGACAAGCCTGGCTCAGTTGGCACCCGCTTTATTGTTACTGCTGACCAGCTTATTGAGCCTGCTGATTGACGGCCCAGGCTCAATGGCCTTTCCCGTTCTGCCTTTATTGTGGTGCGCGTTGAGCTATTCGCTCTTTTCCACCACGCTACTGACCTTGTTTTACGTACTCTGGACACTTTTCGCCCTGAACCCGCCGGTGTACTTTCTGCCCAGCCAGTTACACACATCGCTGGATTTGTTGTCCTTGCGGATTGGAATCGCTTCTATTGCCCTGGCCTGCATTACCTGCGCCAGCCTGATGTCGGCACGCAATCTGGCGGTGGAGAAACTCCAGCGACTGGCGCACCGCGATGCCCTGACAGGTCTGCTCAACAAACAGGCTTTTTACCAGCAAAGCCAGGATGCATTGACCCAATGCCGCCTGAAACATATCCCCGTCAGCGTCATTGTTCTGGATATCGACCACTTCAAGCCCATTAACGACACGCATGGCCATCATGTCGGCGATCTGGCCCTGAGCGCCATTACGCAACGCATTTCCTTGGCGTTGCGCGATACCGACTTATGCGGGCGGCTAGGAGGTGAGGAGTTCGGCATTTTGCTGCCAGACTGCGGGGCCGCTCAAGCGCATACCGTGGCCGAGCGAGTCCGCAAAAGCATCGCCTTGCTGCCGTTTTCTCTGGACAATCAGCAGCAACTGACCATGACCGCCAGCCTGGGGGTTGCCACTCTGGAGCCTTCCACCCTGGATCTGCATGCCCTGCTTCGCCAAGCCGACAAAGCCCTGTATGAGGCTAAACGGGCGGGCCGGGACCAGAGCTTTTCCTACCCGTTTCCCGAACCCCAAACAGGGACTTGACGTTACCCGTAAGCAAACCGATACTGATGTGTCAAAACGAAACAAACCATCAGGGAGCGGTAATATGGCGTCAGTTTATGCCTCACCTTTGTGCCAGGCGTGTTTGACCTTGCCGCACGGAGTAAGCACCAGCCAAGCGCACGCTGATTTGCGCTTACTCGGTCAGCACCCCCCTTCTGCCGACGGGGCGCACGAAACCCAGTACCGTTGCCTGAGCTGTCAGACTCACTGGCTGTTGCGCACCAACCGCTGGGGCATTCCCGAAGGCTTCCGGCTCAAACCTGTATAGGCAAAGCAGAACACATGCACTACCATGACAGCTTTGTCTGTTAGCGATTGCGTATGTCTGCCCTGCTGTTTGATACTGAAACCACCGGCTCCGCCAAACCTCAAGTGATTGAGGCGGCCTGGCTGCGTTTGAGCGACCCTGTCTTCTTGCTGGTCAACGAAGAGTTCGAACAACGCTACCGACCCGATGAGCCCAATACTCTGGGCGCTCTGGCCACGCACCACATTTACGACGAAGAGCTACAAGACTGCCCTTCTCATACCGAGTTCAAGCTGCCTGCCGACACCCAATACATTATTGGTCATAACGTCGATTATGACTGGGGTGTGGCCGCTTACCCGGCGGTCAAGCGCATTTGCACGCTGGCCCTGGCCCGTCACTTGATACCAGGACTGGACAGCTACAGCCAATCTGCCCTGATCTATCATATTGACCGCGCCAACGCGCGTGAGCGTCTGCGTCATGCGCACAGTGCATTGGCAGATGTGCGCAATTGTCTGTCGCTTCTGCAGCATCTGTTGGGCCTGACCCAGAATATTCATACTTGGGAGCAGTTATGGCAGCTCTCTGAACACGCTCGTATCCCGACCACACTGCACTTTGGCAAGCACAAGGGCATGGCCATTGCCGATGTGCCACAAGACTATAAAAACTGGCTGCTGCGCCAGCCGGATCTGGACCCCTATTTAATCAAGGCCTTGAAAGTCTAAGTCTTAAGCTTCGTAAAATCCCTAATGGCTGCCAACCGGCATATGCCCAATGATGAAGGTCCCAACAAGAACTTCATGAGGTGGCAAATGATCGAGGTTGCATACGTCACGAAAGATATGCGTCGGGACCCTTACGAACGAATCACCCATCTTGGAGGCGCAGGCTGGCAACACTCACAACCCGAGGTTGTCCGACATATCGAGCAAGGCCAGCAGGACTACTACATTTTGCTGGATGGCATTCCCGCCAAACTGATCGTGGCGCTTAGCCGTTTTGGTTCCAAGTACCTGAAAACAGAGCTGGAAGTTGAAGAGCCTCACATTTTGCTCAGCCTGCCCAACCAAGCGACTTGAACAGGCTGGCTTGTTCTGCAGTCTTTAACCAGAAAAAACGCGGCCCGAGCCGCGTTTTTTCATCGTAAGGCTTGTTTCTTAGGGCTTGAGCAAACGCCACTGGCCGTCACGCACCGTAATCAGCTCACGCCCACGCTCGTCAAAGCCACTGTGATCTTCAGGCGTCATCGTATAGACACCTTGCGTAGCGATCAGATCACGCGTTTGCTCCAGAGCATCACGCAAAGCGGAACGAAACTCGGGGGTGCCGGGCTTGGCCTTGGCAGCAGCAACCGGAACCGCCTTCTCCAGCAACAGACCCGCGTCATACACATTGGCGCCAAAGGTAGCAGGAGCCTGACCGTAGCGTTCGGTATAACGCTGGATATAGTCCTGCGCAATGGGTTTGGCTGGATTGCTGTCCGCAATCTCTGGCAAGACCAGCATCAGGCTGGCTGCCAGAATCGTCCCCTCCACCTGTTCGCCGCCCAGACTCAGAAAAGCCGGTAAAGCAGCCCCGTGTGTTTGATAAATCTGCCCTTTGTAACCCTGTTTGACCAGGGTCACCTGGGGCAACACCGCCGCAGCACCCGTACCTGCAACCAGCACCGCATCCGGTTTGGCCGCGTAAATCTTCAAGGCCTGGCCGGTGACCGACGTGTCCGAGCGCACATAACGTTCGGTCGCCACAATGTCGATATTGTTCGCCTCGGCCAGCTCTTTGAACACCGTCAGCCAGCTCTCGCCATACGCATCGTTGAAACCCAGAAAACCTGCGGTCTTCACACCATTGTCGACCATATGCTTGACCAGGGCCTGCGCAATGATGTCATCATTTTGCGTGGTCTTGAAAATCCACTTTTTCTGCTCGGTCATGGGCAGCACCACCGAGGCCGCACCCACCGGGGCCAATACCGGCGTGCCCGAATCGGCCGCAAACTGAATCAGCCCCATGGCATTGGGCGAGCCTGTCGGCCCAATCAAGGCATCGATCTTGTCCTCGGAGATCATTTTCTTGAACAAGGTCACCGTTTGATTCGGATCACTGGCATCATCCATGGAGATGTACTCCACCGTCAGATCCCCCATCTTGGTCGGCAGCAAAGGAACCGTATTGCGCTGTGGCAAACCGACGACCGCCGTCGGCCCGGTCGCCGAAGCGATAACGCCGATTTTGACTTGGGAATGGGCCGGAGCGGCCAGGGCAGCCAGCGCAACGGATAAAGCAAAGACAGTGCGTGTCAGTTTCATAATATGCAGAGCGAGTTAAGCCCTTCCCCCCTTGATATCGGCGCGCCCGCGCCTATATGGATTGATCTGGACATACGATAGCAAATTCTCCGTGCCGCACGTGTCCTCTTAGGGCATCTTCTTCGGCAGGTCTGCTTACAATTGTACGCGGGCTTACCTAATAAAGTAGTTTATAACGAAGCTACTGTTTACCTCTGATAGAGCGAATCCATGTCACTACAGCAAATGTTGCAACAAATTCTGCAAAGCGGCCAAGGCGCGCTGAAACAGGGCCAAGGTCAGTTGAATTCTTCCGGACTGGGGAAAAAACTGAGTGAGCAGGCCAGCGGTTTTGGCGGCGGCGCCGTAGTTGGCGGCGTTCTGGGCGTACTGCTGGGCAACAAAAAATTCCGCAAAATGGGCGGCTCCATGGCTGCCTATGGGGGAGCAGCCGCGCTGGGCGCGCTGGCCGTCAAAGTCTATCAAAACTGGCAGGAACAGAATGCGGGTAAGCAAGCGACACCCGCGCCAGTGCAAGCTGTTCCGGCCGCGCCGCTACCAGTGGCAGCCACTGGGCAAGCCGACACGCACGCCATGGTCATCCTGGCCGCCCTGGTGTCCGCTGCCAAGGCAGATGGTCATATTGGTGATGCCGAGCGTGAACTGATCGATGCAGAGATCAACAAGATGCCCGCCCCCGAGCAGGCCCGTCACTGGTTCTCGCAAGAACTGCACAAACCTGTCGATCCTCAGGCCATTGCCCAATTGGCTCAGACCCCCGAGATGTCGGCCGAAATTTATCTGACCAGCGCTCTGGTGATTGATGAACAAAGCTATATGGAACGCGCCTATCTGGACGAGCTGGCACGTTTACTATCCTTGCCAGATTCCTTGCGCGAAAGTCTCGATAATCAGATACAGGCTTTGCCTCAATCTTGAACCGGCAGCGGGGACTGACCGATCCGGCCACTCCCACCCTGACTGCCTATTTTCAACCCAGGGCTACCCCATCCGGTAGCCCAATGACTCATCAAGGAAACCACCCATGACAAAAACCCTCAAGTTGACGATTGGTTCACTGGCCTTAATGGGTCTGGCCGCCTGTGCGGCTCCAAACAGCAGCAATACCGCCCCTTCCGAGCGCCAGATGGACAAAGAAAACTCTTTACAGGCTTACCACTGGCGCCTGTTTGCGACCGCCGACAAAAGTGGCCAGCAAGCCCCTGGCATAACGGGTGCAAACGGAGAGCCAGTTACCCTGAATTTCACCGACAACATGATGTCAGTAGACAATCTGTGCAATGTTCTGGGTAGCGGCTACACCATCAAGGGCTCCAAGATCACGTTTACCTCGCCCGTGAGCACGATGAAAATGTGTTCAGACCCCGAGCTGATGCGCAATGAGCAGGCCGTGGGCAAACTGCTTCCGACGGCAACAGATTGGAGCATGGCCAAGGCGGATTCCGCCCCGGACAACCCCGCCCCCGTTCTGACCCTGAACTTCAAGGACGGTACCAAATGGCGCCTGAAGGGTGAACCGACAGCTTCCACCCGTTACGGCAGCGAACCCACCCGCGTGTTTCTGGAAGTGGCGGCTCAGCGCGAGGCATGTTCACACCCCATGATGCCAAACTATCAGTGCCTGAAAGTACGAGAAATTCAATATAACGATGCAGGCGTCAAAACCCATACCGGTGAATGGATGTATTACTACGGTGATATCGAAGGCTACACCCATACCCCTGGCGTGCGTAACGTACTGCGCATCAATCGGTATGAACTAAAGAATGTGCCCGCCGACGCCTCATCCAAGGCCGACGTGCTGGACATGGTCGTGGAGTCTGAGCAAGTCAGCCAGTAAGGGGCTCGCCCCGACTGAACGAGCCAGAAATCGGTTCACCTGCCCCAAGGCTGGAGTTTGCTTCGGCCTTGGGGTTTATTGTTGAGGCAGCTTCGGAACTTGTGATGGAGCGGCATGCTTAGACCCAGACCCATTCCCCTGGGTCTGACAACGTTATGCGCATGAGCCACAAATAGTTACTCACTGCTATGCTTTGAACCTAGTCAGCGCCCCCGCCCGTCCGTAGTATGGAATGACCGGATAACATTTTTCACCTCCCTATTTATCCGGTTTGGGGCCTTGCATCATGCGAGGCTTTTTTTTATGCCACAGACACGCCCCCTATGGGCTACTTCAAGGGTCCGTAAAAAATAAAAAATGCCCCCGCACCAATCAACGTAAAGCCCAGCAGATGGTTGAGTGTGAAGCTCTCTTTGAGATACAGCACCGAAAACACGACAAAGACCAGCAAGGTAATCACCTCCTGCATGGTCTTTAACTGGGCTGCGCTATAGACGGTGTGTCCTAAACGATTAGCCGGTACTGCCAGGCAGTACTCCACCAGGGCAATGCCCCAACTGATCAGCACCACTTTAAGCAGGGGGCTGTTGGGATACTTCAAATGCCCATACCAGGCAATCGTCATGAACACATTGGAGACGACCAACATCAAGATAGGAAGGATCTTAGCCATGATGGACACAAAAAAGTAAAAACGGCCGGTGCCGCGACCCCAGCAGTGTAGCGTCACATTCAGACAGCGGATATGGGGATAATCAGGCAGCCCTATTCGCAAGCCGAAAGACTTTTGTTCAACCTACTCTTTTTTTGCACCATGCTTTCTCTTGAACAACTGGGCCCGCGCATCTGCATATTGGGCCCCTCCAATAGCGGCAAATCCACCCTGGCTAAAGCCATCGAACGCAAGCTTGCACTTCCCGCCATCCACCTGGATCCGCTCTACCACCTGCCGCACACGGACTGGGTACCGCGACCCGACGCTGAATTTGCCGCCTTACATGCTGCCGCAATTGCGCGGGAACAATGGGTGATGGACGGCAATTACACACGCTACCTAGCCCCTCGTCTGGAACGGGCCACCGGTTTTATCGTGCTGGAAATATCCACGGCAGCTAGTTTGCTGCGCTATTTTCGGCGCACCCTGTTGGAACGTAAACGACAGGGTGCGCTGCCAGGTAGCAAAGACCGTCTGAAATGGGACATGATCCGACACATCGCCATTGTCACCCCGCCCAATCGCCATAAATACCTGACTGTTTTCGAGAAAAGCAGTTTAGCTAAAGTCAGGCTGCGCAACCCGCGCGAACTGAGCTTGTTTTATCAGGCTAACGGCTTGGAGCGTTAAGGAGATGACATCACTTCGATTCGAGCACACGATGGATGACCCAAGCTAGCAATCGGGTTAAGGCGGGGGAGAGAGGGCCAGACAAAGCACAGACAGAGCATGGGTTTGCATTTCGCCACCCTACTTGTAAGCCCATAAAGGGCCTAGCGTTTTTTCAACTGCTGATCGACCTGCTCCATCCATGCCTGATCACACGGCACGGGGGTTTCAGCTATCTGGCCATACAAACGGAAATGGACTACATTGCACCATTCCTGCGAGGCGTAATCCGGCCCATGTCCCTGGCCATCGGACACGGCCAGTTGACGATCCACCTTTTCCAGCCAGGCGTAACTGCCCACCTTCTCAGTGGGTACGGCACTTTGGCAAGCGGCCAACAAAAATGCGGGAACAAGCATTAAGATTCGCATGAGCTCATCCATGAATAAAAATCTGCTTTATCGCAGAGCATAACAATCATTACTGTATCCGTGTCCTGCCAACCGCCATTGCCAGGGCAAAAAACGGACTTCCAGCGAGAGACAAGTATGAAGTGGCTATTCTTGTGCCTGATCCTGACCCTACTCCCTCTTGATACGCAGGCAAGAAACACCCCTTGTTCGGGAAAAAAAGGCGGCATTTCTCATTGCGAAGGGGAAGTCTTTGTTTGTCGCGATGGCTCAGCCAGCGCCAGCAAACGGTCTTGCCCAGCGTACACAGGTACTGCAGCAAGCAACACCAGGCCCGCCCCTCAAACCCTGCGCTCCACCAGCAGTTGCCCCTGCTCCAGCCAGACTTATTGCACAGGACCGCGAGGCGGACACTATTGCGAAACCAGCACGGGCAGCAAACGATATCAGCGCAAATAGCGCAGCAAACGCGGCACCGTTTACTAGCAATTGCCTTTTTTCGCTTGGCCAGGCGGGCAGTGACGTTGTCCATAGCCGCCATAGCCATCGGGATCGACAATGACAGAGCCTCTGGGCGTATAGACGGCACAGGCAGATAAAATAGCCGTCAAGGTCACGGCCACAAGAAGGGTTCTCATAATTTTATTTCCCCGGGTGAAAGACGCGCTCATTGTGCTACAAGGATCGACAACAAGGTGCTACCAATCGCGAGAAAATACTGTTCATTTTACAAACAGTTGAAAGTCCGGCTCGACAACTGGCCACGCTAGGCACAAACAAGGACTTTATGTAATAATTGCGGACTTGTTGCCCCTCTAGCTCATGCTTGGTTAGAGCAGCGGACTCATAATCCGTTGGTGCCGTGTTCGACTCACGGGGGGGGCACCAAATAACTTGCGGGTTTCATGAGAATTTGGAATCTCGCGCAAAATAATAGTGGGGGAAAATTTGACGCCCTCGCCGGTAGCCCGCCATCGCGCGGGCTTTTTTGTTGGTACTCGCTCGCTCTGGACAAAAAAAGGGGCCAGGCAAGGCCTGACCCATAGGAAACGTGAACGCGGCACGGGTTCTGTCAGAACGGCGCCAGATGACGTGCTCATCGAGTAGGTTTCGTGTGTTTGGCAGGCGTGTGGCTGGTGGGTTTATGAGCGGCACGAGCCGCGGTCGCCTTGGGAGCCTCCGGAGCTTTGGCCTTGGGGGCCGTCGTCGTGGCAGTATGGGCGGGGGCATGGGGCATGGGCGCTGGCTTTTGGGCCATTGCGCTTGTACCGGCCAAGGCACCCGTCACGCTTATCAGTGCAGTACAAATCAATGTCGAGCGTTTCATGATAAAGCTCCTTGAGTAGGAAAGTCAGGCTTGTTCATACAAGCCTGGCCTTATTATGAGCACCACTATCTGAACCTGTTCTGAGATTTTCATTCAGACTGCGTTCATGAAAAACAGGGTAACGTCGTCGGTATGCAGGCCCCACAGGCTCAGGCCCCGATATTCTCGCACCACTACCTGCCGGGCTTGGCACCCAGTGCTCCTTCAAACCCCGCTCCCATCTGGTTCAGCGCCCATTCCGGCCCTGGCCGGAGGCACTGAAAACCTCATAAAAGCCTTATTTATCCCTTGGCACCAACGAGGAATGGTGACTGACAATTAACCACTGCTTGCCATCCCATTGGTAGGTATAGGTGTAGCGCGCTTTGACGTCCTCGCCGCTATTTCCCATATGGAAGGTATAGGAGCCCGAATCCACGGCCATGTTGCAGCCCAAGGTAATTTGCCTTTCGGTGACCTTACCCTGCGGTCGAGCGGCCAAGAAATGCTCAAAATAGTCTTCTTTCTCTGCGCGGCTGATACGGTTCACCCCAGACAAAGTTGGCAGCAAAATCGAACGCTCTGCGTAATTCTCAAGCACTTCCTCGGGCTGGCCGGTTTGCAGCGACGTGTTCCAGCGCTCAAACAAGGCGGCAACACTGGCCTCGTCAATCGGCGCGCAACGTTCACTGGTCTGGACAGCCGCATGCCGCTCCTGACGGGGTTGAGTCGTACAGGCCGTCAGTGCCACAACCCCTAGTAAGACTATGATTTTTTTACTCATTTACTTGTCCTCCCTGTCGTTTTTGTGAGTTTGATAGTAGCACTGCCCCCTGATAGGCAGCGTTTAAATTCACTCGGATCTGGCTCGCCGAAACTCAAGGAGGTCAAGGCCTGTCATGGTCAGGCCGATCCCCGTGGCCGGCATCACATCAGCCTGCCGGGTACGTTTCAGCGTCTCCTTTCCTTTGTGTAAGCACACCCGGAACAATGTTAAATATTGTTTTATAAGCCACTCCTTAGCCACCTCATCATTAAAATTCCGTCTCTTTGCATAAACAGAAGGGGAAGTTGATGATGTCTCGTATCGGAACATTGGCCGCAATGCTGGCCCTCGCTGGTCTGACAGCGGGCTGCCAAACCATGGACATGGGCGGCATGGTAGGCGCTGGCAGCAAGGCCGTGCAGGCATTCAGTCTGTCCGATCAGGAAGTGATCGCCTTGTCTGATCAATCTTGCCAACAAATGGACGCTGAACATAAAGTGGCCAGTGCCAACAGCAAGTACAACCAGCGCCTGCAACGTGTCGTCAAGCCGCTGACGAAACCGTTAAATGGCCAAACCCCGAGCTTCAAGGTCTACCAGACCCAGGAAGTCAACGCATGGGCCATGGCCAATGGCTGCATCCGCGTCTACGCGGGTCTGATGGACCAAATGAATGACGATGAACTGCGCGGCGTCATCGGCCACGAAATGGGCCACGTGGAACTGGGCCACAGCAAGAAAGCCATGCAAACAGCCTACAGCCTGTCCGCGGCTCGTGATGCGGCCGCCGCCACAGGCAACACCTTGGTGACTCAATTGAACGCCAGCCAGCTGGGCGAGCTGTCTGAAGCTTTTCTGAACGCACAGTTTTCCCAATCGCAAGAGTCCGATGCAGACGACTACTCGTTTGAACTGCTCAGCGAGCGCCAGCTCAAGACCCAAGGGCTGGTGACGGCATTTGAAAAACTGGCTGCCCTGGACGGCGGACAAAGCAGCGTCATGAGCTCTCACCCTGGCTCCAAGGAGCGTGCCCAACGTATGCAGCAGCGTATTGACGCAGCCCAATAAGCCGCTTTAAGGTGATCTGACATCTCGCCCTGACCCGTCCGCTTTTGCGGGCGGGTTTTTTGATACCGGGCTCCGTTACGTTTGGTCGCTGCCATTGCTCTAAAGCCACCGCTGCTTTCAGGTATGCTTGTGCCATTGTTCGATCTTGGCAGTAACGCCCTTGAAAAAGACTTCCTTTTCGAAAAACACCTGCCCTTGCGGCAACCCCAAACCCTACGAAACCTGCTGTGGTCCCTGGCACCAAGGCCCTCTCTATTTGCAAGCCCCGGATGCCGCTGCTTTGATGCGCTCGCGTTACAGCGCTTTCGTACGCGACGACCTGGACTACCTGCTGGCCACTTGGCATAGTTCCACCCGCCCGCACTCGCTTGAGCCCAATGCGGAAGGTTTGCAATGGCTGGGGCTGGAAGTGCGCCGTCATGAGCGCATTTCCGACACGCACGCTCTTGTGGAGTTTGTCGCCCGCAATCGGCTGCACGGACGGGCTAACCGTCTGCACGAGGTCAGCCGCTTTGTGCTGGAGCAGGGGCAATGGTTTTACGTGGACGGTGAGTTCTCATGAACCCGTCCCGCAAGCCGGGCCACCCACAGCAGGTACACGGGTCCAGCCTGCCCCTGTCGTTGCTCTTGCACGCCGACCCCAGCCCGCGTCTGATCGAGACATATCGACACACACCCCATGCCTGGCGTATCGACGATCAGGAGCACACGGCTGCGGCCGCCATTGTGCAGCCCCAGAATGCTCAGAGCTGGGAGTTGATGAATATCGCGGTAGCGCCGTCGCATCAGGGCCGGGGTCTGGGTGCGCAACTGTTATCGACTGTCATTGATTATGTACGTGCTCAGGGTGCCCATACGCTCACTGTTGCCACTGGGACCATCGGGTATCCGCTGTTTTTCTATCAGCGCGCCGGCTTTCGGGTCGTGGCGGTAGAACCTGATTACTTCCTACGCTATTACGACGAGGCTCTTTTTGAGGATGGTTTGCAGCACAAGGACCGTCTGATCCTGAGCCTTGCCTTGAAATAAAGAACGGCCTGTCGCTGTCACCTCTCCCTGATTGATATGCTGAGCACTTTAAGTAATTTTGCAGAGCAAGCCACGGCGCTGATCAGCGCCAACCCCCAATGGGTTGCCCCCGCCGTATTTGCCCTGTGTCTGATCGAATCCCTGCCCTTTTTGGCTTTGGTCATACCAGGCACCGCCATTCTTCTGTCCGTCGGCGCCTTGGTCGGTGCCGGTGAAATGAGCTTGCTGCCGGTTTGGTTATCCGTCACCTTGGGGGCTGGTGTGGGCAACGCCATCTCCTTTTACCTGGGCCAGCGTTACGGCGGCAACCTGTTCCATTTTGAATGGGCGCGCAAGCGTTTACATCTGTATGCCAAGGCACAAGCGTTTTTTGCCCGCTGGGGATGGTTTAGTATTGTGGCTTGCCGCTTTATCGGCCCCTTGCGCTCGACCGTGCCCCTGATTGCCGGCACCTGCTCCATGTCGCCCCTCAGCTTTCATATTTCTTCCTGGGCCTCGGCCGCGCTGTGGGCCAGTGTGCTGCTTTTGCCCGGCTGGCTCAGTTTTCAACCCTGATTTTCAATGACTCCCGCCAGCCTCGCCTACTTGCATTTGTGCTTCGCGATTATTTTTGAGATCATCGCGACCAGCTTGTTGCAGCGCTCTGAGCAATTCACCCGTCTGATGCCCAGCGCCTTTACCATTCTGTTTTACGCCGCTGCCTTTTATTTTCTGTCCCTAAGCCTGCGGGTAATGCCCGTGGGCGTGGCCTACGCCATCTGGAGCGGCGTCGGTATTGTGCTGATTTCCTTGATTGGCTGGGTGTTCTTTAAGCAGAAACTGGATTTGGCCGCTATGATTGGCATCGCCTTTATTGTGGTGGGCGTCTTGATCGTGAACCTGTTCTCTGAAACCGTCGGCCACTGATTTTACTGAAACACAATGATTGCCTTGATTCAACGAGTACGGCGGGCCCAGGTCGATATTGACGGCCAGACTGTCGCAAAAATCGGTGCCGGCATGGCGGTTCTGGTCTGTGCAGAGCACGGGGACACCAGTGAGCAGGCCGCGCGTTTGCTGGACAAACTACTGGCTCTACGCATCTTTTCAGATGAGCAGGGCAAGATGAACCTGAATCTGCTGCAAGCCGGGGGGCAACTGCTGCTGGTGAGCCAGTTCACCTTGGCCGCCGATACACGCAAAGGCAACCGCCCCGGTTTTAGCCGCGCCGCGCCACCGGCCATCAGCCAGCCGCTGTTCGATGAACTGGTGGCGATGGCTCGCGTGCGCGTGCCCGATACACAGTGCGGTGTGTTTGGCGCCGACATGCAGTTGAGCCTGATCAATGATGGCCCGGTCACCATTCCCTTGCATATCATCCCCGAGACCCGCCCAAGCTGACATTTGCCTTAAAGAAACTCCCTCCCTATAATTGCGCAGGGTGTTTTGCTGGCATGGTGCAGCAGGGCAGGTTAAATGCTTACGCAGGGTCGGGCCGCCTTGTGGAGAATTGCCGACCATGTCTCACCCCTCTTCCGGCGCGCCTTTACCGCGCGCCCATGTCCTGACCCGCCAACTACAGGCCCAACTTCAGCGTCTTTTGCACATTGAAGCCCTAGGCGGCGTCATCTTGCTGATGGCCGCCGCTGTCGCCCTGATCTGGGCCAACTCCCCGTTTGCTGACAGTTACTCGGCCTTATGGCATACCCAAATCACCCTGGAGCTGGGTAGCTGGCGTTTTTCGCAAGATCTGCATTTTTGGGTCAACGATATCTTAATGACCCTGTTCTTTCTAGTGGTCGGGATGGAGATCCGTCGTGAGATCCATGACGGGGCCTTGTCCGACTGGCGCTCGGCCATGCTGCCAATCTGCGCCGCCCTATCTGCCATCACCCTGCCCGCACTCATTTATGCGGCAATGAACCCCGAGCCGCAGGTTCTGATGGGCTGGGCTATTCCAACCGCCACCGATATTGCCTTTGCAGTAGGCGTATTGGCTCTGCTGGGTCGCTCCCTGCCCCCCAGCCTGCGCGTCTTTTTGCTGGCTCTGGCCATCATTGATGATCTGGTCGCCATTCTGATCATCGCCTTCTTCTACTCGGGTGGGCTGGACTACAGCGCTTTCCTGATCGCCGCCGTGGGCATTGCGGCAGTGCTGGGCTTACAGAAAATGGGAATAGGTTCGGCCTGGGCCTATGTGCTTCCTGGCGCCATTCTCTGGTTTGGGCTCTTGAAAACGGGTGCTCACCCCACGTTGGCCGGCGTTGTTCTAGGCATGATGAGCCCGGTGCGCACGCTGCCACTGCCGCGCAAGGCTCGCCATCTGAATCTGGAGCTGGCGACCAAGCTGGAGAGCCAGCATGACACACAGGAAATCATGCATACGCTGCAAAAAATGCAACTTGCTCAACGTGAGATCCTGCCCCCTGTGCAGCGTATTCCCGCGCTGCTGCATCCGTGGGTGGCCTTTATCATCATGCCGGTTTTCGCCCTGGCCAATGCCGGTGTCAGCCTGAACGGTTTAGACCTGAATGCAGCCGGTGCACATAGTGCTCTGTTTGGTGTGGCGATTGCCTTGATTGTGGGCAAGCCGCTGGGCGTCTTGCTGGGAACCTGGCTGCCTGTACGCTTGGGGCTATGCACTCTGCCAGCCGGCATGAGCTGGGCCGGCGTCACCCTGATTGGTTTGCTGGCCGGTATTGGCTTTACCATGTCGATCTTTGTTGCCAACCTCGCGTTTGCAGAGCCCGTTTTGCTGGATGCGGCCAAGCTGGGCGTGCTGTGCGGCTCCTTAGCCTCAGCTGTGCTGGGTCTGCTGTGGGGACTGATGGTACGTCGCCGTTATCAACGCTCAGCCGCTGAGCCGGTATACAGTCAGGCGTAAAACACACAGGCCCACGCAAGCGTGGGCCTGTCTGCCGCTTGATCAGGCAGCTTAATCAATCGTGAGAATTCGCTCATTCAAAATACGACGACAATCCATTTCGTATTCCAGATCCTTGACCGGAGGTCGTGCCAAGTGCCAGCCCAGACCATGATTGATCGCGCCGCGCTGGGCCAGCTCACTGGCCATGAAAGGATGCAGATTATGCACGGTGTAAGCATGAGTGGCCGTCGTATCGGCCCACTCATGACCCAGCACTTCCAGGCGACGCTCCATTTCATCGAGCACCCACTGGGCCTTTTTTAACAGGCCTTCGAGCGAGACGTCCTGATACGCCACAATGCTCTCTATGTAATCGTCCGGGGTTTCGGGAACCTCGCAACTGCCGGCGATCACAAAGGTGGCCTCTTCAATATCGGTTTCCACCGTGTAGCTGAAGGCATAAAAGCTGGGCTCGGCCGGAGCCCCCACCAAAGGCGACACATTGCTGCGTGCAACCGGATTATGTTTGCCTTTGAGCAAACCCCACTCTTTCAGGGTTTCCAGGTACAACTCATTGAATTTATTGAAGTCACTGTCGCTGACAGGCTCAGGCGAACGCAATTCACACGCGCACAAAGCCGTCAAAGGACGTTCTTCGGCTTCCAGCACGGCCTGAATCAAATCAAAACCCTCTTTCAGAGGGACGGGCGCGGAGAACACGACCCGACAGATCTCATAGCCGGGCTGAGCGGCGACCCCGCCCGAAAAGCGATTCACGCCAGTCGGAATGAAGCGGTAGTTGCCTTTATCAAAATTAATTGCGGTGCTCATGGTGGTTCCTGGTCTTGTAGCGGACAAAATCGCCGTGTCCTGAACTTATCCTTTGAGTACAGGGGGCGAGAGCGGGCACTATAGCATCGCCGGCACCATAAAAAAGCCCGCGAACCGGGTCGGCGGGCTTTTTTACATTCAAGATACGCGTTTACCGAACGATAGTGATTGTCTTGACATCCACTTCATTGGTGCCAACGATGGCCTTGTCCATCTCGCCAACGATCTCGACGGTTGTGTTAGCATCCACCGGCTCTTGGGGGAAAATCTTGTCATCGATCTCGACCTGAATTTCGCCGGTTTCATCGGCAAAAAGATACGTTTCATCGGACAGTTTGCGCAGCAGTTTGCCCCGCAAGGCGACCGGATCATCGTCCTTGGCGTTGTTCACAAGCTGTTCAACTTTAGTGAATGTTTTCTGGCTGGAGGGACCCACATATTGCGCTTGAGCCATTGGAATAACGGCTCCGCCCATCAATACCGTGATTGTCAGGGCTGTCAGTTTGGCCTTCATGTCCATAAGATGCTCCACTGGTTAACACTATTCGTATCCTAGCACCATTCTGGCCCAGGACAATCAATCCTGGCAGATCGTTACAAGAACCCCGCGCCCAACAGTCACCACGCCAAGCCACGACATTCCGTACTTGCACGTCCACTGGAGTATTGCATGCCCAAGCATCCATCTATTGACCTACTTGGCCCCCCCACTCCGATTGCCGATATTGTCCTGGCCTTGAACCAGCTCGAGCGCGGCCCCGCCCTGCTCGCTGCCCAGGAGCTGGACAATGAGCGACTGCAGGCTTTGCTGGAACGACCCGAACTGCGCTGGGCCAGCGCCATTGCGATGGAGCTGCGTCGGCCAGAACGCCTGCCTGTTCTGGAAACACTGGCTGAAGACCGCATGGCCGACCTGCTGCAAGACCTGGACCCGCAGGATCAGGAGCAGATTCTGAGCCGTTTGAGCCAGCCCACCCGTACCTCCGTCATGCGGCTGATGTACTACCCCGCCGATACGGCCGGCGGCATCATGACCACGGAGTTTCTGCAGGTTCCCATGAG
Source organism: Alcaligenes ammonioxydans (assembly GCF_019343455.1). Taxonomy (NCBI): domain Bacteria; kingdom Pseudomonadati; phylum Pseudomonadota; class Betaproteobacteria; order Burkholderiales; family Alcaligenaceae; genus Alcaligenes; species Alcaligenes ammonioxydans. The sequence goes on along the minus strand of NZ_CP049362.1, from coordinate 1,444,874 downwards.
CTGGAACGTCGCCCAGACCCTACAGTACATCCGGGAGGTGGAAAGCACGCGCGAGACGGTCTATGCCATTTACGTCGTCAATGACAAGCAGCAGCTCCAATTTGTGGTGCCTTTGCGCAAGCTGGTGTGTGCTGCGCCCCAAGCGGCCCTGACCGATCTGTGGAGCGGTGACAGCCCCATCACGGTGCAGGCACTCACTGACAAGGAGGCTGTGGCCCAGCTTATTCGGCGACACGACTTTCTGGCTATTCCGGTGGTCGACGAGGCTCAGGTCATCATCGGCATTGTGACGGTAGATGATGTCATTGACGCCTTGATGGACGAAGCCGATGAGGACATGAACCGGTTTGGCGGCGCCGAGCATATAGGCAAACCCTATTTGCAGGCCGGCTTCAGCACCATGATCCGCAAGCGGGGGGGCTGGCTGGCCATTTTATTCCTGGGCGAAATGCTCACCGCCAGCGCCATGCAGTATTACGAAATACAGTTGGAAAAGGCTGTGGTGCTGGCCATGTTCATTCCCCTGATCATGAGTTCAGGAGGAAACTCCGGCTCGCAGGCCACGTCCTTGCTGATTCGGGGCCTGGCGCTCGGTGAGGTGCGGGTACGAGACTGGTGGCGTGTGCTATTGCGCGAGCTGCCGGTCGGTCTGGTGCTGGGCACCCTGCTTGGGGCCATCGGCTTTGTGCGTATTGAAGTCTGGCAACATCTGGGCTTGTACGATTACGGCGAACACTCCTTGCTGATTGCCTTTACGATCTGGCTGGCTCTGGTGGGCATTGTGACCTTTGGCTCCTGCATTGGCTCCATGCTGCCCTTTATCTTGCAACGCGTCGGTTTTGACCCGGCCAGCGCCTCGGCTCCCCTGGTTGCCACCTTGGTGGATGTGCTCGGGCTGGTCATTTACTTTTCAGTAGCGGCGCTGCTGCTGACCGGAACCTTGCTTTAAACATGAATATTTTTCGTCAATCCATGTAAAAAGCTGCACAGTAAGAGACAAACTCGGTAACCTATCCGGGTTTCATCGTTACATTCCCTCTTGCTATGCAGAGGGAGCCTGACACATTTCGTCTAACTTGCCCCCGTGGGCCGCTTCGGACATCAGCACCTATGCGGATACTCGACCAGTTCTTCATCAGTGCGGACCCCATGGCTCCCTTGTTGGTTGGCAGCTATAACAGTGGCCTGGTCATCCTGTCCCTGCTGGTTGCCATCTTTTCGTCGGGCATGGCTCTGCATACCGCGCATATTGCCCGCATGGCCGATTTGCGTCTGCATCGCCAGATCGCCATTTGCACAGGCGCCATTGCCCTGGGCGGTGGCATCTGGACCATGCACTTTATCGGCATGCTGGCCTTCGAGCTCTGTACCAGCGTGCATTATGATCCGGCCATCACCATGTTGTCGGTGCTGCCCAGCGTAGGCGCGTCCTGGGTGGCCCTGCAGATTCTCTCGCAAGCCCGTGTCCAGCGCTCGCACCTGATTATCGGCGGGGTTCTGGTGGGGCTGGGCATCGGCACCATGCATTACAGCGGCATGGCCGCCATGCGCATGGCTCCCCTGCTGCGCTATGAACCCGTCACGTTCTTCCTGTCGATAGGCGTCGCAGTCATTCTGGCCACCCTGGCTTTGTGGATACGCTTTCGCCTGCACCGTACGCGCCTGACCTTGCTGCAGCGCGTGGTCATCAGTGGCATCGTCTTGGGGCTGGCCATCTCTGGCATGCACTACACCGGCATGGCGGCGGCCCGTTTTATCGGTCAGACTACCCCGCCCGATGACCTGATCATCTTCAACAGCACCTTTGCCTCCATGGTGCTGTCCACGTTCACCATTACCGTAACGGTGCTGGTGGCCGCCGCCAATGGCTTGCTGCGCTACCGTCAACTGTTCCTGAAAATGGAAGAGAGTGAATCGCATAACCGCGCGATTGTAGATACGGCCATTGACGGCATCATCACGATCAGCAGCAACGGCACTATTCTGGATTTCAACCATTCGGCAGAGCGTCTGTTTGGCTGGAAAGCGGGTGAAGTATTGGGGCGTAACGTCAATATGCTCATGCCCGAACCAGACCGCTCTCGCCATGACAGCTATTTGTCCAATTATCTGCGCAGCAATGACCCTAAAGTGATCGGCGTAGGCCGCGATGTCACCGGCTTGCGCAAGGATGGCAGCCTGATGCCCATGCGGCTGGCGGTGGGTCGGGTGCGTCAGCCGGGGGACCCCATTTTTGTCGGCTTTGTGACCGATATGAGCCGCTACAACGCCTTGACGGAATCCTTGCGTCAAAGCGCGGAGAAAGCCGAGCAGGCAGCCCAGGCCAAGAGCGCCTTCCTGGCCAATATGAGCCACGAAATACGGACTCCGCTCAATGCGATTATTGGGTTTAGCGACTTGATGCTCAACGACGCGCTCACTGCCCAACAGAGCAAACACCTGAACATTATCAATCAGTCAGCGCGCTCCTTGCTAGCCTTGCTCAACGATATTCTGGACACCACCAAACTGGAGCGGGGCTCGGTCGAACTGGAACAGGTGGACTTTTCTCTGATCGACCTGTGCCAGCAGGTCGTCGCTTCTTTACGCTTGGCGGCCGATGCCAAGAACCTGGAGTTCCGTCTGAGCTGTGCGCCCGAGCTGCACCCTTTTTACAAGGGCGACCCGATGCGCATCCAGCAGGTACTCAACAATCTGATCGGCAATGCCATCAAATTTACTCAAAGTGGTGCAGTGCGGGTCGAGGTCAACCCCGAGCCCGGACGCAATGCAGTCTCCATCCGTGTCACCGACACCGGCATCGGCATGAGTCCTGAGCAGTTGCGTCATGTATTTACCCCTTTCACTCAGGCCGACGTTTCCATCAGCCGTCGCTTTGGCGGCACGGGCCTGGGCGTGTCCATCGCCCGCCAGTTGGTGGACCTGATGGGCGGCACGCTGGAGGTTCAAAGCACCCTGGGTGTGGGCAGCGTCTTTGAAGTCCGCATCCCCCTGGAGCCGGGCAACGAACCCTGCCTGAGCCCGGAAAACCAAGCCGTGCCCCACCTGCCCCCCCTGCGAATTCTGGTAGCCGATGACATCAACCTTAATCAGGAACTGCTGACCCTGACGCTTGAACAGCACGGCCATTCGGTCACCGCCACCGACAGCGGCCACAAGGTGCTGGAGCTGCTGGACAAAGAAGACTTTGACGTCGTTTTACTAGACGTTCACATGCCTGAACTGGACGGACTGGAGACCGCCCGTCGATGGCGCGAACAGGAACGTCGTGAAGCACGCCTGCCTTTACCGCTGATTGCGCTGACAGCCAGTGTCATGGAGTCCGATCGCCACGCTGCACAGGAAGCCGGCATCAACGGCTTTGCCACCAAACCGCTGGACCTGCCTGCCTTGATGCAGGAAATTGCACGAGTCATGGGCCTGGCCACAACCAGCTCACCAGACGACAGCGTCGAGCCCCAGAAAAGCGGCCTGATCGACTGGGACCTGGGTCTGAGCCTGTGGGGCTCGCCAGTGCGTTTGCGCCGTGCGCTGCTTAGTTTCTTGTCGGATCTGCATACCCGCTACCCACTCGATGAGATCAAACAGGCTTCACCAAACTGGGAAGTTGTCTTGGGCAGTCTGCATGGTATTCGCGGCACGGCAGGCAATCTGGGCCTGCCACAGGTTTCCTTACTGAGCGCCGAGCTGGAAGAAAAAATCCGTCGTGGCCAGACGCGCCAGATGCGCGGACGCATCGAGCAGTTGCAGGACATGTTCAACCGCATTGCCCAGGAGCTCAGCCACCATGGTCCACCGGCCCCCTATACAGATTCACAAGCAGGCGTGGTACACAGCCCCGACGTGGTGTTGAATTACCTGCACATTCTGCATAGCAGCGTGCAACTCAATGAGCTCGATGAGCCTGCCTTGCAGGCGATCTGTCAGTACCTGGAAAGTACCGGACAAAGCGAGACGCTGAATAATCTGAATAAAACCATTGATTTGTTTGACTTTGTGCAGGCAAGCAGCATCTTGACTGCGCTAATCACGGAATTGAATGCCAGCCTGGCCAAGGATCCGCCACGCCATGAATGAATTTAGCTCGCCACGCCAGACACTGTTGCTCATTGATGACGAGCCGGCCAATCTGCAGATTCTGCGCCACACCCTGCAGCAGGACTTCCGCCTGCTCTTTGCCAAAGAAGGCGCCAAGGCGCTGGAACTGGCTCAACGCGATGTGCCCGACCTGATTTTGCTCGATATCATGATGCCGCAGCTCTCGGGCTACGACGTGTGTCGGACCTTGAAAGCCGACCCCAGAACCCGCCATATACCCATTATCTTTGTCACGGCACTCTCGCAACCCCACGATGAGCAAATGGGCCTGGACCTGGGCGCAGTGGACTATATCTCCAAGCCCTTTAACCCGGCCATTCTCAAAGCACGCATACGCAATCACCTGTCCCTGGTACAGATGCAGGAGCTAAGCGACAGCCGTCTGCAAATCATTCGTTGTCTGGGTACGGCCGCCGAGTACAAAGACAACGAAGTTGGCCGGCATGTGATCCGCATGAGCCATTACACCCGCATTCTGGCCCACTGGCTGGGGTATTCCAACGAAGCGGCCGACGAGATGCTGCATGCTGCGCCCATGCACGATATAGGCAAAATCGGCATCCCTGATTCCATTTTGCAAAAACCGGGCAAACTGACCCCCGAAGAATGGGACATCATGCGCACGCATACCCTGATTGGCGCGCGCATTATCGGCCAGCATTCACATGGTCTGCTCAAGCTGGCTCGCACTATTGCCCTGTATCATCACGAAAAATGGGATGGCAGCGGCTACCCCTACGGCTTGAAAGGCGAGAACATTCCCCTGCCTGCCCGCATCGTAGCTGTTGCAGATGTATTTGATGCACTGGCCAGCGAGCGGCCCTATAAAAAAGCCTGGAGTGTGGAGACATGCGTCAGCTATCTGCGTGAGCAGTCCGGTCAGCACTTTGATCCTCAACTGATTGCGCTGCTGGATAAGTGCCTGCCCGAAATGCTGCACATCAAAGAAAAATGGGCGGATGAACCGCAGCACACCACACCCTAGAACACCCAGCCCTCACTAACACGACCCTGACACCCTGGGCACCAGGCCACCGACCTTCTCTGACGTGAAATCCAACGTGCGTGCCCGGACAGGTAACGACGAGCAAAAGCGCGCCGACTAGGTCTGTACCGGATATCAGCGATAGCCTGCACGCCGACAGCCCCGAACTGTCGGCGCCTCAGCTTGGCGAGCTTGTCTTACAATACCGTCTTTCTCACCTATCGCTCGCTTTTCCATGGCCGCATTGCGTATTCGCCAGGTCCGACTTCACAAAAAACTGTCATTGCGCAAGCTGGCCGAGCTGGCGCAAGTCTCCCCTGGCCTGATCAGCCAGGTAGAGCGAGGTCTGACCCAACCCAGCCTGGACACCTTGCGCCAAATCGCCCGCGCACTGGATACGCCCCTGTTTTCCCTCCTGGAAGACGATGTGGAACAAGTGGCCGTGGTGCGTAAGAACGAACGCATGAGCATTCAGTCCGCCTCTGGCGTGCAATACCAGCGGGTGTCGCCGGGCTTTGGCAGTATTGAAATGCTGGCGGGCTTTTTACCGCCGGGCGGCAGCTCGGTTGGGCAGCGCTGGAGCCACCCTGCCGAAGAATGTGTGCTGGTCACCGAAGGCCAGTTACTGGTTGATGTCGGGGATGATCAACACTGCTTGCAAACAGGCGATAGCTGTTACTTCAATTCCAGTCTGCCTCACGCCTATCGCAATCCTTACGAGCAGGATGTGCGTTTTATTGTAGCGATCACCCCGCCCAGCTATTGAGCGCGAGGATCAGCCCCCGCGGTGCAACTGGGCCTGGATCAGATCCAGTTCGGTTTCGTGGCAACGCTGCAAACGCAACCACCGATTTTCATCCATATCCGTAGCGCGTGTGGCCAGCAGGATCAAGATGCAGGTCTGCTCATCCAGCGCCTGCACCATGGCGCTGATGCGCGGCGTACGTTGTATCGCGCTGCCCACCCAATAGCGGATCAGGCCTTGCTCAGCAAGAACCTCGACGCTGACGTGCGTCTGCCCACCATCAAACAAGGAAGTGCCCACCACCAGCCCAGGCCCCACACCTTGCGTATTCAAGCATCCTAAAGACCAGCGCCCCAATGCATCCAGATCGGCCATATAGTCCATTACGACCTTGGCTGATCGCTCGATACGACGGCTGGCCTGATGCGCCCAAGTTTGACTATCCATAGCCCTTCCTCCTTTACCAGCCGGCTTGCAAGGTGTCGCACAAGCGCAGCACATCCTGCTCGGTGCAGACATTGCCGGGGGACAGGCGCAAAACGCCATCACGCTGATCGCAATACAGTTCCTGCTCGCGCAACCGATCAACCATGGCCTGCGCACGCTGGGCACTGCTGGCACGCAACATGATGCTGCCGCCACGTTCACTTTCGGCCAAAGGCGTCAGCACCGGCCACTTGGCCTTGGCGGCGCGATCCAGCAAGATAGCCGTCAATGCCCGGTTTTGTTCCAGCAATTTTTCCACGCCGGTTTCCAGCACGAAACGCAGGCCGGGTAACGAGGCAATACTGCCCAAAACAGCCGGTGTGCCATGGTCGAAACGACGCGCACCGTCAGCATAGCTGAACTGGTCCAGATTCCAGTTAAAGGGATTTTCCTGGCTGAACCAGCCACGAAACTCGGGCTCGCACTGCTCGATCAAATCCGCACGCACGTGCAAAAGGCTGGCTCCCGACACACCACAAGCCCACTTCAAGGAAGCAGACAAGGTAAAGGCGACGCCTTCATGCACGGTAAACGGCACCAGACCGGCCGCTTGCGTCAAATCCAGCGCCATCAGGCTGCCATGCTCTGTCGCACACTGCGCCATACGGTCCACATTGACGCGGTGCGAGGAGGTAGAGCTGACCCAGGTCACCAGGGCCAGGCCCACGTTGTCATCCCAGGCATGGATGAAATCATCATCGGTCACATAGGACAGACCGGCGCTCAAAGGCACGGTGCGCAAGGTGAAACCCAGACGCAGGGCCAGCTTTTGCAGCAGGAAATGCAGGCTGGGAAAGCAATCGGCCGCCACCAGCACAGTACGTCCTTTCAGCACGTGCGCTGGCAAGGAGCCCAGAATGCTGTACAGGCCGCCGGTCACGTTTTCACTAAGCGCAATATCGTTGGAGTCAGCGCCAATCAGGCTGGCCCAGGCATCCATGAAAGCCTGTTTCTGGCCCAAGGCGTAGCCCCACTGCGCATCATCCGGTGCCGACCAGACCTGACTGAACTGATCCAGCTCGGCACGCATGGCGGCTTCCTTGCCCTCGAACATGCCAATGGAGTGATACAGAAAATACCCAGACATCGTTTACATCCTTGAAAATCAATCAGCCAATTGGCGACCCGAGGTTTCTTGCACCGTGCTCAAGGCAACCATCCCGATCAATGCCACCACCATCACATAGAACGCAGGTGCCATGCTCGAACCAGTCAGACCTGTCAGCCAGGAGGCGACAAAAGGGGCCGTCGCTCCACCCAGAATGGTGGCGATGTTAAAGCCCAGCGACACACCGCTGTAGCGCACTCGGGTAGGAAACAATTCGGCATACAGGGGGTAACCCACGGCCTGGACCACAATGAACGGCAGAATGGACACGGCCACCGCAATGACGGCCAGCGGGAAGCTGCCCCAGGAGGCCACCCACATCGTCAAGGGAACCAGCACCAGATAACCGAGCAGGCCAATCGTCAGCAAGGGCTTGCGACCGAAACGGTCAGACAGGCTGCCGGCAAAAGGCATGATGAAGGCCGAGCACAAGGTGACCAGGGAAATCAGCCAGAACACCGCGGTGCCGTCGTATTTCAGGGTATGGATCAAATGGGTGCTCAGATACACCACGCCAACATAGCCGGCCGCATTCTGGGCAAAGCCAATGGCGATCACCTGCAATAAGGGGCGACGGTAATCACGCACAATCAGGGACAAGGGCGAATGCTCAGGGTGATGGCGCTTGAGCATCTCTTTAAATCGCGGTGAATCCTCAATACGCGAGCGAGCCCAGACACACAACACGATCAGGGGAATGGACAACAAAAAGGGGATCCGCCAGCCCCACTCCAGCATGGCGTCCTTGCCGACGATACTGGTGACCAGGCCCGCCACCCCCGTAGCCAGGGACAGACCCAGAGTCGCCGCGGCCGGATTGAATGCGCCGAAAAAACCGCGTTTGCCCACTGGCGAGCATTCCGCCACATAGGTGGCGGCCCCGGTAATCTCTCCCCCGGCAAAAAAACCCTGCAGTAAACGGCACAACAGCAACAAGGCGGGAGCAGCCAGCCCCAAGGTGGCATAGGTCGGCAGCATGCCCATCAAGGCGCTGGCGACCCCAATGCCCACAATTGTGAACATCAGAGCAGCGGTACGGCCATGCTTGTCACCAAACCAGCCAAAAAAGATGCCCCCCAAGGGGCGGGCCAGAAAGGCGCCGCCAAATACGGCCAGCGTGGACAGCAAAGCAGCGCTTTCATCACCCGTCTGGAAAAACAGCACGCTAAGCGTCACGGCCAACACGCCATAGAGCTGAAAATCGTAGTATTCGATCATGGTGCCCAAGCCGGCTGCACTGGCAGCACGCCAGGGCGAAACGGGGGCCGGACCCTGAAGGGGCTGTTGCTTACTCATGTCTCATCCATCCTGATGCGCGTCACGCGCTTTTTTGTTTAGTGTGGCTAAACAAATTATACGGATGAATATTTCAGCTTTCAATCACTGGGAAAACCCTAGAAATCTGGCTCTTGCGCCCTGTCTTTATCCATGGCCTGTTGCACCCAGCGCTGTGCAGGGTGCAAGGTAATGCCCTGCTGGCGCAGGCGACGCAAGATCTCCAGCATCAGGTTGCTCCGGACCCGGCGCTGTACCCGCATGCTGTTGATGAAACAGCGCATGCTAAAAGCCAAACCATCGCCAAAAATCCCGTCACACGACAGGACGGGGGCCGGCTCGTCCAGAATTTCCGGTTCGGACATGACGGCTTCACGCAGAATCTGCATGATGGCATCCGCATCCACATCCAGCGGGAACAGCAGCCGGGACTCAATCGCCCCCAGGGAGCTAGGGGTGTAGGTCAGATTGCGAACCTGCTGACCCATCATCTGAGAGTTGGGAACCATCACCATCGTGCGATCAAAACGTTCCACATAGGTGGCCCGCAGGCGAATCTGGCGCACATTGCCTTCACTGCCCTGTACTTCCACCCAATCCCCCACTTTCACGGGGCGCTCGACCATCAGCATCAGACCCGACGCGATATTTTGCACAATGCCGCGCAAACCAAAACCCAGGCCCACCGTCAGGGCGGTGAAAACCCAGGTTACGGACTCAATCGGCACCCCCAGCATAGACAGGCAGATCACCAGCAGAACAAAATAGGCGATATATCCCACCACACCGACAATCGCATTTTGCAGGCCGGGCTCCAGCGTGGTGTTAGGCATGTAGCGCTGACGCAGCCAGACCCGCAAGCAGTGGATCAGGACCGCACCCACCAACATGACGCCCAAGGCAATCAGCCACAAATCCAGGCGCCACTGCACAGCGCCCAGTCGCAGGACATCGCGTGAAACGCCCAGGCCGGACTCCAGCATCTGTTTGGGTTCGTTCAACCAGTCCCCACTACCCATCCAGATGGCCAGACCCAGCACGGTCATACGCGCGAGCGCAAAGAAGACCACAACGAGCTGGCTTTGCACGCGAATCGGCGCCGCTTCCGGGTCACGACTGCGATTGCGCAGATAGGCCAGCAAGGAATCGGACATGTCCTGCAAACAGACCATGAACACATAGGCAAGCAGACCCAACACCAGCGGCATCGTCATGAAATGAGTCATCAAATCATCAGACAGGACTTGCCAGCCGCCAATAAACAAGCCCAAGACCAGAACATAAACCACGACAGCGCCTTTAAAGGCCAGACGTGCCCAACTGCGCCCCGTGCGAACCGCGCTTTGCCCCTGTATCTCGGTACGATCAAACAGCTCATCGCGCATGACCCACAAGCCATAGGCATACAACAGCAGATAGAGCACACTGCTCACCCCATCGAGCAGGGCCTGAAACGCATCCGACACGCCGATGGAACCGCGAAAGAAGCTCTCCGCCACATCCAGATAGGCGACCAGAAAAAAAGCGTAGGCAAAATAACGCAAGCGACCTTGGGTTTGGGCCGACACGGGTATCAAGCGCCAGGAAGAGCGAGGCTGTATGACAATGCCCTTGATCGATGCCAGCACTACCGCGGCAAGCCATGCCGCCAAGTTGAGATAGGCCAGCAGTTCGTACTGTATGGTGGACAGGCCAGGCCGCTCCATCACCAACTCAACCAGTTGATCGACCAGAACCCAGCTGAGAATAAACCACAGAAAAAAATTGACGATCGTCAGACTGGATCGACGTAAACGTCCGGCTGGCAGGTAACGACTGATCCAAATGGGCGTCATGCGAAACAGGACCATCCCCAGCATCAAAACAGCAGCCACCAGCCACAAGGAGGCGCTGCTTTGCTGCCAACTGCTGTTTTTCCAGGTTTGCCGCCACTGCCCGGCCAGATCGGACAGCTTCTGACGATCCTCGGGCCAAGCCGCCCTTAGCTCGGGCAAACTTTCCAGCAAAACCAAGGAGGGACTGCGTTGCCAGCGTTTTTCTTTGGCATAACGAGCTGTCGCCTCATGCAGCAACTGACGGGTCTGTTGAGACTCCAACTGCACCAGGCGGGCGACACGCAAGTCCGCGCGCAAGGCGGCATCCGCACGTCGCAGGCGCATACGCTCATTGTGCAGTGTGAGTTGATCGGCCTCATCGCCGGCGTCCTCGCCCAACTCCTGAAGACGGGCCTGCAACAAGCGACTGCGCCGCTCCAGCGATTGCACCACGCGGCTGGACAAGTCCTGCGTTCGCTGCAGTTTCTGATCCTGCTCATAACTGCGCTCAGGTCGTATCGAGGCCTGATTGCCTTCCAGGCCATACTGCATCAGGCGCAGCTCGTCCTGGGCCTGCTGCAACTCGCGCATCATCTGACGCTCTTGCTCGGACTCGGACAGGGCTTGCGCCTGAACCATCGGCACCCAGCCCACCATCAAGCTCAGCAAAACGAGCAAGACCTGCGCACATCGTCGTAGCGGCTTCATGGCTTTTGCCTCCCGGGGACCGATCTGTTTTTTTAACGTTCAATTATTGAACAAGGGATTGCCGCCCTCGGTCTGGCTGGCCACCGGCAAGGTCGGCAATACCGTCATGGTTTGAGTGTGATGCAGCGCCAGACCTTCTTTTCGCAACCCATCCAAAATATCGAACATCAGGACGCTGCGCACCCGGCCACTGACACGCGGCGAGGATACATAACAAGTGGCGGTGAACTGCAAACCGTTGGCATCAAATCCGTCCAGCGTCACTTCTGGCGCAGGATCGGCCAACACATCGCTGTAATTCTGCATCACCTCCAGCATGATAGAACGCACCCGTTTAGCGTCTGTGTCAATGGGCATATTGATCTTGACCTTCACCACACCCAAGGGGTTGCTCAAGGTCACATTGCGCACGGTCTTGGTGATGAACTCCGAGTTCGGCACAATCAGGGTCGAGCGGTCGAACATCTCAATTTCCGTGGCCCGCGCATTGATCTTGCGCACATTGCCCTCCACGCCGTTCAAACTGACCCAATCGCCAATCTTGATGGGACGTTCAGCCAGCAGGATCAACCCCGACACGAAGTTCTGCACGACTGCCTGCAGGCCAAAACCAATCCCCACCGACAAGGCAGAGATCACCCAAGCCATCCGCTCCAGGCCAATGCCCAAGGAAGAAATGGCCGTGGCCACCACCACAAAATAGCCCACATAGCTGAACAGATTCGCGGTCGAGACCCGCATTCCAGGGTCAATACGGGTGGCAGGCAAAAGCTGGTTAGCTACCCAGCGCTGCAGGGCTTTGACAAACAACACACCCAATACCAGAATCATCCCGGCCAGCAGCACGGAACTGGGCTTGAGCTGAACCTGCCCCAACGAAAAACCCGTGACCAAAAAGCCCAAACGGCGTTGCAGCCACTGCGTGGGGTCTTCGCCAAACGGTAGCAATACAAGGGTAACGGCCATAATGATCAGGCACAGGCGCAGCGCCCCCGACAGAACAATCACGATCTGGCTGCTGCCCCGCACCTGGGCGCTGGTCCACTCGTTGGAGGCCCGCTTTTCCTTGAACTGCAGCAACAGGCTCTGGCCAATATCGGCAATCAGCGCCACCAGCACATAGCAGGTACAAATGACCAGACTCAGCCACAGGACTTCCTGCACAATCAGACTGCTCAACGCGATGTACCCGAGCAAGAAGGCGATCATTCCCAGCCCGATCACCACTCCCAGAGTGATGGGAATGGCACGCAGCCAGGTCGACCCTTGTTGTACCGGGACGGTTTTCTGCGGGTCGTCACCCTCTTGAGGCACAGGGGGCTTTTCGCGCCCTTGACTCAAATTCCAGGCGGCGATGGCAATAAAAATGCTCAGGGTCAGCGTATTGAAGCTGTTGACCAGCAAGGTGGTACTCAGCGTCGCATTGACCAGCCCCAACAATTGCTGTGACATCCAGGTCAGGGCCACCATTACGCCCAGCGCAAGCGGCAGCCAGGCCAGTTTCAGCGCCACATTGCTGGGGATCGGAGGCAAGCGCCAGCTAGGCCGCTGTGCGGACAGCAGCACCCGCCCCATGCCGGTCACGAAGCCGCCCAGATACAGGGCAAACACCGATTTGGACACGAAGCTGGACAAGTCGGGAGCCAGATTTCCGTTCCAATAAAACAGGCCCGCCGCCAAGGAGGCCAGAACCCCGGGCACCAGGCTATAGAGCACAATCAGGGCCGCAGCGTAGAAAGAACGCCGCAAACGTGAGGGTTTGGTATGGCTGATGGTAAAGCGCTCCAGCCCGCGCACCGCCCAGACCGCCAGACCCAGCCAAACCAGCGCCAGGCCTGCTGCTGACCACAGCACATACGTGGGCAAGTCCAAGAGCCGTTGTGCCAGATCCTTGCGCATGCGATCGACCCGGGCCAGATCGCCGGGCAGGTCGCGCGACACATTGCTCCAGAAACGCGGCGTCAAAACCGACTGTGACTGCAGGCCCAGCTCGGCCTGAAAGATCGCCCGACGCTGCTTGGACACCAAATCCAGCCCTTGGGTGGTTTCTACGCCGATCAGGCGGGCCAGCTTGATCATGCCATCCAGCTCGGTGACCGACTGCTGCAGCTGCGCCCGCTGGCGTGCGATGTCATCGGACTCGCCCGCCGGGTCGTCCACCGGCCCCAACTGATTCAAACGGGCCGTCACACTGAGCAGTTCAGGCTCCAGCCGCACGCTCATTTCCTGGGCCTGTTCCTGTGCCGCCAGCAACTGATTGCGCAAGGCGACCAGATCAGAATCTCCCAAGCCGTCCTTTTTCTGCAAACGCTGCTGCACCGTTTGCAGCGTGTCCCGCAATTCATTCAGGGATTCACTGGCCTGTGCAGGCGTCCAGGCCGCAGTCTCGGCTGCTGCAGGGATAGGGGTAACAGCCAGCACCACGGCCAGCAGCCACAAGGCCAAAAAGGCACACAGGCGCGAACAGCGAAAAGCGCGCATTAATAAAACTCCGGCTAAACAATCAGGCCACGCCCCGACAGGGATACGGGCAGCACAAACATGCACAGAATACCGAAAGAATCATCCTCTTGGCACAAAACACAGAAGGGACAAACGAAAAATCCCTCTCTCTCAACCGGCTCAGATCGCCTTGCACTGCATGCCCTACCCATTCTGCCACGGTCAACTTCGAGTCGCCCCGGACAACAGACCGCTCAGTACACGCAACCAAGCTCTAAAAACCACCCTTAAAACCAAGCGCAAAAAATATGAAACCCAAAAAAATAATCAAGGAAAATTAAAAAAATAAAAACCCATAAAACAAAAAACACTATCAATAATCATTATTTTGATTAAAAACCAAGTTATTCTTCTAGCATTTCTTAACTATAAGACGGCAAGAAAAAACACAGAACACAAGGAAACAGGCAATTAGATAGCAAACAGCAAAACGAAGATTAAAAAATTAGCCCTTAAATAATCAGGAAATATGAAATCATTTTCTTAAACACAAAGAAAGAAATCATTGCGCCCCCTCTCGAACACAGCAACGCAACCAAAATGACATTCATCGTGGTTTTTTAAGACCGTCACTTAACCTCACTCTTTTATCTGCGGTGGCAGACCGCTTCGGGAGTTGGGGGACACTGAATAATGTCGATATCACCTAGGGCGGAATGAACCGGTTCCATCCAGATGTAGCGGCCCTGACTGCCTGGCTTCTTTTAAGCGCCATTCTCACGCCAAGCTGCTCAGCCAGCACCTTTCTGTTACGGCAACTCGAAAACTACCGAACCTGCCCTGACGATAGTAAAACCCAAGGCTAAAACCGGCGTATTCACATGCCCGCCCCGACCCTTTTCCCACTGACAGGAGATCCCGTGTCTAAGACTCGACTTAACCCATCTAATTTGTCCCCCAACATCTACAAGACCCTCGTCAAGTACGACGCCCAGATCTACAGCGAGACTACGCTGAACAAAGAGTTGATCGAGCTGATCAAGGTCAGAATCTCGCAACTGAACGGTTGCGCATTTTGCATTGATGTCCATAGCAAACATGCACTGAGTCTAGGCATTTCCGAACGAAAACTCCTGCTTTTAAATGCCTGGAAAGAAGCCCCCCTGTTCACCGAGCAGGAGCAGGCGGCGCTGCGCTGGGCTGAGCAAGTGACTTTTATTCAGAATCTGGACGATAAGCAGACGCCACTGCATGAACTCAAGGCCCACTTCAATGACAAGGAAATCGTGGATCTAACGTATCTGGTCGGTTTGATCAACGTCTGGAACCGCTTGGCTATCAGCATGAACTACGAAATCAGCCTCTAACTAACGGAGCATTTTCCATACGCGACGCTGTGCTAGCACCTGGCGACCGTATTTCCAAAGCAGGTTTGAAGATGATCCTGCTGACCTGGCTTGCCGCCGATCCCGAGCGGCACGCCTTCCTGAGCCGGGAAAAAATGGCTCCGGTTGTGACGCGGTCCAAATCTGAGGCCGGCCAGGGAATCAGTCTGGCTGCAAAATTGCTGTGGCAGGAAGGAGCCGGACACTCGGCCGTCATCCACAGCAAAGATCAGGACGAGATTCATCAGTTTGCCAGCACCCTGCCCGCCGGACGCATTCTGGTCAATATGCCCGCTACCCAAGGCATGTTGGGCATCAGCTCGGATATTGCGCTCTCATTCATGCAAGGGTCGGGTTTTTGGGGAGGCAATATTTCCGAACCCGTGCATTGACGGCATCTGGTCAACATCAAGCGCGTGACATTCAAGCCATAAGCCTCAGGGCTGCAAGGCGCCCGCTTCTTCGGTGATCCGGCGATCGCCTTTCGGGGAGGATACGATGCCTGGACCGCCAAGCCTACCCCATGCAAACAGGCCAGACAGACCGCACGACGGTCTGTCTGGCCTGTTATGTTTTCCGAAACGTGCTTCCCTAACGAATCTGCTCCGCCACCATGAATCCGGACGCCCCTGCCAAGCCTGGACCTGGGTGAGTAGACGCACCGATGTGGTAGACGTTTTTGTACGGGGTTGCGTGGGAGCGCGCACCGTTACTGGCCGCAAAGGGGCGCATCCAGAAGAACTGGTCGGGCGAACAGATGCCCGAGTACGGGTCGCCGCCCACCAGATTGCAATTGATGGATTCCAGGTCGGCGGGCGAAAGCACTTTCTGGCCCACAATTTGTTGACGCAGACCGGGCATGACGCCTTCCAGTTGGTCGATAATGCGCTCGGCCACGGCCTTGCTGACTTCTTCGGTCCATTTTCCGTCTTCCGGCACGTCGATCTTGCCAGCCGCATCGCCACGCAGCTTCGATGGCATGTCCTGCATCTGCATCCACAAAATCCATTTGCCTTGGGGTGCTCGGCCGGGGTCCACCGCGCAAGGCTGACCAATCGCCACGGTGAACTTGGCAGGAATCAGGCCATTATTGGCCTGGGCCACGCTCATGCTGACGTCTTCCAGGCTGTCGGACAGGTGCAGCAACGGTACTTTCAGCAGCTCTGGATTGCTCCAGTTCGGCATGCTGTCCAGCGCCAGATGAATTTGCATGTCGCCACGGCCAAAGCGGTAGGCATTGGCTTGCTCGCGTACTTGAGCGGGTGCGCCCGGCAACAGACGACCATAAAGCTGTGGCGGAGTGACGTTGCACACCACATGGCTGGCTTCGTAGACTTGGCCACCGGCACGCACGCCACGGGCTTTTTGTCCTTCCAGCACAATTTCTTCTACTTCGGTGTTCAGTTGAATACGGCCACCGGCTTTTTCAATAATGGCGCATAGCGCACGCACCAGATTCTGGCCACCGCCTTTCACCACCGGCATACCACCGGCCACCACGGCGGCAAAGGTCAGCTTGCCGATCAGGGCCGAGCAGGCGTCGTCAGGGCCCAGGCCCGAGTGCAAGACCCAGGGAGCCATCATGCCGCGCACCCGGTCATCTTTCAGTTCACGATCGGCCCAGCGGCGAAAGGACTCCAGGGACTCACGTCCGTACTGAACCATGCCGTCCATGCGACGCTTGCGCCATTGCGAAAACAGCAGACCCAACAAGCCACGGCTGTAAGGCTCGGTGCCCAGCAAGCCAAAGGTAAGACCGGCATCGCGCTCGAACAACTGGCTGCACATGGCACCGAAGGCGTCGCCATCGCCTGTTTGCAAAGCATTGATACGTTGAATCGAATCGCCCACATCGTGACGCAGGGCCATGCCCTTGCCATCGCTGCCCACCACGCCGGTGGTATAGCCGTTTTCCAGAAACTCCACCCCTTGGGCAGCCAGATCATCCTTCAGGCGTGCATACGCCGCCCCGGAGGTAAACAAGGGGTACCAGGATGACAGCAGCTCATGGGTAAAACCGGGGAACAGCTCCTCGGTGCGGATACACCCACCCGCACGGTCGTTACGCTCCAGCACCAGAACCTGCTTGCCTTTTTGGGCCAGCAAGGCCGCACACACCAAGGAATTAATGCCACTGCCCACCACAATGACGGCATATGACTTGTTATTTGTTGAATCTGTCATCCCACACCTTTTTGTAAATTGCCCTGAACGGGTTCAGGGCTTGTAAACATGCCGCAAGAAACAGCTGTCAACAAGCCCTGGGCATCTTTTACCGCACTTTTCTATTTATGAGCCAGACGACTGCGCCTGCCAGCGTTCAAACCAGTGACGGGGCGACTTGCCCTGCTCTGGCCCAAGCACGGAAAAGCCACCGTCGACGGGCAGGTCGATCCCTGTCATCCAGGAAGCGGCACCCGACACAGCAAACAACACCACCTGGGCAACCTCTTCGCCGGAACCGACTCGGCCCAACGGATGAACTTGTGCGCCCACCTGATTGGCCAGTTCACGCGAGCCACCGCTCATGCGCTCAACGGACGGCGACCAGGTCCAGGCGGGCGAAACCGTCAGGACACGAATCCCCGATGGGGCCAATTCCACCGCCAAGCTTTTAGTGAACTGCAAAATGGCCGCTTTGGACGCTGGGTACAGCGCGCGTCCGGCCACGCCAAACTTCCCACCGGTACTGCCCATATTGATGATGACCCCGCCTGGGCCCATATGCGGCGTGGCTTTCTGGGCCAGAATCGCGCTGGAGATCAGGTTCACATCCAAAGTCTGATGCCACAACTCGCGGCTGGAAGCCAGCCCTTCGTCCCCGTAGGAGCAGGCATTGTTCACCACAATGTCGATGCGTCCGGTTTGTGCCAATGCGGCCTGCACGCAGGCATCGAGCTGCGCATCATCACAAATATCGGCAGCCAGAAACTGGGCCTTGCCCACAGCCTGCAGGCGCGCTTCAGTGCGCTGTCCCTCTTCCTGGCTGCGACCCACCACCAACACCCACGCACCAGCGGCACACAGAGCCAGAGCGATATCCGCTCCCAGCCCTTGGGTAGCTCCGGTCACAATGGCAACTTTAGCGTGTAAATTCACCTGCATATCCTGTTGCATGGGCTTCTCCTACTCTGCTTGTGGCGCGCCAAAGACGGCTGCCCAATCTTCGTCACGATCAATATGCGCTATCAGGCTCATGCTGGCCAGGGAGGCTTCATGCGTGGCGGGCGGTGCGCCGCAGGCGCTGGCCACCACCGCCACTTCATAGCCCATATCCACCGCATGGCGCACCGTGCTTTCCACCACGGAATGGGTGGCCACACCGGCAATCACCAAGCGCTCCACGCCCAAACGACGTACCACCGGCTCCAGCGCGGAACCAAAGAAAGCGTTGATGCGCGTGTGATGGACTTCAAACTCGTTGGGCAAGGGAGCCAGCCCGTCAAAGAACTGGGCTCCCCAACTGCCAGTCTGCATGGCACCGATGCGTTTCACATTGTGCAAAATCGGGGCGTTGCACAGCAGATCGGCATAGTCTGGCCGGTAGCCCACCCGCACATGCACAATGGGCACGCCCTGTGCACGCGCCTGTGCCAGCAGACGGCCTGCGGCCTCGATCAGCGCCTGACGCTGGGGGCTGTCAGCCTCCACCCCCACACGAATCAGGCCATCAGCATGCAGGACGTCGTTTTGGTAATGCAGAGCCAGCAAGGCGGTGTGATGGGCTGCCGACATCAGATGTACACCTGAATGGCGCCGTGGACCGCATCACGATCGACCAGATTCACCTGCTTCATACGCAGTTTCCAGCCACCCCCCTCCTGGGCCTGCAGCTTGTGAATCAGGCTACCCACCCGGTGGACCGGATCTTTGCCGCGCCATTCCATGGAGTGAAAGCTGGAACGCACCACCAGATAACCTTCAGGATCGGTCCCGTCTATCATCACATTACCCAGCACGCGGCAGGACTGGGTAATCGGCTGCTGGGACCAGTTGCGGTGGTTTTCCAGGCGGCGAATACGCAATTCACGCAGCAGCTTGTTTTCCCAGCACAGGGAAATGTGCTCGTACGGGCTTTGCTGATCGTAGCTGTGAGGAATCCAGTACATGCCTTCCTCGGTCCACAGATCCAGCCATGCTTGCCAGCGGCGCTCGTCCAGCAAGCGGGCCTCGTGATAGATGAACTGCTCCACTTCGCGGATGGCTTCCAGGCTCAGGTTCACAGGTGTGACCTGATCCACGCTGACGTCAAAATCAATATCAAACAACATAAGAATTCTCCTTGGCTCGGACAGCAGCCCGCTTAAGCCTGTGAGGCGGGGGCGATAGGCTCACCGGAAGCCGAACGCACCGTGGCTTTACCACTGTCTTCCGACTGCGCTGGCGCGTCGTACAGGCTGGTAGTCATGAAATGCTTCCAGGCGCGGAACTGGTTACGCATGGGCAGTTCACTGGTGCCATTGGTCGCCACCATACCGCCTTCAATTTCCTTGTCAGTGCCGTCATAGCGATGCATGCTGATCCAGTCGCCACCGTTGGTTTTATTACCTTCCTGGCAACGACCATAGACCTCAATGTCGTCCGGCATCACGTTGGACGAGGGGGAGTTGATCAGGTTGGCATACATCAGGCCGCGTTTGTAAATTTCATCCGGCGCCCCTTTCAGGCGGAACAACTGAATTTCGACATGTGTGCGATCCACCGCCACAGGACGAATCACGCGAAACTGCTGGAATACGGTATGGGGCGAGCCACTGCCGTAAATGATGCTGTTGTGGCGGTTCTCGCCCAGAATGTTGAGGGCTTTTTCTTCGCCATAGGCTTGTTTCAGGGTTTCGTAGTGCGCCTTGGTGACAGGATCAGTCTCAATGGCACCGGGATTGAAAATGCCTTCCATGTAGCCATGTCCGTTATCAAAGGCGTACAAGTCCAGCTTTTCCCAGAAACCGTAAGGCTCGCCGTTGCCGTCCATGATGTGCAGCTCCAGCGGCATGGAGCCATAATCTTTGGCCTGCTCGCGGGCCGCCACGTAGGATGACTCATGCGTGACATTCGCGTGCATGGTGTCGTGCAGATTCTCGTAGAACACTTTCCAGTTGGACGGCTGCCAGACCTTGAAGCTGCCGCCGGCCACTTCCACTTCCCCCACCGGCGAGCGATCGCACAGATTATCGATGGAACTAATGATGGGCCCCAGAAACTCCTTCAAATCCGGGCCGTGGGCACTTTGACAGGCAAACACAAAACCACGGTACGTTTCCACACGAGCCACACGGCGCATGGAAAAGTCCGGATGTTTGGGGTCGAAGCAGGTGCCCTCAAAGCCATTTTTCATGGGCGCAGCCAAATGCTGACCGTCCAGCTTGAACGTCCAGGCGTGGTAGGGGCAACGGAAGAACTTGCCGGCATTGCCACACCCATCGGCCACCACTTTGGCACCCTTATGGGGACAGCGGTTGTACAGCACGTACACCTTCTTGTCGCTGCCGCGAACCATGATGACGTCCTGACCACCCAACAAGGTCGTGTGGTAGTCGCCCGGATTGGGCACCTGGCTGTCGTGACCAATGTAAATCCAGGCACGGCCATAAATGCGTTCCATCTCCAGACGGAAGATTTCAGGGTCGGTATAGACCGATTTATGTACGCTGTCTCCCCGCACCAGTGCGGCCAGCTGTTCGTTGCTATAGCTCATCATTAACCTCCTTGCTGCCGGATGCTTGACGCATCCTCCTTATGACTTTTCCATCTTGCACTGCGGCGCAAAATGATCCTGGAATTGCTCAAATACGGTGGACACAATCTTGTTGCTCATCTGGCCCTTGTCATTCGGGGCCACTTCGCGCATGTAATAGGTCTGCACCGGATATTGGTTGTTGTTGAAAGCAAAGGCCCCGCGCACAGACTCAAACGGCGCGCTGCGCAAGGCTTTACGCAAGGCCTCACGATCGGTTGCCGCTTTCGGGTCGGCCTTCAGTGCGCCATCGAGCAACAGGGCAGCGTCATACCCCTGAGAGGCATACATGGACGGCAAGCGGCCATAGGTTTTTTCAAAATCCGCTACAAAGCGTTTATTGACCGGATTATCCAGATCCGGTGACCATTGAGCGGCATTGGCCATGCCTTTCATGGACTCACCGATGGCAGCAATGGTGTCCTGATCGGCCGAGAAGCCGGGGGTGTACACCGCCAATTGCGTGGACAGGCCCGAGTTGATCAGCTGCTTGATAAAGGACACACCCATGCCACCGGGCAGGAAGAAGAACACCGCATCCGCGCCCGACGCACGCATTTGCGCCAGCTCGGCCGCATAATCCATCTGACCGACCTTCACATAGACTTCGTCGGCAATCTCGCCCTTGAACAAGCGCTTGAAGCCTTCAATGGACTCACGGCCACCGGGATAGTTGGGGGCGATCAAATAGACTTTCTTGTGCGCCTGATCGGTCACGTACTTGCCCATGGCGGCGGGAATATCCTCGTTCTGCCAGGACACGCTGAAAAAATTGGGGTGGCAACGCTCGCCTGCGTAATCGGCCGGGCCGGTGTTGGCGGAAATGTAGACGGTGTCACTGTTCAAAATCGTCGGCATCACGGGCAGCAGCACATTGGAGAAGGCCATGCCGGTGATCACGTCGACCTTGTCGCGCTTGACCAGACGGTCAACGGCCTGACGGCCTTCCATCGGTTTTTGCTGATCGTCCAGCACCGTCAGGGCCACATCCACGCCACCGAGCTTGCCGCCCGAGTGCGTCAGGCCCAGCTCGAACCCATCGCGAATTTCTGCGCCAATGGCCGCTCCGGGACCGGACAAGGTCGTGAGCAAACCGACCTTGAATACTTCCTGACTGGACACCGGGCTACAGGCCAGGGCCAAGGCCAGCGTGCTCATGCAAAACGCCACTTGCTTTTTCATGTTTGTCTCCGTCCTCTGTCTTTCAAAAAACTGGACTTTAGGTCTGCCTGGGATCACCCCCAATACGCCGGAAACTGTGTATCACTGACGCCGGTGGTTTGTGCGGCGCTTGTCCTGCAGGCCTGGGGAAACGGGCCCAATAGACTACGTGAATACAGCAATTCCCAGTCGTATCCCAATCTGCTAAGGTGCCGGGACAGGATTACTGTTTTAGGTTTGAAATACATTAGACCGGCTCAGAACAGGCGGCTATCCAGATATGGCAAGCCTTATCCCTAACCGGCAAAAATTTGGAGACACCCATCATGCAAGCGTGGTTTATGTCAGGCTTGGCCCCCTTGCAACACAGTGCGCCGCGTTTTCAATCGCGCTGCCCAGACCAGACTCGCAGCGAGACTGCCGGCTTTTTGACCGAGCATCGCCTGACCTGGAATGACGGCCCGGTCGATGCCTCGCTGCGCTATGCGAGCAGCCACAGCTTTTCCTTTGTCTTGCTTAAATATGGTGCGGCCGTGCAGGTGTCGCCG
Source organism: Alcaligenes ammonioxydans (assembly GCF_019343455.1). Taxonomy (NCBI): domain Bacteria; kingdom Pseudomonadati; phylum Pseudomonadota; class Betaproteobacteria; order Burkholderiales; family Alcaligenaceae; genus Alcaligenes; species Alcaligenes ammonioxydans. The sequence continues at coordinate 1,422,385 of NZ_CP049362.1, read as the reverse complement.
GGGATTCTGGAAGATTTCCTGCTGTTTCAGGTGCCGATACAGGGACGATCCTGTATCCGGGTTGGTCGGGAGTACGTCCAGGCCAACCCCAAAGTCGCCAGCGTCATCTCCCCTTCTTTGCAAGTCGAGCTGGACTGGGAGCAAGGCTGTGAACAGTTTTTGGTGAAGATCCCGCGCTACAGGCTGGAAGAGGTGGCCCGCCAAACCTTGGGCCTGAGCCTGGACCGGCCCATTGAGTTTGCCGCTGGCATGCCCTTGGACTCACCGCAAGGCTGTGCCTGGCAGCATCAAATTGGCAGCCTGCTGGCTTATGGCGGACATCTGCCTCCGGAAATGGATCAATGGTCGCGCCAGGCCGAGGACAATCTGTTGCTGCATCTGTTTCATACCCAACCCGGCAATTACAGCCGGCAGTTGCAGCAAACTGTGCGCCCGGCCAGTTCGCGCCGGGTACAAAGGGCGGAAGATTTCATGCGCGCCAGTCTGGACCAGGCCCTGACGCTGGAACAAATCGCTACCGCAGCCTGTGCCAGTGTCCGCAGCCTGACGCTGGCATTTCGTACGGAACGGGGCCTGAGCCCCATGCAATTTTTAAAGCAGATTCGTCTGGAAGCGGCCCAGCAGGCTATCCGCACCGCCACACCTGGCACCCAGGTCAGCGAGATTGCCTTGCGCTGCGGTTTCAACCATTTCGGCCGCTTCTGTGCCGACTACAAGTCCCGCTTCGGGCGTTCGCCCTCGCAGGACTTGCGCATCGTCGATTAGTCTTTCAAGGCCTTGCCGGGAACCCAGACACGGCCATCAAACAGACGGCGCGCCGTACGGTAGAACGAACCGGCCTTGGCAAACCACTGGCCGTCTTTCTTTTCCACTTCCGCGCCTACGGTCAGCACGCCGGAAGGCATGCCCAGACGCAAGGGGCCTTGAGGAGCGACGGAGTCGGACAGACATTGTGAGGGCAGGCTGCCCGTCAGCCGAGCGGCCACCGCGGTACACAGCGAGATCGTCAAAGGCAAGGCGCGGTGCGGCTGACCATTGGAAATCACACGGGCCACCAGATCAATATCCTTGGCAGGCACCACCTCACCCGACAGCGTGGGGTTGTCCTGGGCAGGTGACACAATGCAGACAAACGGCACGATGCGAATCTGACGCGCAGCTTCCACATCGGGCGCAATGCCCATGCGTACCGAAGCCTGCACGCGGATGGCGTCCAGACGCTCCAGCACGTCAGGATGCGCCTCCAGCCAATCAGGCAGTTCCAGACCAGTCAGACCCACATCGGCAGCGCGTACAAAAACAGCGGCATTGGCTGCATCCACCAGCGAGACTTCAATACGGCCCACGCCCGGCACATCCAGCCATTCGGTCAATTCACCGCTAGGCAATAGGGAGCCGGTCGAGGCACCGCCCGGTTCCACAAAGTCCAGACGGATAGGCGAACCGGTACCACCTACGCCGGGAATGGACAGATCACCGTCATACCGGGGCTGGCCATCTTCGACGGTGAAATGCGCATGGATGATCTTGTTGGTATTGGTGTTCAGGATGCGCACACACGCTTCGCCATCCTCCACCTTGACCATGCCTTGTTCAACGGCATAGGGGCCGACTGCCGAGCTCATATTGCCGCAGTTGCCGCGGTAATCCACCTTCTCTTCCTTGATCGCCACTTGTGCAAAGGTGTAGTCCACATCGGCGTCCGGATGGCTGGACGGGCCGATAATACACACCTTGGACAGTGAGGAGACCCCGCCACCCATACCGTCCAGTTGACGACCGTACGGGTCGGGCGTGCCCATGGCCGCCGCAAACAACGGTGTCCAGTCCTCGCGCTTGGCAGGCAGATCTGCGATATTGAGCATCAAGGCTTTGCTGGTGCCACCACGCATGAACACGGCGGGAAGGGATTTTTGTTTCATCACGTCATTCCTGGTTCTTGGCTTGCGCCATTAAAGAAAACTGCGCCGTCTCCTGCATGGGTTCGGCGTGAGAGACTATCGGTTCACTAACAAAGTCTGATCGGATCGTGCGCTGTTGTCGTTCCAACTGCTGCACTTTTTCCTCACTGGCATTGCCCAGATGGCGGGCTAGCAAAGCTGAGGCCTGGGCGCGTTCGCCCTTTTCCAGCAAATCCAGAATCGCCAGATGCTCCAGACACTGACGACGAATACGCTCCCGATCCAGCGTTTCCTGGTATTCCAGCAGGCGCCGCAACTGGTTCTGACGGGTGACGGTCTGAGCGATAAAACGATTGCCCGACAAGGAGGCCAAAGCCTCATGGAACGTCGCATTGGCCTGATACATTTCAGCATGTCCCGCATATCGCCACCCCCCATCGGCCAAGGCTTGCTGTTGCAGACGCACCCGGCGCAAGACGGCCGAGTCAATTGCAAAGCTGGGCAGCAGCATGGCCGCCGGCTCCAGCATCTGCCGCAAGGTATAGCTCTCCTCACAAGCCTGGGGGCCGTCAATCATGGGTAGAAACGACCAGCCCTTGCTGGCACGCTGTTCCATCCAGCCTTCATTGGCGGCGCGGGCCAGAACACGACGCACACGCTCACGCGTCAGGCCATAACGACGCATGGCATCGTTTTCCGACAAGGTGTCGCCCCAAATTCCGGAGAGCTTGTCTCGAGCCAGCTGCAAATAGATCTGGTCATCCTGGCTGGTGCCCAGCTCTTCTTCGATCACACCGAGCTGATCGGCCCCTTTCAACAGGTACAAACCCCGCCGGGGCGGCTGGGCGCCCACAATGCCTTTTTCCGCCAGATAGGCCAGCGCTCCCCGTATGGGCGAGCGCGATGCACCCAGCGCGTGGGCCAGCGATTGTTCCGTCAAGTGATGCCCGGCCTGCAAATGCCCTGCCCGCACGTAGTCCAGCAGGCGATGCGCCAAGGTGACATGCAAAGAATTGGATTGGCCTTTCATGCCGGTTTTCCTAAAAATCAACGCGATTCTCAATCATTTTATTGTACTATATACAAACAAAATACAATTCAATTGTTTTTTCAAGGCTCCAGACGCATAACTTTATTGATTACTCTTGCCCAGGCGGGCCCTGTCTGTCTGGCTACTTACTACGGATGAATCGTTTGCCATGTCCCAGTCTCTTGCCCTACAAACGCTGTCCCTGAACGGACGTTCCGTGCGTTACGTTCCCATTGCCGACATACCCGGTATTGAAAAGCTGCCCTATTCGCTGCGTGTCTTGCTGGAAAACCTCTGTCGTCAAAAGGCCGTGCGTCACGCCGACGTGGATCAGGAAATCGATTCCCTGCTCCAGCGCAAGGTGGGCGATGGCATCACCTTCTACCCTGCCCGCGTATTTGGTCAGGACATTCTGGGTTTGGTAATGTTGCTGGACATGGCGGCCTTGCGCGAAGGCGTACAAGCGGCCGGAGGCGACGCCAGCCGCGTGCGTCCCCAAGTCCCTATCGACGTCATTATCGACCATTCCCTGCAAGTGGACAGCTGGGCCAACCCCAAGGCAGCCGACATCAATCTGGCCCGCGAGTACGAGCGTAATGGCGAACGCTTTGCCTTTTTGCGCTGGTGTTCGAGCAACTTTGACGGCGTCAAAGTGGTTCCGCCCGGCAAAGGCATCATGCACCAGTTGCACATTGAGCATATTGGTCAGGTCGTCTGGACCGAAGAAGGCAAGGATGTGGATCTGGTCTACCCCGATAGCTGCGTGGGCACCGACAGCCACACGCCCATGGTCAACGGCCTGGGCATTCTAGGCTGGGGCGTGGGTGGCATTGAAGCTGAAGCGGTGATGGTGGGCCTGCCCGTGGCGATTGCCTTGCCAGCGGTGGTCGGCATTGAACTGAGCGGCAAGCTAAACGACGGCGTATTGCCTACCGATCTGGTGCTGGTCATTACCCAGAAACTGCGCGAGCTGGGGGTAGTGGGCAAGTTTGTCGAGTTCTTTGGCCCCAGCGTGGACGAGCTGTCCCTGGGCGACCGCGGCATGATCGCCAATATGGCACCAGAATACGGCGCCACTGCGGTGTTCTTCCCGATCGATGACGCGGCACTGCATTACATGCACATGACAGGCCGCCCACAAGAGCAGATTGATCTGGTCGAGCAGTACAGCAAGGTACAAAAGCTGTGGCGTGATCCGGCCGCTCCCGCTCCCGTGTACGACACCGTGCTGAAGCTGGATCTGAGCAGCATCAAACCCAGCTTGGCCGGCCCCAGCAATCCTGAAGATCACCTGGATCTGGATACCGCGGCCCAGTCCTTCCCCGCCCATCACCAGAAAATTGCCGGCCGTCCTTACGATCCGCAACGCGCAGTGCCCGTGGAAGGCGAGGACTTCGTGTTAAATGATGGCGATGTGGTCATTGCCGCCATTACCTCCTGTACCAATACGGCCAACCCCGCCAATATGATGGCCGCCGGCCTGCTTGCGCGTAACGCTGTCGCTCGTGGCCTGCGCAGCAAACCTTGGGTCAAGACCTCGCTGGTGCCAGGTAGCCAGGTGACCGCCGACGTGCTGGAACGCGCCCAGTTGCAGGATGATCTGGACGTGCTGGGTTTCAACATTGCCGGTTTTGGCTGCACCACGTGTAACGGTGGTTCGGGACCGCTACCTGCCAATATCGTCAACGCGATTGAATCGGAAAAGCTGATCGCCACCGCCGTGCTGTCGGGCAACCGCAACTTTGAAGGCCGCATTCACGCCAACGTGCGTGCCGCTTACCTGGCATCACCCGCTCTGGTCGTGGCCTACGCCCTGGCCGGCAATCTGAATGTGGACCTGACCCGCGACCCGCTGGGCAAAGATCAGGACGGTAAAGACGTCTACCTGAGCGACATCTGGCCCAAATCCGCCGAAGTGCAAGAAGCCATCCACGGCGCTTACGACCGCGATCTGTTCATCGAACGCTACGCCGAGCTGTACGACGGTGGCGAGCCTTGGGACGCCCTGGCCCGCGAAAGCAATGGCGGTCACTACCCCTGGGAAGCCGACAGTACCTACATCCGCAAACCGCCTTACTTTGACGGCCTGCAGCGCGAGCCTGCCCCCGTGGCCAACTTGCACGGTATGCGCCCACTGGCCATTTTGGGTGATTCCATCACCACGGACCATATCTCGCCCTCCGGTTCGATCAGCCTGGGCACGCCTGCCGCTGACTTCCTGCTGTCCAAGGGGGTGGAGCAAAAAGACTTCAACAACTACACCACGCGCCGTGCCAACCATGAAGTGGTCAAGCGTGCGACTTTCGCCAACATCCGTCTGCGCAACAAGATTGTTCCCGGCGTGGAAGGCGGGGTCACCAAGGTGATGCCCGAGGGTGAAGTGATGCGCATTTTTGAAGCTGCTCAAACTTATCAGGAACGCCAGGTTCCGCTGCTGGTCATCGCCGGCAAGAACTACGGTTGCGGCTCGTCCCGTGACTCGGCGGCCAAAGGTCCGGCACTGCTGGGGGTGAAAGCGGTGGTTGCCGAAGGCTTCGAGCGTATCCACCGCACCAACCTGGTCGGTATGGGTGTGCTGCCCCTGCAGTTTCAGGAAGGCACCAATGCCGACACATTGGGCCTGGATGGAACCGAAACCTTTGACGTCAAGGGTCTGGAAGAAAACCTGGGCGTACGTTCGCAAGCCCAGCTGATTATCCACCGTCTGGATGGCAGCACCCAGTCCGTACCGGTCACTGTACGACTGGATACTGTCGAGGACATGGAGTATTGGCGTCACGGCGGCATCCTGCCCCGCGTCTGGCGCAAGTACCTGGAGGACTAAGCCTACCCTGGCTTAGGCCAACAGGCTGTCGCTTCTCTCAAACGCCAGGGCCCACGCCCTGGCGTTCCTGTTTGGCCAGCCGCAGCCAGTGTTCTATACGGCCCAGGGCATAGCGCGCGCTTTGCTGACGGATTTCATCCCGTGTGCCGTCAAACACAATCGTCTCGGTATACACGACCAAAGGATCAAACTTGTCCTGCGGCTTGAACAGCCACGCAAAGCACTGCGTTCCGGCGGGAATCTGTGGCTCGGCAATATCATCGGCCACGCCGGTATTGGCAATGATCAGATTGGCCGGAGTCAGTTGCGCTGCGCCTTTGGCCATGGCTCTGGCTACCGCTTCACTGCACAGATTGTTTTCCGACAGCACGCTTTGGTCCACGCCCAGACAACGATACTTGGCTTGTGGCGAATAGGTCACAAACGCGCAGTCGAGTACGGCTGCCGCCCCCTTCTGGTCGGCCAGGGTGGATGCAATCAAACCCGCCGTGCATGATTCCGCCGTTGCCAGCGTCAGCTTGGCATCGCTCAGGATATTGACCAGGCTAGCCAGATCCAGATCTTTCATGACAAACCCTCCTTATCAGGACACAAGGACGGTTTATTCAAACATAAAGAAATACGGCAGGAAATAAAGTTCCGCGTTCTCTCACCATCTGGAACATGCGCTTACGTGTCAGCAACCTGCCCTGAATGCTGTCCAAACAGGCTGCTCATATCGCTGGCTTTCAGGCCCAGATTGCTGGCCAACATGTCAAAACAGCGCAAGGCCGCCTTAATATCCTGTTCGGGAATGCCGGCAAACAAGGGGGCGCGCGACTGGCGCAACAGTTCCAGCAAATGCGCATGAAAGTCACGTCCTTTGTCCGTCAGACACAATAGCCGCGCCCGCTTGTCCTGCTCGTCGGGCACACGTTCGAGCAAACCCGTCGATTCCAATTGATCAATCAGACGAACCAGTGTCGGGCCCTCCAGACGCATCATGCGCGCCAACTGGCCTTGACGTATGGGTTCGCCCAGCTGAGCCAGATAACGAATAGGCAGGATGGTGGCCTCGGACACACCGTAACGCCCCAGCGTCTGATCCAGCTCACGACGGTAAAGACGCGCCAGCACAATCATGGACAAGCCAAACCGTTCATACAGTTGGTGATTCATCAGGTCGACTCCACAGCACGAGGCACCGTATTAGGGGGGTAAGCATAAACCAGAACGGGAGTAGCCCCCAGCAAGGACTGAGCAACATCCCGGATCGCCTCTGCCAGCACAGGATCGGCACAAGATTGACTGATACGCAGCAACTGTTGAGCCAGCTCCTGCGGCTGGCTCTCAAACCCCTCCAGCAGTTCACATACCAGACTGACGCAAGTCTGCTGCGGCGCGCCCCGCCTGCCCAGACGCTTCAATGCCACAATCCCATGCCCCAGATTGATCAGCGACACCAGACCCTGCGGCGCTTGCTCCCCCATCCAGTGCAGCAGGCGCACCCACTGCCGGGCCACCCGTGCCCGCCAGACGCGAAACAGGCGTGGCCGGGAACGACGGATCAAGGGATACAGCTCGCGCACCACCCGCCGCACCAAAGCCTGCCCACGCGGGTGGGTACGACGCGGCAACAGAAAAAAGGCGCTGCATACCACCGCAGAACCCGCCAGCAAAGGCACGGACTCCTTGATGATGAACGGCCAGCTAACGGCTGCCATACCCGCCTGACTGGCCAGTTGGAAACACATATTGGCATCCAGCGCCCAAGCAGATGTGGGGCGATTGGCCCGCAACAAACCACCCACCACCACAAAAGGCAGCACTGAAACGATGACCTGCCAGTCCGTCACCAAATAGCCCTGAATCAGATAGCGATAGAGGCTGGCCACCAGCACGCCCACCGTAATTCCGGTGAACATGGTGCGACTCATCAGCTGCGGACGTGGCATGGAGCCCAAAATAATGGAGAAAGTACATACCCCCATCGCCATCAGCTCCAGTGCCGGACTGGACAAGGCAAAGGCAAGCGCCCCTGCACTGAAGGTAGCCAAGGCGCTAATCAAGCCGGTACGTGTTGCCAGAGGCCAGTCCACCGACCGTGCCGGGGTGGCCAAGAACCGGTGAGGGCCCCGACGGGCTGGTGTCCGAGCGGCAAACAGACCCGTTTCAGCCCGCCGAATCTGCCCCATGGCTCGACGCAACCGCGCCAAACTGATTTGCTCGGGCGGCCTGACGCCGGTTTTTTCCAACACCGTCAAAGAATGCCCCTGCTCCAGACGCTGCGCCTGCTCCAGCAAGAACTGCGCCTCATCGGCGGCGGGCAAACGACCCCGCTCTCTTTGGCGCACAATCAGCTCACTGGCGGCCAACAGCTCGATCACGGCATATAAAAATACGTCCACATAGGGCAGGCGACGATAAGCATCCCAGGAACCGGCAGCCGTAATACGGGCCTGAGCATCCAAGTCCACTATTTCCTGCCTTATCCGTGCGGACAGGGCCGGGTCCGACTCTTTATAAGCAGGGCCCAGCGCATGCGCCGCCAGACGCAAAGCGTCCGCCGCCAGAACACGCACCCGTTGGTAATACGTTTGGCGCTGGCTATGCGGCGTCGTGCGGGAGCACAGGACGGTAGTGACCACTACCCCGATCAGGGTGCACTGCACGCGCGACAACGCCAGATCCAAGGAGCTGTCTGGCGAGAGCACCGAGGGCAGGACCACCACGCCAATCGTGATGCCCGCCAACATGGGCAAATATGACAAGGCACCCCGCAACACATGGGTCAAGGCGGAGGCCACCCCGACTACCAGGGCCATGCCCAGCAATTGCCAATAAGGGTGGGGCAAATGCAGAAAGGCCAGCCCCAGCCCTGCCCCTGCCAGGGTTCCCACTATTCGCCACAAGGCGCGCTCATACACCAGTCCCCGATAGGGCTGGGACAGAACCCACACTGGCATGGCGGCCCAGAACGGGTTGTCGACAGACAGCAAAACCGCAATCGCAAACGACAAGCCGGCAGCCAACGCCATGTTTAAACCATGCAGCAGCGCAGGCCTGTCCAGCTGGAGCCAGGGAAAAGAAACAGACATAAAAGAAAGGGACGTCTAAACGAGCGAAACTTCAATTATATAGATAGCTCACCTATCTATTCAATTGTCGAGTCGTGGCGCAGAGTGCCACTTGCGCTACGGCTTGTCTCAAGGACCTGGCGCTCGAATGCAAACCGCTGCTCGCCGTGGCGGCACAAGCCTGTCTGCCCCGTTTCCAAGGCTTTTTCTACGTCAACCCTTTGCAGCAAATCGGGACTTTTTCTGCAAGGTCGCCTTTCATTGTCAGTTTTCATTAACTATCGCAGCCCAGGCATAGTCAAACCGTACGGGGCCGTTCTATGATGTGGGCATCCTGATGGGCAGGTACCCGAAATCCTGTTCCCTCACCCCGTTTTTATGGCAGGAGTCTTTATGCAAAAGTGGCTGACACGCTACACCGCCTTCTACATCATCATTGGTCTTACCGCCTTTTTCTTGCTGTTGTCCCTGTTCAAGAGCGCGAGCTGGTTATGGCTGGCCATTCCCGGGCTGGCCCTATGCGTGCAAGGTTTGGTCGATATCACTCAGACTCGTCATGCCATTCGTCGCAATTACCCGGTTATTGGCAATCTGCGCTTTATTTTTGAAGCCATTCGACCTGAAATTCGCCAGTACTTCCTGGAAGGCGATGAGCAGCAACTGCCCTTCTCGCGTGCCGATCGCTCCTTGGTGTACCAGCGTGCCAAACAGCAGATCGACAAGCAGCCCTTTGGCACCCATCAAGAGGTCTATAACAACGGCTACGAGTGGATCAACCACTCCATGACGCCCAAACACATCAAGGACTCGCAGTTCCGAGTGCAGGTGGGCGGGCCAGACTGTACGCAGCCCTACTCGCTGTCTGTGCTGAACATCTCGGCCATGAGTTTTGGGGCGCTGTCGGCCAATGCCATTCTGGCGCTGAACAAGGGCGCCAAAATGGGCAACTTTGCCCACGATACAGGCGAAGGCGGAATCAGCACGTATCATCTGCGCCATGGCGGAGATCTGATCTGGAACATCGGGTCGGGCTATTTTGGTTGCCGCGATGAGCACGGCAACTTCTCACCCGAGCGTTTCGCCGAGCGTGCGACCCAGGATCACATCAAGATGATTGAAATCAAGCTGTCGCAAGGGGCCAAGCCTGGCCACGGCGGCATCTTGCCCGGCACCAAAGTGACGGCCGAAATCGCGCTGGCGCGGGGCGTCCCGGAGGGCGTGGATTGCAACTCCCCGGCCAGTCACAGCGCGTTCCGCACACCCGTGGAGCTATTGGAGTTCGTCGCTCAACTACGTACCTTGTCCGGCGGCAAACCGGTGGGCTTTAAACTGTGCATCGGACACCCCTGGGAATGGTTTGCAATTGCCAAAGCCATGCTCAAAACCGGCATTACTCCCGACTTTATCGTCGTCGATGGGGCCGAAGGCGGAACCGGAGCTTCTCCCGTCGAGTTCATTGACCATGTGGGCACTCCCTTGCGCGAAGCCTTGCGTCTGGTTCATAACACCTTGGTCGGCATCGGCCTGCGTGAGCAGATTCGTCTGGGCGCCTCGGGCAAGATCATCAGTGCTTTTGACATGGCACGCATCATGGCCCTGGGCGCGGACTGGTGCAATAGCGCCCGCGGCTTCATGTTTGCGGTGGGCTGCATCCAGGCCCAGGCTTGTCATACCGACAAATGCCCGACAGGCGTGGCTACCCAAGACCCGCAGCGTCAAAAAGCGCTGGTGGTTGACGACAAATCCTTGCGCGTGGCCAGTTTCCACGGCAATACGCTCAAAGCGCTGGCCGAGCTGCTGGGTGCTGCCGGGCTGGAGCACCCTAACCAGCTGCGCCCCCACCATATTGCCCGCCGCATCAGCAACGGCGAAGTCCGGGTTCTGTCGGCCCTGTTCCCCGATTTGAAGAAAGGTGAGCTATTGCGCGGCCACTACCGCCAAACCATTTTCCGGGTGGGCTGGCCCATGGCCAACCCCGACTCTTTCGAGCCGGCTTACAGCCTGAGCAAAGCCTTGTCGTACCTGAACGATGAGGCCGAGCCGGACGACATCATCAAAAAACAGGATATGGCTGACAGCGCGGGCCAGGCGCTGGCCTGAGCAGCGATGGCGGCAGTCTCCCTAACGAGACTGCTGCACTGTCCCTATTCCGGCATCCACTTCTCCATACACCTGCACGCCGGATGACCGACTCCAGCCTGTGTCAGAGGAACGATCCGCAGTTGAGCACGCCATCAGTCCGCCGACCATGAGCAAAGCGCCCAGCACTCCATAAATCTGTCGCATATCAAGCTCCTTGATGATAGGCAAATACTGTGCCACAGAATCTGGGCAAACAGATTTCCATCTGTACTAGAATGCTGAGATCATGATCAGGCACTGCGCACTTTCCTTCTCGGGTACTCGCAGCCGGTTTTTACTGGTGCTGGCACTGTGCGCCCTGCTGCTGCGCGGACTGATCCCCAACGGCTACATGCCGAGTGCCAATCCGGACAACGCCGCCGCCCTGAGCCTGTGCGTTCAAGGCGACCCCTTCCTGGCGCAATGGAGCGCTCAGCTCCCCGACCCAAAACACGATGAGCAGCACAGCCTGCATGCCGCCTGTCTGTTCGCGCAGGCCCAGGCGCAAAAAGCTCTTAACGATGGGCCCAGTCCCGCCTGGGATCTGGCACCCACACTCCCTCATATCTGGGACACTGCCCAACAGGCGGCGGCTCCCGTTCTTCCCCTAACGGGCCCGCCCCTGAGTGCGCGCGGCCCGCCTTCCTCGCTCGCTTGCTGACCTGCCCCGGCTGCCCGACGCGGCCACCTTATGTTGTCAATTAGCGGGATATTTCTATGAACGCCTCCTTCTCTCGCCGCCAGCTTTTGCTTGCCATGCTGGCGACTCCTTTGGTCCTGAGCGCCTGCGGCGACAAGGCCCCCAAGCAACCAGCCTTCCGTAACCTGGAAGGGGTGGACATGAGCAGCGCCGACTTTGCCAAGGATTTCAGCTTGCTGGATACCGAAGGCCAACGTCGTACGATGGCGGACTACCGTGGCAAGATCGTGCTGATCTTTTTTGGGTTTACCCAATGCCCTGACGTCTGCCCGACTGCACTGACTCGTGCCGTCGACATCAAGGAGCAGCTCGGTGAGGATGGCGACAAGCTGCAGGTCTTGTTTATCTCCATTGACCCAGAGCGCGACACGCCCGAACTGCTGCGTGCCTATATGCAAGCTTTTGACCCCGGTTTCGTGGCTCTGCGCCCCACCGAAGAAGAGCTGGCCAAAACCGCCAGCGACTTCAAAGTCTTTTACCAAAAGGTTCCGACCGGCTCCAGCTACACCATGGACCACAGTGCCTTGACCTATGTGTATGACACCCAAGGCAAGCTGCAAATTGCCCTGCGCCATACGCAAACGGCTGACGAAGCCGCGGCTGATATCCGCCAGGTGCTGGCTTTGAGCAAGTGAACCCCAACAGGATAACCAATATGAAACGTACGATTGCGAGCTCTCTATTCTCCCTGGCCGCTTTGTTGAGCCTGCCCACTCTGGCGCAGGCCGAAGTCACTGTGACTGATCCCTGGGTACGCGCCACCGTTCCTGGCCAACAGGCGACCGGCGCCTTCATGGTGCTCAAGTCCACTGACAACGCCCAATTGCTGGGTGCCAGCAGCAGCTTGAGCAAACAGGTTGAAGTGCACGAAATGGCTATGGACAATGAGGTCATGCGTATGCGCCAGGTTGAGAAAATCGACCTGCCCGCGGATACAGCAGTGGACTTGAAACCGGGCGGCTACCACATCATGCTGCTGGGTTTGGACAAGCAGCTTGAAGTGGGCAGCTCCGTGGATCTCACTTTGGAGATCCTGAATGCCGCCGGCCAGAAAGAGGAGCTGAAGGTTCATGCCCCCGTACGCGCCTTGAACAGCAAGGCGGGCCAAGGCCACCACGGTGCGCACGGCGGCCATTGAACCCGTGTCATCCGGCCCGATAGCCGCTCCGTTCATGGAAGAAAAGGCCGGGTTTCACATTTGCGGGTTTTCCATAATTGGCAGGTTTTGATTAGCTGACGTACAGTGAAATCACTGACAAAGTGTCAGTAAGCTGCCTGAAACGTAGCTTTCCAAAACTGCCATCATGGTAGTTCACCGCCGCCAGAGCGGCCACAGGCCCTACCGCAACGGTAGGGCCTTCGTCTTTTGGCCTTCGTCTTTTGGCCGTCGCCCTTCAGACACAATGCCCCTGCCTTTGCGTAACACTAGGCCCCTGCCCGGGTCTGGAGTACAGTTAAGACCGTAGCGCCGGTTTAACCTTGCAAGGAGTATGCAGATGGCCTCACGTCCTCATGACACCAATCGCTCTGAATTGCTACGTCAACTACCTTTGAAGCCAGGATGGTTTATTGGTCTGGGCATCGCCCTGATTATTCTGGGTCTGATCGCCTTGATCTATGTCGTAGGTGCCACGGTTGCCAGCGTCGTTTACATCGGTATCCTGATGAGCATAGGCGGAGTGCTGCATCTTATCCATGCCTGGAGCTCCAAAGGCTGGCGTGGCTTTCTATTCTGGAGTTTGAGTGGCATTTTGTACTTGTTCGCCGGTCTGATTGCCATTAGCAATCCTCTGATGGGCGCGACAGTGCTGACCCTGGTTTTTGGCGCTTTCCTGATCGCATCCGGAGCATTCCGGCTGTGGATCTGGTTTCAGAATCGCGCCCAGGCTGGCGGCGGCTGGATGGCCTTTTCCGGACTGATCACGCTGGCGGCGGGGCTGATCATTGCTGCTGGCTGGCCAGGCAATAGTGTCTGGATTTTAGGCCTGATCCTGGGGATCGACCTGCTGACTCAAGGTTGGGCCAGCCTGTTGCTGGGCATGGCCATCAAACGCAACGAAGCCTGATGTCACCTGAGCCGACCCTGAGTGCTCGCCGCCCTGAACACGACGAGCGTCTTTGACCTGACTGGCTCATCACACCATGCCCGTCCCGCAACACATGTGGGTCGGGCATTTTACGATCTCGCCGTGGGCACCCAGATTGTCGGCCCCGAAAGCAGCCGCCTCTGTTCAGCCCTCCATTCTCGGCAGTGCCGCATCACGCCCCCGCAACCAGGGCTGGCGCGTATGCGCCAGCATCGGTCCGTCACCTGGGCTGTCACCATAAGCCATGTCCAGCTCCACGGGCTTGTCACCCAGCCATGCCTGAAGGCGACGCACTTTTTCCTCTCCCCAGCAATTGGCGCTGGCCAGGCCCCTACAACCTTTGTGCTCATCAAATGCCAAATCGGTCGCCAGCACCTGAGCCATCCCCTGCTCGTGCGCCCAGAGCTGTAAATATATGGACGGCGAGGCACTGACCAACAACACCGTGTCCCCTCGCTCACGATGCGCACGAACCCGTTCCATCATCTCCGGGCGTAGAATCCGTGGCAGATAATCCCGTACATAAACGTCTGCCAAGGCCTGAACCTGCGCACGGCTCAATCCACCCAGGGCACTGCGCAGAAAACAATGCTTGATCGCCTGACGACGCAGCGGCCCCCGATCCCAAACGAGAAAGCGCGGCACACAAGCCAGGTAGGCCCGAATACAGACCGGCCAGCCTCGCATGCGACGGATGAAGTCCTGCAAGCTGTCCCGGTCTGTAATGGTGCCATCAAAATCAAATGCGACCAGCACACGCGCCCCTTTCATTGTGGAAAAAAAGAGCTAGTGTACGGGGGAAAGCCATGCTTCCCAAGTCAAGCTTTACAAGGCCCAACCACCCAGATAGAAGACGGCCAAGGCAAGGGCAATCAGCACGGTACCTACATTGAGGCGGCGCAGCTCACCTGAAAACAGGCGCCCCAGCACCAACGTACAAAAACCCAGCATGATGCCCGTGACAATATTGACAGTCAGCACGATAAACACCGCGCACACCAGGCCTGCCATCGTATCGACCGTATCGTCGGTATTCAGATGACGCACGCCACCCAACATCAGCAAGCCCACATACATGAGGGCCGGTGCCGTTGCATAGGAGGGTACCAATGCAGCCAGAGGCGAGAGGAAAATCAGCATCAAAAAGCCCAGCCCGACCACCACTGCGGTCAAACCAGTCCGCCCCCCTGCCGCGGTACCGGCAGCAGACTCAATATAGGCAGCAGCGGGCGACGCCCCCAGACTGGCCGACACCAGGGAGCTGAGGGAGTCCGTTGTCAAGGCACGACTGCCATTGATGATCTGGCCGTCCTTGTCCAACTGTCCGGCATTGCCTGCCACCGCGCGAATCGTCCCTGTCGCATCAAACACCGCTGTCATCACCAAGGCCAGCACACTGGGCAACACAACCGCGTTCAAAGCGCCGCCAATATCCATAGTCCCAATCAGAGAGTGCTCCCCCAACAAGCTGGGCATGGCGAACAGGCCTGTAAAACGCACATTGGGATCGAACACCAGGCCGATGGCAGACAAGCCCAGTATCACCAGCAAAATGCCCCCGGTTACGCGGCGTCGCTCCAGTCCAAAAATCGCTGCCAGACCCACGACGCTCAGCCAGACTGGCATGGAAGTTACATCCCCCAAAGCAACTGGCAAACCGGCGCCCGTATTGCGAGTGACCAGGCCCACTTCATTGGAGGCAATCATCAATAGGAACAGACCAATGCCTATGCCCGTGCCGTGCGCGATTCCCAACGGCAGATTGCGCAAGATCCAGGTACGAATGCCAGTGGCCGAAATCAGGGTGAAGATCAAACCCATCAGAAAGACCGCGCCCAGCGCCACGGCTGGACTGAGCTGCTGCCCCAGAACCAGATCGAAAGCCATAAATGCCGTCAGAGACAGGGCGCAGCCCACGGCAATAGGCAGATTCGCCCAGAACCCCATCAGCAAAGAGCCCAGGGCGCTGGTCAGACAGACCGCCACGAAAACAGCGGAAGTATCAAAACCCGCCTTACCCAGCATGGAAGGCACGACAAATACGGAATACACCATTGCCAGAAAGGTGGTCAGCCCTGCCAATACCTCCTGACGCAGGGAACTGCCGCGCTCTGTATACGCAAAATGTTGTTGCAACCAACCACCCGTAAGCGGCGGAGCCAAGGCCTCCTGCCCTGGCCGCAATGCGGATTCTTGCTCAGCCATACTCCATGCTCCTTTATCAGTATTGTGATGTCTGAAACGGTGCGTTGCCGTCATCAGGAATCAGTAATGGACAGGTCCCGCCCCCCCAGGGGCAAGGCGCCTCTCACGACCTGAATCAAAAGCGGGCGTTGAGCAAAGACAAGTCCTGCCCCTGCCCGCAACAGAATGCAGACATGGGCAGAAAGAAGAGGTATACGGGGGTGTCTCCGACCGAACCGAGGCCTTTGCGGCGCTTCTTTTGATCCCGATAATGGGAAGTGAGGCTCATTCTACGAGCCGTCCGGGACAGGAAAATCACCTCTGGGTAATGAGGGTTATCAATCGCTTTGCCGGTCCGATACCGGCACATAGGCCTGGCCGATGAACTGCTGTCGCAGCTCCTGCCACTGGGCCTGCATCGCCTGAATCTGCGCGGGCTCGGGGCGCAGGCGTCCCGGTTCAAGCTGCATGAGGGCCAGCCCATATTTGGCTGCCGACAACTCCTGGGCCACGCTGGCCGACTGCTGCACGGCCTGGGCCGGGCGCGTTTGCCACATGGCTCCCAAACCCACCAGACCTTCCGCTGCCTTGCCCAGGCGCTGACGCACCGACCCCGCGATACTGACAGGCCAGACCTGGGTAAACATCAGATACATCACCGCATTGCCCAGCAAAATACCAATCACCCGGTCACGGGCCGAGTCCAGATCGAAGCTGGGGCCAAAGCCCTGCAAAACCACCAGATAAAAGGCAAAAGCAATTTGAATACCGGCATAAGAAATACGTTCGGGCCCGTAAAACACCCAGGCACCCAGCAAGGACACCAGAAACACCAAAGCCATCAAGGCGCCAATATCCTGCAAATACGGCATGATGAACAAGATCGTCACAAAGCCGAGCGCCGCCCCAAGCAGGCATCCCACAATCCGCAAGGCCAGCTTGTGAACGGTTTCCCCGGTCGAACCCAAGGCAGCCACATAACAGGTAATCATGGCGGTATGAATACCCTGCCAGTCCGCCGCGCTGTAGATCAGATAACACAATACAGCGGCTGCCGTCGCCTTCAGGGCATGATGCTGATAAACCGGGTTACGGAACGCATCAGGGACCATGAAAGACTCCTTCTCGGGGTCCGCCTTGCCAATGGACACGGCTCCCGACAAGGCCAACAAGGCATCGCGCAAGTCCTGCACGGCCAAGGCACTGGAAGCAGACAGCTCGGGCAAGTCCTGACCTGACGGCAGGCGCCCCTGCTCGATGGCTTGAGCACTGCGTTCACAATACGGAGCAAAGACGGCCGACTGCTCCGTAT
This sequence comes from Alcaligenes ammonioxydans, assembly GCF_019343455.1. Taxonomy (NCBI): domain Bacteria; kingdom Pseudomonadati; phylum Pseudomonadota; class Betaproteobacteria; order Burkholderiales; family Alcaligenaceae; genus Alcaligenes; species Alcaligenes ammonioxydans. The sequence goes on along the minus strand of NZ_CP049362.1, from coordinate 1,405,170 downwards.
CCAGACCTTGATCCCGCAAGACAGCCACCGCCAGCAAGGCTCGGTACACATTGAGAATAGCTTGCTCCAGCTCTGCCTGCTCATGAGCAGGCCGCAAGTGAAACAATCTGATCCATCCCAATCGCTTCTGTTGGGCGCTGACGCCCAACGCCAGTTCATCCCACAAATCCTGTGTATCGGCCTGCCCCTGCAAGCCCTGCGCGGCCAGTCGCAAACGAGCAGCCAGTTCGCGACGCAACACCTTGTGCGGGTACAAACCAAAACACAGATTGAAGATCAGTACCAAGGCCATGGGCGAGGCGGTCATCAACCAGGCATAGAGCACCGCACGGGTAGCAATTTCGCCAAAAGGCACATAACCGAGCAAGGTCAGTACAAAAGCGATGACCAAGGCAATAATGCCCCCCAGCGGCCCCAGCTTGCTGGCCACGCCCAGAAACAGCAGCACAAAGGAAGTGAGCACCATGGCCAGCAGACGCCAGGCCGGGAACTGGATCGTGACCTGAATCAACGGCACCATCAACAGCACCACCACCGACACCAGCACGACCAGCGCCAGGGCCAGCACCGAACTTTCACCCGCATCGGACTTCATCACAAAAAAGATGACGAAGCAGCTGACGGCCGACTCGGGAATGCCGTAGTTCATGGCCAACAACACCATCAGGGCGCACAAGACTGCTACGCGCCAGCTCAGCGCCAAACGGCCGGGAGTGGGCTGCAGATCCTGCCAGACCAGCCGGGCCAGACCCAGCGAGCCGGTTTCAGCAGTTGCCATCGCGATGAATGATGGTGGTGGCCGAGGCGCCCATGCGCATCAGATCCGCAGGGGGGGCATCCAGACGAATGCGCACCGGGAAGCGTTGCGCCACCCGTACCCAGTTCAGGGATTTTTGTATGTAAGGCAGGCTGCGCGGCAGGTTGATCTGCTCCTGACTACTCACGCCCCAGCCGATTTCCTCGACTTTGCCCGAGAGCTTGCGCGAAGGGTCCGACAGCACGTAGACCGTCGCGCAATGGCCAGGCTTGATCTCTTTCAGGTCGGTTTCACGGTACATGCCAGTGACATACCAGGAGTCGGTATCAAGCAAGGTGAACACAGAAATGCCCGGCATCAAATGCTCTCCCGACCCGACACGCAGACCGACGATACGGCCATTGTGCGGAGCCTTGACCTGGGTATGTTCCAGATCGCGCTGGGCCATCGCCAAGCCGGCCTGGCGCGCTTGCACCATCGCTTCCTCGGCCTGGGTATTGCCCACCAGCGCCTGGGCAGCACCCGACTGCTCTGTGGCCTGTTTCAAGGTGACCTGGGCATCGCGCAGCAAGGTATTGGCCTCATCCAGCTGCTGCTGAGAAACGTAGCCTTTGGCCGCCAGGTTCGCCAGGCGGCGCTGGCTTTGCGCAGCCATGGCCAGATTGGTCTTGGCGCGGGTGATCTGGTCGTCGGCAATGACCGCATTATGTCCCTCTGCCCGCACGGCCCGCTGCTTCATGTCCAGCGTGGCCTGAGCCAGCGCCAGCTCTGCCTGGGCCTGCTCCAGACGCAGCTGATAAAACACCGGGTCTACGGTAAAGAGCAAGTCATCGCGGCTGACATACTGCCCATCCTGCACCGCCATGCGCTCAATGCGCCCGGGCAGGGAGCTGGAAATGTGAACAACGTCAGCGCCAATCACCGCATCTTCAGACAGGGGATTATTGGCCAAACGCTGCAAATACCACCAGGCCAGGATAAGCGCGGCAACAACAATCAGCACGCTCAATACACGGGCAAGGCCTTTACGAGAAGAAGATGTCTGTGCCTGGGTCATGGCTCAGTTACTCGAAGAAAAGAAGAAGTGCGGCAAACGTCAATGCCAGCGTCAAACAGGCGTAGACGGGCAGGCGCATGGGCAGGGCATCGTCCACACCCACACGGATCAACCCCCAACGAATCAACACGGTCAACAGCACGGCAAGCAGCACGCACACCAGCCAGGCGGGGAAATACGAGCCTGCCATATAGACCGAAGGCGCAAGAGAACATCCGCCCAACAAAGGCAGCACTGTCAGACTGGCTGTAAGCGCACGCATGCGTGGCACCCCCCCGATTATTTTTAATACGATCCCCGTATCTTGCTCAGATAACTGCGAGGAATTGTACCTGAGCCCTTTCAGGCATAGACCTTTTATTCCTGCCGGATCGTACATCTGTGTCTCTCGCATTTTTACGCGTATAGTGACAAGCAACTTTCTGATAGGGCCTCAATGACCACCGTCATTTATACAGAATCGCCATGGACGACGTAAACCTGACCTTGAGCATGCTGGCTGCCGTTTTAATCAGCAACAGCATGGTAAAGATGATTCCCGTTGCCATCCCTGCCCCTTTGGTGCAGATCCTGATCGGCTTTTTGATCGCAGGTTGGTTCAATCACGGCATCACCCTGAATCCGGACCTGTTCTTTTATCTGTTTCTGCCGCCCCTGCTCTTTCTGGACGGCTGGCGCATTTCCAAAGAAGGTTTAATTCGAGATCGGATCGGCATTCTGGTTCTGGCTTTCATTCTGGTATTTTTGACCGTGTTCGGCTTGGGGCATGTTTTGCACTGGCTTATTCCCGCCATGCCCTTGCCAGTCGCTTTTGCATTGGCCGCCATTGTTTCGCCAACCGACCCGGTCGCCGTTTCCGCCATTACCCGGCGCGTGCCCTTGCCGCCACGACTGCAAGCCCTGCTCGAAGGTGAATCCCTGTTCAATGACGCCAGCGGACTGGTGGCGTTTCGGCTTGCTGTCGCCCTGGCTCTGGGCGGCTCTTTTTCAGTCACGGCAGCCAGCCAGAACTTCCTGTGGCTAACGCTTGTCGGCCTGGCCGTGGGTGTGGCAACCACGCGCGCCCTGCTGCTGGTGCGCAATCTCTTTGTGCGCCGCTGGGGCGAGGAGCCCGGGGCCGAAGTCCTGTTCAGCCTGCTGCTGCCCTTTGCGTCCTACTACCTGGCCGAGCAATGGGAAGCGTCCGGCATTCTGGCTGCTGTAGCGGCGGGCGTTACCATGAGCTATGCCGAACTCTCGGGCAATGCGCTGGCCGCCACCCGCATGCAGCGCAAGACCGTGTGGGACACCGTGCAACTGAGCTTGAACGGCATGATGTTTGTCCTGCTGGGCGAACAGTTGCCAGCCATTTTTCGGGGCGCGGTACAGGTGGTCCAAGAAACCGGCCACCACAATCCTGCCTGGCTGCTGGTGTATGCGGTGGCCATGTGTACCACCTTGATTGCACTGCGGTTTTTATGCGTGTACGGCTATTTATGGCTGCGACGAGGCCTTTCACTACTGGGGCTGCGTCATCACGACGAAACCGCTCAGGCCAATCCGCTGCTGGTGCTGGTCCTGTCGGTTGCGGGGGTGCGGGGCGCCGTCACCCTGGCCGGTGTCATGACCTTGCCGCTGACCTTAACGGACGGCAGTCCCTTCCCGGCCCGCGACCTGGCGATCTTTCTGGCCTCGGTCGTCATTATCGTCTCGCTGCTGACCGCCAGCCTGGTTTTACCTCCCCTGATGAAACGCGTCTCCTTTCCGACTTTGCGACGCCGCCAGGAGCAGGAAGAACTGGCCGAGCAGGCCGTGCGACACGCCAGTGCGCAATCGGTCGCGCAAACACTGAATGAACTGATTGCCCACAATCCCGAGTCCTCCGGAACGCGCTACACCGCCATGGCCGACCGGGTCCTGAGCGCCATTGCCCATAGCCCGCCCGCCGAAGGGGTTGACCAGGATCTGGCCGAACAGGAGTTGGAGAAAAACATGCAAATCCAAGCCATCCGCGCGGCTCGCAACGCCGTTTACACCCTGGCGCGTACCCGTCAGATATCCGATGAAATCGCTCGCGAACGGGTCCGATTACTGGACCTGATCGAATTGCGCATGTCTTGAGTCCGCTCTTTCTCTTTCCCCTACCTTTGATTTTTCAGGATGCCATGCAGACCTATTCTTACCTGGGCCATTCCCCTGCTCTGCGCCAACAACGTCTGGCTTATCGCCACGGTGTGCCGGCCTGTGTTTGCGCGCACCCCTCCATCCCTTTCATTCACAAGCGTCTGAGCGCAGCGGCCAGCTTTGCTCCCAACGCCACCCCAACAGGTCCGGCCTTCCAGTCCAACAATGCCTTGGAGCAAAAGCCGCTCGCCCTGTCCCCAAAACTCATTCTGAGCAATCTGCGCCTGTTCGATGGCCAGAGCACCGAGTTGAAAAACGGTCTGGCCGTTCAGATTGATCAGGGTCGAATCACAGCGGTCATGCCGGTAGCCGAGATTCCCGCCGATGCCACCGTCATGGATTGTCAGAATAAAGTGCTGATGCCCGGGCTGATTGACGCACACTGGCATAGTCTGCTGTGTGCAGTAGACCAGATGACCGCCATGATGGCCGACCCGGCTGATCTGCATTTGATTGCCAGCAAAGAAGCCGAGCGTACCTTGCTGCGCGGCTTTACCACCGTGCGCGATGCCGGTGGCCCCAGCTTCTCGCTAAAACGCGGTATTGATATGGGCTTGCTGCACGGTCCCCGCATCTACCCCAGCGGGGCGATGATTGCGCAAACCGGGGGGCACGCCGACTTCCGGATGCGTTACGAAGTCCCCCGGGCGCAGGGCGATCTGAGTCACACCGAACGGGCCGGGGTCACCTGTATTGCCGATGGGCCCGACCAGGTTCTGCGTCGCGTGCGTGAGCAACTGATGTTGGGGGCCAGTCAGATCAAGCTGATGGCTGGGGGCGGAGTGACGTCCTTGTACGACCCCCTGGAGGGATTGCAGTTTAGCGATGCAGAGCTGCGCGCCGCCGTCGGCGCCGCCAGCGACTGGGGCACCTACGTAATGGTGCACGTTTACTGTGCGCGCGGCATCCAGCGTGCCATCAAGGCGGGAGTCAAATCCATCGAGCATGGCCAACTGGCAGACGACGAAACGGCCCGCATGATGGCCGGCGAAGGCGTGTGGTGGAGTTTGCAACCATTCCTGGCCGACGAGGATGCCAACGTCCAGCGCGACCCACACAGCAAAGCCAAGCAGCAGCAGGTTGCCGTGGGCACTGTACGTGCCTACGAACTGGCCGACAAATACCAGATCCAGACCGCCTGGGGCACGGATATTTTGTTTACCCCCGCTCATCTTCCCCATCACGGCCGGATGCTGTCCAAACTGACCCGTTTTTATGAACCGCTCAAGGTGCTGAAAATGGCGACAGGAGACAATGGCCGCCTGCTGCAACTGTCCGGCCTGCGCCAGCCATATGAAGGCGAGCTCGGCGTCATTCGCCCTGGCGCTCTGGCCGATCTGCTGCTGATCGATGGCGAGCCCGAACACAGTCTGGACTTTCTGGAACAGCCCGACCAGAACCTGCTGCTGATCATCAAGGATGGCAAAATCTACAAGAACGCCCTGCCCGCCTGACCCTCACCCCCAGGAGATCCCATGCCAGACGACATCATGCAGCTATTCAAACTGATCGGCCTGGGGCTGGCATTTTTGCTGCCCATGGCCAACCCCTTAACCGCCATGGTGATGTACTTGTCTTTAGGCGAGAGCCTGAGTGCAGAGGAAAAAAAACAGCAGCTGCGCCAGGCAACGCTATGCGTGATCCTGGCCCTGCTGGTGACCTATTACGCCGGGTTGTGGATTACATCGGCCCTGGGCATTTCCATGGTGGACATACGTATCGCGGGCGGCCTGATCGTGGCCTACATCGGTTTCCGCATGCTGTTTCCTCCCGCTGTCAGTGACATGGTGTCCCAGGCCAACGATCAACATACGGCCTCGCACAACAATATCGCGTTTGTGCCCTTGACGCTGCCATCCACTGTGGGGCCCGGCACCATGGCTCTGGTCCTCAGTGCCTCGTCCCAAATGCATGGCATGCGCGGACAGTATGCCCAATGGGTCCTAATGGTGGCCCCTGTGATTCTGGCGGTTCTGATCGGCCTGATTTTTTTCATCTGCCTGCGCTCCTCCTTGAGCATCGTGCGTGTCATTGGTCATGGCGGCGTCGATGCCATCTCACGCATCATGGGGTTTTTATTGGTTTGCATGGCCGTGCAGCTGGTCCTGGAAGGCGGTCAGCAGTATGCTGCCACGCTGCTAACCCATTCTGCCGCCTCCTGAGTGTATGTTTATGTCTTGTTTGCCTGCTCTGCGTCTTAGCCTGAGCGTGACCGCCGTCCTGATCCTGACGGCCTGTGCGGCTCCGGATCATCGGTCCGTCGCTTCACCCGCCTCCGGCCAGGATGCCCCTGAGCCGCCCCGACTGACACTGGCCAACGAGCCGGGCCCCGAGTCCAGCCAGCCCATCCCTACGATCCGGGCGGGTCACGAATACAGCCTGCCTGAACTGATCGATCTGGCGCAACGCCTCAATCCCAGCACCCGTATCGCCTGGGGCGAGGCCCAGCAAGCTGCGGAAGCCGCCGGCATGGTGCAAAGCGCCTACCTGCCGCTTATTTCTGCCAGTGTGGTGGGCGGCTATATACGCAGTGATCGGGATGACAGTGTTCACATTCTGGGCAGAGAAATCGATGTGGACTACGACACCCATTTAAGTGGTGCCGTCCCTTCGCTTACCTTGAAATGGCTGCTGTTCGATTTTGGCAAGCGGGCAGCCTTGCAAAAGGCGGCGGACAAACTGGCCATGGCCAGCCGGATCACCTTCAGCGGTGTCCACCAGGCCGTTATTGCCGAGGTGTCCATCAGCTATTTCAACTACAACTCGGCCCGTCAGCGCGCGCGCATCTCTGCTCAAGGTCTGAAAAATGCCACCTTGATCGAAGACATTGCTCTGGAGCGGCAACGCAATGGCCTGGGCACCCAGATCGAAGTGGCCCAGGCGCGGCAACTCAAGGCACAGGCCCGTTTGCATCACGTCAATGCCAGCACACTGGCACGGCAGTCCTATCAGACGTTATTGGGGGCCATTGGCCTGTCGCCCGAGGCGGAGCTTTCGGTCGCGGACAGCGCCTCGCGGCCCTTGCCGGAAGACCTGGACATTCCCGGCAACGCAATCCTGAAAAAAGCCATTGCACAGCGCCCTGATGTTCAGGCATTGCAAGCCGCGCATCAAGCCAGTCTGGCGGGCATCGAATCTGCCGAAGCGAGCTTCATGCCCAAATTGGCACTCATGGGCTTCATGTCCAAGCGCATGGGCTCACTGAGCGTCGGCAGCCTGCCAGAGATCAGCCCCCAAGCCTCCTCCCGGGGGGCCGTGCTGGCCTTAAGCATCCCGCTTTACGATGCAGGATTGCGCAACAAGCAAGTGCGCGAAGCCCAGTTACGCGCTGACACTGCGCGCGAACGTGTCGTCAAGACCGAGCAGGATGCCTACAAGCAACTGATCATCGCCGCCGATGCCTTGCGCGCAGCTCTGGAATCCCACCAGGCCGCCAGCAGTCTGGTCGAGGCCGCCCAGATCACCTACCAGGGCGCGCTGGAGTCTTATCAGGAAGGTCTGACCGGCATGACCTTGCTGACCGAAGCCCACACGGGGCTGCTGGGCGCCCAGGAGGCCCAGACTCTGGCCCATACGGCAGGGCTGGTGGGCTCCGTCAATCTCGCTTTTGCCATGGGTGAACTCAACCAGGCGCCCAAAGAGCCCTAAACCCTCAATCTTAAGCAGCGGCGGCTGGCCAACCCTGCCATCCGGCTGGGCCTGCCTCGAATGCCGGCCCAGTCAATCGGGGCAGGGGCTCCGGCCGAGCCCAGTCATCCACGAAGGGAGCCTCTCGCGGCTCCCTTTTCATGGGGGCAAAAAAGGTGTGCACCCACGCCTTACTGCGCCTCAATGGCATCCAGGGCTTGGGCCAAGCGTTCTACAGAACGCTCGATATGAGTCAGCTTGTCCAGGCCAAACAAACCAATGCGGAAAGTCTTGAAATCGGCAGGTTCATCACACTGCAAAGGCACGCCCGACGCCGCTTGCAAGCCAGCCTTGGCAAACTTCGCCGCCGAATGAATCCCGTCGTCCGTGGTGTAGCACACGACAACGCCCGGGGCCTCAAAACCCGGCGCGGCCACGCTGCGAAAACCGTGCTCACTCAACAGAGCGCGCACTTTGCGACCCAGCTCAAGCTGACGATTGCGGACCCAGTCAAAACCCAGCGCTTCGGTCTCGGCCATCGCCTCTTGCAGAACCTTCAACGAATCCGTAGGCAAAGTCGCGTGGTAGGCGTGAGCCCCATTTTCATAGGTTTCCATAATCTGCAGCCACTTGCGCAGATCGCAGACAAAACTGGTGCTGGTTGTACTGTCAATGTGCTGACGAGCCCGCTCGCTCAACATCACCAGGCCGCAACACGCTGAACCGGTCCAACCTTTTTGTGGCGCGCTAATCAAGACATCCACGCCCACATGCTTCATATCCACCCAGACGGTGCCAGAGGCAATGCAATCCAGCACAAACAGTCCGCCGACCGCATGCACCGCATCTGCTACCTGACGCATATAGTCATCTGGCAGCATAATGCCCGAGGCCGTCTCCACATGCGGGGCAAACACCAGGGCCGGCTTTTCAGCCTGAATCGCGGCGATCACTTCCTCGACAGGCGCAGGCGCGTAGGCCGCCTGCGTCCCTGGCTCGATCGGACGAGCTTTCAGAACCGTCGTGCTGGCAGGGATGGAGCCCATATCGAAAATCTGCGTCCATCGGTAGCTGAACCAGCCGTTACGAATCACCATGCACTTGCGATTAGTCGCAAACTGACGGGCGACCGCCTCCATGCCGAACGACCCGCTGCCCGGCACCACAATCGCCGAGTGAGCCTGATAGACCAGCTTGAGCGTGCGAGAGATTTCGCGCATCACTTCCTGGAAGGTTTTCGACATGTGGTTTAGCGCGCGATCGGTGTAGACCACCGAATACTCAAGCAGGCCGTCCGGATCAACAGGCGTATTGGTGTGAGACATGAAAACCTCGGAATTCAGAGAGAAAAAATAGTAAGCTCCAGGGATTTTAGACCAAGCCATCCAACACGGTCTGCTTGTCCCATCGCGTAGTCTGCTCAGACTAAGGTTTATCGGAAGCAGGCCGATCAACCCTGACGCTACCCGGATGCCTGGCGGGCGTGACCGCTTGTCCAACACGCAAGGTTACGCCAGGCCGTGCCTTTCTTGACTCCAGTCCCGGCTATGAGTACCGTGATGGGCACGTATCACCCAGCCCGAACATGACAATGCATGTAGCCCGCTTTAAGCCAAATACCTTGGGACGCGATATTGCCGTGGGAGATATTCACGGTTGCTTCACCAAGCTGAAGAAGTCTTTAGAACGGATTCGGTTTAATCCCTCCAAGGACCGGCTTTTTTCAGTGGGGGACTTGGTAGATCGCGGCCCGGAGTCGCACCAGGTTCTAGACTGGCTTGACCTGCCCTGGTTTCACGCAATTTGTGGCAATCACGAACAACTGACCTGGCGGCGGGCGATTGGACAAGCGATTCAAGAAGTAGACCATCGTGTGCATGGCGGGCTATGGCTGGACGACTGCACACCGGACGAACAATCCCTTATCGCGCAACGCCTGCAAGCCCTGCCTTTGGCAATGGAAATTGAAACGCCCCTGGGTTTAGTGGGTATGGTGCATGCCGACTTCCCCTACGAAGACTGGCAACACATCCATACCCAGGCTTTCGATGCCAATGACCGCTATGTTTGCATGTGGTCCAGAGACCGCTATGTGACGGGCTACGACGGTCTGGTCAGTGGCGTGCGAGCCTTGGTGCATGGGCACCAGACAACGCACAAAATGCGGCAATTGGGCAATGTGTTTTTCATTGATACCGGCGGGTGGCTGGATCATGGGCATTTCACCTTGCTGGACTTGAAGCGCTTGGTGGCTTTGTAGGCGTTTTTCGTCAATGCTGGTGCGGGCTTCTTCCCTCACGCTGTCTCTGCACCGGCTTGAACATCGGTCATCCCCTAGAAAAGAACAGGCGGATGACCACCCCATCAAGACATCGCCCTAACTCTGCTGTCTGTAATGATGTCTCTAACGCAGAGGATCTTTGAACTGCAGCAGAAAGCCGGGTTTGTAGGCGCTGCCGTCCAGATACGATTCCATTTTCCGGCATTTGGCGTTGCGGGTTTTATTGACCTGGAAGTCGGTCACGATTTGCGTGGCTTCGTCATACACCACTACCACAGAGCACTTGCGAGGCAGTTCGCGTTCATAAAAATACAGGCCTGTGGTCATACCAGGCCGATCGGTGTTGTGATAGGCGTAGCTATCTGTGAATGTCACCGTTTCAACTTCGTCAAATATCCAGTAATAGTAGGGTTTGCCATCGTTGGTTATTCCAGACTGTTGCAAACGTTTGGGCATGGCGTTCACGGCTTCCGATACAGGTTTGCCCTCAAAGCGGGAAGGAGCCCGATGTGCGGCACAGCCTGCCAGCACGAGAGCAAAGGCGCAGATGCCAAGTTGTTTAAAGGGAATCATTCGAAAAAAGAGGTCAAAAAAGTTGGAACAGGTCGGCGAGTGCCAAGCAGATAAGGTATGGTTTTTATCTCTTTATGATATTAATAACAACCATATGCTGGATAATCCGCCGTTTAATGGGGTGCTTTTCAGCCCAGTCCATCAAGGTCACTGGACAGCCGGATGCTGCAACTGCCGATAACTGCTTGTGCATAACATCCATCGACCTGATTTCATTGGGTGTTTACGGCACAAACCGCTGCCCAATTACTTTGCTTATGGGTCCAAGGAAGCAATCAATCGGCAAATCCCCAGTACCGGCGTCCTACGACCTCGCTTTCCAACAGCCCAACATTTACTTGTCCACGCCCCCACCCAACACAAGGCCGTTCACTTTCTTGCCGTAGTAGCTTTCCTCTCCATCGTGAAATTCCACGCGAGCCTGCTCCAGCGTCCCTGTCTGACGAGGATCTTTGGGACGCTCATGACTGTTGATGTAAGCGGCAACATCCCAGGCTTCTTGATCGGTCAGGGAAAATGGTTTACCCAAAGGCATATTGGCCTTGATGAAACCCGCTGCCGTATCAATACGTGCCATCCCCGCTCCCCAGTTGTAGGAGTTATTCCCCCATAAAGGCGGGAAGACCACGCCACTTTCAGCATCCTTCTGTCCCTGACCATCCACCGCGTGACACAGCACACAATTATTGGTGTAAACCTCTTTACCCCGCGCGACGTCATAGCCCAGCTCCGTCTTTTTCACCTTGGGAAAGCCGGCGCCAGGCAACTTCTGACCGGTCGGCGCCCCGTCAGACATCCAGTACATATAGGTCATCAAATCACGGTAGACGTCGCTGCCTGCCGGTGGCGCCACGCCCGTAGAAGAAGCCTGGGCATTCATCGAATAGGTAAAACAACCAATAATGCGATCTTCCAGGGTACTGATGGCCTTGGTCTTGGAACGGTACGCCGGGTAGCTGACATAAGCCCCCCACATGGGCGCTGAATGCTCACGGCGCCCGGCATCCAGGTGGCAGTTCACACAGGCCAGTGTGTTGCCCACGTGATCCGACACTGTCGTGGAGGTTTCCATAAAAATCTGTTGTCCACGCCGAACGGCTTCCCCGTATGGTGTGTCGGGAATGCTGCTCTCGGCAGGCGGCACAAAGTAGCCGTCCGGGCCCACCGGCATTCCCGCCGTGACCGCGAGCTTGTCCTTGCTTTGCGCCTCTCGATCGGCTTGCATGGCCTCACGGCTGTAACCGACATCGCCCACCTTAATCGTCGCCGAATCGGGCGAGCCCAGGGAAAAAGACAACCAGCCCCTGGCGTTCAGACCATATCCGATGGCAAACAGCAATACCCCTATACCGGCCCCCCAGGCCAGTCTGCGTCCGCCCGACATGACGGGTTTGCCACGACCCTGCTCTTGCGTATCTTTCATAAAAAACTCTCTGTTCTGATCTTATTTCGCCTGCGTGCCAGGGGCTGGCAAGGAGGCGGCGTAGTAGGAAACCGCATACAGGTCCTCGTAGGACAGGCGCGAGGCAATATCATCCATCAGCGTTTGCGGCGAATTGTGACGATGACCGCCTTTCCAGGCCGACAGCTGACTGAACAGGTAGTCCGCCTGTTGAGCCGCCAGCGGCGGGAACGCAGCCCCTACCCCTTCACCTTGGCTGCCGTGACAGCTGATGCAGGCGGGCACGTTCTGCTTCCAGTCTCCTTTCTGGAACAAGGCCTGCCCACGCGCCAGATCCGCGTCCGAACTGGGTACTGCAATAGCGGGGACAGGCAGCTTGGCGTAGTAGCTGGCCAGCTCTTTCATATCCGCCGGTTGCAAGCCACGAGCCACATACTGCATGGACTCATTCAAACGTGCGCCACTGGCAAAATCCTCGAGCTGCTTGAGCAGATATGCCTCTGAAATACCGGCCAGACGAGGGGTGATACCCGCGCCTTCACCCGCCTCACCGTGACAGGAGGCGCAGCTCCACACACTGCCCTGCCCCGAATGCACCAGCACCGGTGCATCCCTTGAAGCAGCCATTGCCGGCACGACTGGCGTACCACCGCCGTGAGAGCCGATGACAGTGGACTCATCTGGCGCGGCATGCGGGGCCAGATCATGCAGATAAAGGCCCACGCCCGCCAAGGCCAGCGCCACCAGCACGGCCAGCAGAAAAATCGGAATGGGACGCGGTGGCTCCCATGGCTCAAAACTAGGGTCAATATTCTCGACCAGAGGCGAACTCGAATCTTTTTTCTTTGTCATGACATGTCCTATTGAGCGCCCGAGTCCATCAAGGTCTCGCCAGGGCGGCGGTCGTAGCCGCGGTCGCGTTTATCCAACTCCTGGCTTGTAGTCGCGTAGGTGCGATCCAAGGCCAGCAAATACTCGACCAGATCCAGGGCTTCCTGGCGGGCAACCACATGCTTGCCCTCTGGCTGCAAGGATTCGGGAAGACGCACAAGCACATCGCCCGGTTCGAGCTGAGCTTTCAGTTCGAACATATAAGGGTAGGATGGCATCAGGCTCCAGTCGAAAATCGCACGCGGCTGGTACAGGTGAGTCAAGTGCCAATCCCGACTTTTCATGCGCGCTGCGACGTTGAACAGGTCCGGACCGGTACGCATCGTTCCCAGCAAGTGGGGCGAGTCGTAAAAATAGTCACCGGGCGTAGAAGCACGCCCCCAGCCACGGGCGGTGTCAAACAGAGTCTGACCGCTCGAGCGGGGCTGCTGGCTGTGACAGTACAAGCAGCCGTTCGCCACGTACTGATCACGGCCCTGCAACTGCTGGACGGTATAGGGCTTCAATGGCGCAGGAGGCTCCGAGGTGCGCAATTGCCAAGCCGGCAGAATCACCAGCATGAGAGTGGCCAGCAGCAAAACGCCAATGGCTCCGATGAGTAAAGGTAAGAGTCGGTTCATGATGCATCTGCCCGAGCAAGTGTAGGAGTCGCATTAACAGCGGTGTCTTTGCGCAACAGCAGCAAGGCAAAGTGAGCCGCAAAAATGAAATGACCCAAGGTCATCATGGTGCCGCCGATCGAGCGGGCCTCCAGATACGGAACCATCTTGCGAGTGATCTCGCCGAAACTGGCGCCCGGGTCCATCAGACCCATGCCCTGCACGACCCCGGCAATGCTCAAGGCCAGCACATAAATCGTGAAGCCTGCCGTCACCAGCCAGAAATGGGTCTTGATCAGCGCCGGAAAGGGCCAGCGACGTCCCAGAATGTGCGGCATCATGTAATACAAAGTGCCAAACATCACCATGGACACAAAGCCGTAGGCGCCCAGATGGGCGTGACCGACGGTGTAATGCGTAAAGTGCGTCACCGAGTTCACCGAACGGATGGCCTCCAGCGACCCCTGGAAAGAGGACAGGGTGTACATCAGTGCGCCAATCCAGACAAAACGCAAGGCCATGGATTGCTTGAAGGCCCACAAGTTCTGCGCCACCGTGACGTGCTGGTTGATGGCTACCGCAATCACAGGCACAAACATCATGATGCTATGCACCACGGAAAGGGTGACGGCCCAGGTCGGCACCGGCCCCCCCATCAAGTGATGCATGCCCACCTGACTGTAGAACAGCGCCAGGCTCCAGAAACCCAGCAAAGACACGTTGTAGGAATACACGGGCTTGCCAATGATTTTAGGGATGATGTAGTACGCCGCCCCCACGCCCATCGGCGTCAACCACAGACCCAGCACATTGTGAGCAAACCACCAGTTCACGGTAGCTTGCTGAGCACCGATGTGCAGGCCCGGGATATTCGATACCAGGAAAAGGAAGGGAAACCACACCATGCCAGCCAGAAAGTACCAGCCTGACACATAGATATGGCGCGACTTGCGCTTGGCCGCAGTTTCAATAGCCGGCCAGGCCAGGAAAAAACCGCCTACCGCCAGCAAAATATCGATCTGCCAGGGGAACTCCAGCCACTCAATGCCATCGGACCAGCCACTGGCAACGGCCAGCGTGCCGCCCAAGACCCCCAGGGTCCACAAGGCGGCACCGAAGTACACCATATTGGGCCGTCGCAAGGGCGTATGAAAAATGCGTGGCAACAGCCACAAGGCCACACCGATTCCGGTCACCGACAACCAGCCATAGGCCACAATATTCAGGTGCAAGGTGCGCGCCCGTCCAAACGTCACCTGGGCCACATCGGCCAGCCAGTCGGGCCAGTGCAGTTTGAGCGATGCCATCACGCCAAACACCGAGCCTATCAGCAGCCAGGTAATTCCGACCGTCACCAACAGCAAAACCGGCCCTCGGCCACTGCGATCAATGCCGGCACGCAACACGTCAAAACGATGCGCCTGCGCCTCGCTCTTCTCCCCAAAGGAAGCGCTATCGTCAGGCTGGCCCAACTCCCCTTTCATGAAGATGGTTTCAGCCTCGTTCTTGCCGACGAAAATCAGTTTGTTTGCAACGGCCCAGACAAGAATGCCCAGTGCCACCAAAGAGGCGACAAAACTGGTCGCCAGTAATATTCCCAATATAGGAGTCATGTGAATAAATGCCCGAGATCGATCATGCGGCTAAGCCTGGAGAAACGTCATTGCCCCAGCCGGTTTTATTAAAAAAGTAAGTACCGAGATGCAAATGCAATGCAATCTAGCTCACAGTAGAGGATCAGGATTAAGGCCAAATTAAGAGAGAGGCGCCTTTTGCCGCCCGCCTCAAGACTGCTAACATGAACGCCGAAACGTAATGAACATCAGGCTTTGCCTGAACACGCCGCATTCGCGACAAGGGGGGAGAATGCACGTCTTACTGGTTGAAGATGACGCGCTGGTCGCCAGCGGAATTGTGGCCGGCCTGCGATTGCACGGCTTGACGGTGGACCACGTAGGCACCGCCAGTCTGGCCGATACGGCCTTGCTGTCCTCGCACTTTGATGTCTGTATTCTGGATCTGGGCTTGCCCGATCAGGACGGACTGACGCTGCTGCGCCGCTGGCGCGATCAGGGCCGCAAACTGCCCATTCTGATCCTGACCGCCCGCGATGCGCTGCATCACCGGGTCGAGGGCTTGTTGGGCGGAGGCGATGACTACGTCATCAAGCCTTTTGACCTGGACGAGCTGCTGGCGCGTCTGCATGTGCTGACACGACGCTTGGCCGGTCACGAAACCGACTGCATTGAATATGGACGATTAAGCTTCTGTGCGTCGACCGGCCATGTCACTCTGGATGGCAAGCCAGTCAGCCTGGCCCGGCGCGAACTGTCCCTGTTGCGCGCCCTGCTCAACAAACCCCATGCCATTCTGAGTGCCGAACAGCTGTGTGACAGCGTCTACGGGTACGACCAGGATCTGGAAAGCAATGCCATCAATGTCCATATCTACCATTTGCG
Organism: Alcaligenes ammonioxydans; assembly: GCF_019343455.1. Lineage (NCBI taxonomy): Bacteria > Pseudomonadati > Pseudomonadota > Betaproteobacteria > Burkholderiales > Alcaligenaceae > Alcaligenes > Alcaligenes ammonioxydans. The sequence continues at coordinate 1,389,361 of NZ_CP049362.1, read as the reverse complement.
GCGCAAGCTGGGCAGCCATATCGTTGAGACCGTTCGCGGTCTGGGCTACCGACTGGGGCCGGCGGGCTAGGAAAGAAACAACATGAGTTTGCGCCTGAGGTTGCTGCTGGTGATCGGCATTTCCCTGACCGTGCTATGGAGTGCCGTGGCGGCCTGGATGCTGATGGATGCGCGCCATTCCCTGCGTGAGGCGCTGGACAGCCGTCTGGCGGCCTCGGCGCGAATGGTGGCCGGGCTGGTGGCCCAATTTCCGAATCTACAGGAGTTGGCCCAGTCAGCCGAACGCCCCTTGGACATCATTGCCCGCGACGGGGTTGCCTGCGAGATCAGCGTGGTGCGCAGTGAAGTGGAGATTCAGGCAGTCAGCCGTACCGCCGGCAGTCCGGACATGTCGCAAGTGGCCTTGGGCTTTGGCACCCATATCCATGGCGGCAAGCGCTGGCGCACCTTTGTCCTGCGCGAGGGGCATATCCAGATTGCCGCCGCTGACAGCATCGAGATACGCGAATCCCTGGTACGGGAAATCATGCTCTCGGCCGGGCTGCCTTTCGTAGTGGCCCTGTTTGGCAGTCTGCTCCTGTTGTGGATAGGGATCGGTCACGGGCTGGCCCCTCTGGAGCGGATTCGGGATTTGCTGGCCCGCCGCCGTCCCGGTGACGACAGCCCGCTTCCCCAGGTCAAAGCCCCGGTGGAGCTGCAGCCGCTGCTGCGTACGATTGAAGCGCTGCTGGAGCGGCAACAGGCCGCCATCATGCGTGAACGCCGCTTTACCGATAGCGCAGCCCACGAATTGCGCACCCCGCTGACAGGCATCAAAACCCACCTTCAAGTGGCTCATTTGGCGGCCCAACGTCCTGGCGAGCGTGACACGCTGGATGCCGCCTTAAGTCAGGCCGATCAGGGTGTGCAGCAACTGCAAAATATCCTGCAAAGGCTGCTGGAGCTGGCTCGGCTGGACGGCCAGGGCGCGAGTCAGGAAAGCAGTCAGGCCGATGAAGCCGTCTATGCAGCTTTACATGCGCTCAAGGCCATCCATGGTGACACCATCGACGCCATCACGCTGGACACACACACTCAACCCGGACCGGTGCAAATTGAAAAGTCCTTGCTGACAGTAGCCATACAGAACCTGATCGATAATGCCCTGCGCTATGCCAAGGCCTTGGCAGCCATCAGCCTGCGAATTGAGGCGGGAGAACCGGGATACCTGCGTATCAGCGTATTGGATAATGGCCCTGGCTTGAGCGAGAGCGAACGCGATCTGGCTATGAACCGCTTCTGGCGTGGCTCACAGCAACAGGCCGGTTACGGACTGGGCTTGTCCATCGTGAACGCCATCGCCACCCAGCATGGAGGAACGCTGGAGCTGCTGAACCGGCAAGGTGGCGGTCTGGAGGCTCGGCTAACCGTACCACTAAGCGCGTCAACGCCGCTCTAAAGCGACGTGTCGCTCCAGCTGCCCGACATCGGACCTACTGCTGGTAGAGCACGCAGCGCCCATCTCTGGATTGCAGGTGGCAGCTTGCCAAGCATTAAAAAAGGCCGGAACCTTGGCGGGTTCCGGCCTTTTCAGTTTGACGCGGTGCTTGCCGGTTCAGGCAAGCCCATCATCAAAGAATTTGGATTTTAGTTGCGCATGGGCCTTTTTGGCCTGCACCTTCGATGAAGGAAACGCGTTGGTTCTCTTCCAATGTTTTGAACCCGGTTCCCTGAATTTCACTGTGGTGTGCGAAGAGATCCTTGCCGCCGTTCTCCGGCACGATGAATCCGAAGCCTTTTTCGCTGTTGAACCACTTCACAATACCAATTTCTGTCTTCAAAATAAGTCCTAAATGTAAAAACGAACAGAGAAAAAATTTCTCTCCCTGCACTATCCTCCGATTTTGTGCACAAAGATAGCGCCGTTACGTTTTAATCCAAAAAATCCGGTTTTTCTGTTGTTTCCTGAGCATTTCCGAGTGTTAACCCTTACCCGCAGTCCGACGTTTCCACCGCACGACCAGCCCTCCCCCCCACTTCGTTCTTCCCCCACCCGCACTGAACTGCGCTGCTGCACCGTGCCTGAGCGGCCTCTAACCTTGGTTTCAACGCCTTGGCCCGGCAAAAAACCCCACGCAGCCCCGACAGTCTTGGCTATACTGGCTCGCACCAAGCGGTCTACTTACCAGGATTGACGTGTGTCATGTCATGATCACGAGGAACATAACAATGAATCGTAGAAATTTTCTGCTGGCCACCCCAGCCGCCGCACTCGGAACAATTGTTCTTCCTTCCACCAGCCTTTCAGCCCCCGCCATCATCACCAACACCAGTCAGATCCTGCCGCGCCACACCAAAGGCCCGCGCATTGTGATTTGTGGCGGCGGTTGGGGCGGGATGACCGCTGCCAAGTATCTGTCCAAGCTGGTTCCCCAAGCTCAGGTTGTGCTGATCGAGCGCAACCCCACCTTCTGGTCGGGGCCCATGAGCAACAAGTGGCTGATTGATATCGTCAACACTGATTTCCTGAACCATGACATGCTGGCTCCTTCGATCAAGTATGGGTACAGCTTGGTGCATGCCGAAGTCACAGCCATCGAACGCGACAAGAAAACCGTACGTACCACCCAGGGCGCGCTGGAATACGACTACCTGATCCTGTCGGGCGGCATACGCAATGCCTATGACGCCTGGTTTGGCAATGACACCTACGCCGCGGAATACACACGCCAGCACTTTCCCAATGCCTACATCCCGAACGCCGAGATGTTTGCTTTGAAGAACAAGCTCAAGGCCTTCAAGGGCGGCACCATTGTCATGACGCTGCCCCCGCCGCCCCACCGCTGTCCGCCCTCGCCCTACGAACGCGCCTGTTTGATGGCCTGGCACATCAAGACCAACAAGATTCCAGGCAAGATCATCATTCTGGACCCCAAGCCCAATATCGCCCCGATTGGCGAGGGCTACCGCGCCGCGTTCCAGGAGCTGTACCCGGACATCATCACCCATGTCCCCAATGCACGGGTGCGTGAAGTCGACCCCTTCAAAAAACACATCAAGACCACTGCAGGCGACTTTGATTTCGACGATGCCGTGCTCATGCCTCCGCATCAGGCGGCCGACATGGTCTGGAACGCGGGTCTGGTGGGCACAGGCCCTGACGGCAAACCCACCGGCTGGGCCAATATTGATCCGCGCCTGTTCACCGCACGCGACGACGACAATGTCTATGTGGTGGGTGACTCGATGGGCTTTATTTCCGATCAGTTCGGCCACTATCCCAAGAGCGCGCACGTTGCGCATGCCGTGGCGAAAATCGTTTCCCAGAACCTGGCCGAACGGATTGCAGGCAAGGAAGTCGTGCCGGTACTCCCCGACAACCTGTGCTACATGATGGTGAATGGGGACCCGCAAGAAGAAATTTCGGTCAAGTTTGAGTACGAGCTGGATGCCAGCGGCAAGGTGCTGCAAACACAGATTGATATGGATGTTCGCACCCCCGACCTTGTTCAAGAAGATTTTCAGTGGATCCAGAGCCGTTTCAATGACTTCCTCTAAACTTCCCTCCCGTTTCGTGCGTCGTCGCCAGCTGTTGCTGGGCAGTGCGGCCGGACTGGGCGCCGCCTGGCTGCCCGTCAATCTGCATGCACAAGTCGCTTTTGATCAATTGCTCAAGCCGGCCACCGCCGCCCAGGTCCAGGCGGTGGTGAACGAGTTCCTGAACGGCGCGACCCCTGAGGAAAAAGGCTTGAAACTGGACATGCCCGCCCTTGGAGACAACCCCGCCGCAGTGCCCGTCAAGGTCGTGCTGGACCTACCCGTCAATGACGAGCTGTACTGCCAGGAGCTGATCATTCTGGCCCAGGGCAACCCACACCCCCTGGCCTGCCGCTTTCGCTTTACCGCCCTGGCAGGTACAACGGAAGTCGCCGTGCGCCTGCGTCTGATTGAAACCCAAACCATCCGTGCCCTGGCACGGTTGAGCGATGGCCGCGTTCTGAGCGCCCAGCATCACATCACCGTGACCGCTGGCGGCTGCGGCATGTAAACAAGAGCCCCTCATGAGTAAACCCCGTATCTGGATCAGCAACGCCACGCCCAAGACAGGCGAGATCGTGCGCGTGCGTGCGCTGGTAGAACACCGCATGGAAAGCGGCCTGCGCCTGAACAAAGAAGGTCAGGTTGTGCCACGCAACATCATCCACGAATTCAAGGCCACCTTTAACGGTGAACTCTTGTTCAATTGGCAACCGGAAACCGCCATTTCCCAAAACCCCTACCTTGAATTTACTTTTGTCGCACGACGCTCAGGGGTTCTGGAGATGAGCTGGACGGACGACCAGGGCGCTGTCATCACCGGCCAGACCGAGCTGAGCATCAGCGACTGATTATTGCTCGGTTCCCATCAGACTCCCTACCCCCATCTCGGCGCCCCTATTGGGCGCTGAACTCATAACAGCGTTCTATATAGTCATACAAAGTGGGCGTAAGGAGAATGCTACGCTGAGCGTCTTTTCCTGCAACGAAGCACATTGACAAGAAGAATGCCCATGTCCCTCTCTCTGGTAGGTCGTCTCCTTTTCGCCCCCGCCTTGCTGGCGGCCAGCAGTGCCGCGGCACCGGCCTGGGCCAGTTCCACGCTGGATATCAAGACCGTAGCCAGCTCCTGTGCGAACTGTCACGGCCCGGATGGACGTTCCACCACCATCATTCCCTCGCTGGCAGGCCGTCCCCAGGCCGCCTTGCTGGAGCAGTTGCGTGCCTTTGCCTCTGACAATCCCCCGGCTGGCACCACCATCATGAACCGTCTGGTCAAAGGCTACCAGGATGCGGATCTGCAAGCTCTGGCCCAGTACTTCTCGACACTTCCCTCCACCCCTGTCAGCATGGCGCAAGGACGTTAAGCATGAGCACACCCGTAAACTCCTCCCGTCGCCAATGGCTGAGCCGTGTCGGTAAGACCAGTGCCGCTGGCCTGGCTCTGAGTGCCTTGCCGGTGTATGCACGCAGCCGTTCCGCCCATGTGATTGTGGTCGGTGGCGGCTTTGGCGGTGCCACTGCGGCCCGCTACCTCAAGCGCGGCGATCCATCCCTGAAAGTAACCTTGATCGAACCGGCCACCACCTTCTACACCTGCCCATTCAGCAATCTGTATCTGGCCGGTCTGCGCCGCTTTGAACAGCAGGGCCACGGCTTTGAGGACCTGCGTGCAGCGGGTATTGAGGTGATCCACGATCGGGCAACGGCAGTGGACTCCCAGGCCAAAACCCTGAGCCTGTCCAAAGGCCAGACGCTGTCCTACGACAAGCTGCTGCTCTCGCCTGGCATTGATTTTCGCTGGAACACCCTGGAAGGGTATGACGAGGCCGCCGCCTTGTTGGCGCCGCATGCCTGGAAAGCCGGTGAGCAAACCCGGCTGCTCAAACGCCAGCTCGATGCCATGCCCAACGGCGGCACTTTTATTATGGTGGCCCCCGAAAACCCATTCCGCTGCCCGCCTGGCCCCTACGAGCGCGCCAGCATGGTGGCTCACTACTTCAAGCAGAACAAACCCAAGTCCAAGATTCTGATTCTGGATGCCAAAGACAGCTTCTCCAAACAAGGCCTGTTTCAGGACGGTTGGAAACACGTCTATGGCGACATGATCGAATGGGTGCCCTTCTCCAAGGACGGCAAAGTCACCCGCGTGGATGCCGCCAAGCTCAGCGTGGAAACCGAGTTTGGCGAAATCCACAAGGCCGATGTGCTCAACGTGATTCCGCCTCAAAAAGCGGGAACCATTGCCGAACAGGCCGGTGTCACCAACGCCAGCGGCTGGGTGCCCATTGACCCGCATACCTTCGAATCCGAGCAGGTCAAAGACATCTATGTGGTGGGCGATGCCACCATTGCCTCGCCCATGCCCAAGTCCGGCTTCTCGGCCAACACACAAGCCAAGCTGGCAGCGGCTGCCATCATCAATGCCTTGAACGGCAAGCCCGTGCCACAGGCGACCCTGAGCAATACCTGCTACAGTTTGATCGCTCCTGACTATGGCATTTCCGTGGGGCATTTGTACGCCTTTGCCGATGACAAGTTGGCCGAAGCCTCCGGCGGGGTCAGCCCCAAAGAAGCCAGCCCGGCCTTTCGCAAGCAGGAAGCCCAGTATGGCGAGGCCTGGTATGCCGCAATCAGTCGCGACATCTGGGGCACCCAAGGCTAAGTGGTTTCAATCCCGTTCCCTCTCCAGCGCACATGATGAATACAGAACTTGTACTGTGGGTCAGCTTGGCCATTGGTCTGCTCTTTGGCATGAGTGGCCAGCTCAGTGGTTTTTGCTTTTATCGTGGTTTAACCGAGCGCTGGTCCGGGCGCAGCGGCTACAAGCTCCAGGGCTTTGCCCTGGCGCTGGCCGTGGCCCTGGCCGGTACACAACTGGCTGCAGGCAGTGGGCTGATCAGCCTGGACAAGGTCTTGTACCTGAATCCGACCTTTTCCTGGCTGCTGGTGCCGGTCGGTGGCGTGCTGTTTGGTATAGGAATGACCTTGGCCAATGGCTGCGGTGCCCGCGCTCTGATTCTGTTGGGGCAAGGTAATTTGCGCTCTTTTGTAGTGCTGTTATGCCTGGGTATCGCCGCTTACATGACCTTGACCGGACTGCTGGCCCCGCTACGCATGAACCTCGCCCAAGTCAGCAGCATCACCCTGCCTGCCGTCACCCTGCCCGCAGGCCCCGTACGATCCATCGTCATTGCGCTGCTCGTTGCCGCTTTAATCGCCTTTTCCCTGCGCCCCCGTCTGGACGGCCAGCGGCTGAGTGATCTGCTGGCAGGCGCCTTTATCGGGCTGCTGATCGTAGCAGGCTGGCTGACCACCGGTTGGCTGGGCGATGACCCCTTCGAGCCTGTGCCCGTCAGCTCGCTGAGCTTTGTGGCCCCGATTGGGGAAAGTATTCAATACGCCATGATCTCCACCGGCATGAGTCCACGCTTTACCATCCTGATGGTGGCGGGTGTGCTGGCCGGTTCCTGCCTGAGTGCTCTGCTGCGCCGACGCTGGAAACTGGAAGGCTTTGAATCACCGCGCCACATGCTGCGTGCCATGACCGGCGGCACCCTGATGGGCGTAGGCGGTGTGCTGGCCCTGGGCTGCACCATCGGCCAGGGCTTGAGTGGCCTGTCTACCTTGTCCGCCACCTCCTTGCTGGCGGTGCTGGGGATCGTGATTGGCTCGCGCCTGGTCTGGGCACGCCCCAACTCCTGAGCCCGTGTTTCAATAGGGGTTTGATGGACCACCCTGCAGGCTGCCCGACGCTCCTGAGGCTAGCATTGCTGCAGGCGCTGATCGAGCAGCATGACGAGTCCCAAACCCCTTTCCTCAGTCAGCTCGGCTGGTGTCCGCCGCGCGATGATTGCTGCCTGATCGATGCCGACGCCATCTTCATCAAGCATGGTTACACACCCAGCCCTGCTGCAATGGAGTATCTGCGGCAGTATCAGGCCGATCGCATTCTGGTCTGCGGTATTCAGACCGATACCTGCGTGCTGGCTGCGGGTTTTGCCTTGTTTGATGCTGGGCTGCATCCCACCCTGATTACCGATCTAACCGTGGGTTCATCGCTGGATCGATCCGGCGCGATGGGCATCAAGCTGTGGAAACATCACTTCGGTCGCACGATTCATAGCCGCGAGCTGCGGCTTGAGCAGGACCCGCCATAACCTTAGTCACTCCCCTTGCGTTACGCCTTGCTTGTCATTGACACCCGCTTGCTAAACGCTCTTAAGCCTGTCGACCCTCTGATGCATCGCATCGGCCCGCTTCAGTGCCCAGCTGCCAAGCGTTCTGCGCCTCATGTCTGCGGTCCCACATAGCCACAAAACCGGCCAAGAAACAAGAATTACCCGTCTTAAAACACTACAGGTTAACGCTAGTAGTCATCGCTTTTTGCCTGTCTATACAATAGCGGCGTCAATAACGGTTCAGGTGAGAGTCTTCACATTGATGAAGCGCCGACGGAGCAACGACCCCGGAATCTCTCAGGCAAAAGAATCCTGAACCTTTGACCATCTGGAGAGAGGCACACCCGTGCCCACCGAAGGGGACCATCGCGAACCGATGGATAAGCTCTCAGGTAAACGGACAGAGGGGGTACAGAGACCATATGGTCTTTGTTCACCTATTTGTCCGGAGTCTATCTATGAGCAGATAGTCAGGTGCCTTTTCTGGACGCCTGACCCACCACTACTTTATTTCTATTTTTAATCGCACACAGGTCTGTTCTGACATTTCATGTCATCAGAACAAGGAGGACTGTTGTGCGCTCCCCATCATATTTAGATCGGTATCAAGAAAACCGTCCTTGAGGACGGGTTGTACCCTTTGTTTTCTCGCAGCACAGTCATAATTACGCATTTGAACGAATAAAAATCAGGAGAACAGTGTGTCTCAGCAACATTCATCTGGACTGCAGCGCTCGTTGAAAAACCGGCACCTGCAACTGATAGCAATTGGAGGCGCTATCGGCACAGGGCTATTTATGGGATCAGGCCGCACGATCAGCCTGGCCGGCCCCTCGGTCTTGTTTACGTACATGATCATCGGGTTCTTTTTGTTTTTTGTTATGCGGGCAATGGGAGAATTGCTTCTGCATAATCTGGAATACAAATCTTTTGTCGATTTCGCCGCCGATATTCTAGGCCCGACCATGGGCTATTTTCTGGGCTGGAGTTATTGGTTTTGCTGGGTAGTCATTGGGATTGCAGATATTGTGGCCATTACCGGCTATACCCAATTCTGGTGGCCGGATATTCCATTGTGGTTACCAGGACTGGCCTGCATTGCTTTTTTGCTGGTCTTTAATCTGCTGTCGGCCAAATTATTTGGTGAGCTGGAGTTCTGGTTTGCACTGGTCAAGATTATTGCCATTGTGGCCCTGATTGGCGTGGGTGCGTATCTGCTGTTTACCGGCTTTGTGGGCCCAACCGGTGAAAAAGCCAGCCTGACCCACTTGTGGGATCGGGGCGGGATGTTCCCCAATGGCCTGGGTGGCTTTTTTGCTGCCTTCCAGATCGCCATCTTCGCATTCGTGGGTATTGAGCTGGTGGGTACGGCCTCGGCTGAAACAGCGGACCCTGCCAAGAACCTGCCCAAAGCCATCAACAAGATTCCCGTTCGCGTGATTGTGTTTTACGTGCTGGCCCTGACCGCCATCATGACCGTCACTCCCTGGGATATTGTGGCCCCCAACAAGAGCCCCTTTGTGAACATGTTCTTGCTGATCGGCGTAGGTGCAGCCGCTGCCATCATCAACTTCGTGGTGTTGACCTCGGCCCTGTCCTCGGCCAACAGCGGCATGTTCTCGACAGGCCGCATGTTGTACGGTCTGTCCAAGAACAAGCTGGCTCCTGAAGCATTCAGCCAGCTGTCGCGCAATGGTACCCCCCGCAATGGCCTGATCTATTCTTGCGCCCTGTTGCTGTCCAGCCTGTTCCTGCTGTATGCAGAAGGCGATGTCATGCGTGTGTTCACCATCGTGACCACCGTGGCCAGCATCTGCTTTATCTTTGTCTGGGCCGTGATCCTGATCACCTACCTGAAGTACCGCCGGGTTCGCCCCGAAGCCCATGCCGCATCGAGCTACAAAATGCCCTTTGCGATTCCCATGTGTTACCTGACCCTGGCTTTCTTTGCCTTCGCGCTCTATCTGTTCAGCCAGGAAGAAGAAACCCTGATCGGCCTGATTGCCACGCCGTTCTGGTTCCTGGCGCTGTTCATCTGCCTGCCTTTCTACAAGAAACGCATGAAACAGCATCTGGCCCTGGGCCTGGCGGCGCAAAGCGTCCGTTAAGATCCCCTGCGCCCAACACGGCCCTGCCAGGGGCCGTGTTGCCGCAGCCAGGGGCTGGCTCCACAGGCGTAGGTCCGCACCCACAGACGACCTCTCATCCTGCAATCGTGGGAGAGTAGACCTGGAGCAAGGGCTGAAGCCCGGCACTCGAAAGCCACCCTTTGGGGTGGCTTTTTCTATGTGCAGACAAGCGGTAGCCGAGAGCCCCCAACCCTTTAGGCCCCCGATATTTCACGCCAATAACACAGATTCAGACGGAAAAACCTTTTACACGCCCTCATTTACACCTTATTACCCTTAATGCCTTCTCTCAGGTTGACGTAAGGGTAAACCCAAGTTGTGACACGGCAAAGCTTACTCATAGACTAAACCCGATGTGTAGCCAATAAGAATGTACAAAAGGGACAAGCATGGTTTTACGTCTAATCGACTCGCTCAATGAATGGATAGGGAAGCTTATTTCCTTTATCGCCATCATTTTTTCCACCATCATTATTTACGAAGTCTTCATGCGCTACGTGATGAACCAGCCCACACGCTGGACTTTTGACGTCACCAAGCAGCTATATGGGTTTTACTTTCTGATGTTGGGCGCCTACGCACTCAAGCACCAGGCCCACGTCCGCGTCGATCTGCTCATCCAGCGCTTTTCTCCTGCCGTCCGCAAATGGACGGAAATTGCAGGTTACCTGATTTTCTTTTTCCCCTTCGCCTGGGTTTTCCTGACCCGCAGCTATGACTTTGCCATGCGCTCCTGGGCTCAAGGCGAGACCACCTACGGCGCGGTCCAATTACCTGTTTATCCACTCAAACTCTCCATGGTTCTGGCGGCCGCCTTGCTGCTGCTCCAGGGAATTGCTGAAGTTATCCGTTTGCTCAGTCAGAAGGACGCCCCCCGCCATGACGCCTGAATTGATTGCACTTGTCATGGGTGGCCTGCTGTTGCTGGGGCTGTTCATGGGACACCCCTTGGCCTTTGTTCTGGGCAGCACGGCTGTCATCGGCGCGCTGGTGGCGGGCAAACCCATGGTTCTGGGCATTGTGGTTAACCGCATTTACGGCGATGTCCTGGACAACTACACGCTGATTGCCATCCCGCTGTTTATTCTGATGGCACGTTTTCTGTCCGACTCAGAAGTCACCGACAAGATGTTTGAGGCCTTGCGCCTGCTGATGTCTCGCGTTCGGGGTGGGCTGGCGCTGGCTGTGGTATTTATCTCCATCTTGCTGGCAGCCACCACCGGCATTATCGGCGCCTCGATTACGGTTACCGGCATGATGGCACTGCGCCCCATGCTGCGCTATGGCTATTGCCCCAAGTTGACCACCGGTGTGATTGCCGCTTCGGGCTGCCTGGGCATCCTGATCCCGCCGTCCATCATGCTGATCCTGATGGCCAGCTACTCCCCACTGTCGATTGGCGAGCTGTTTGCCGGCGCGCTGATTCCTGGCGTGCTGCTGGGCCTGCTCTATGCCCTGTGGGTCGTGTTTGTTGCCTGGCGTCATCCTGAACGCGCCCCTTCCGTGGAGCCCGATGAAAAGATCTCCAGGCCCGCCTTGATCCGCATGCTGCTGGTGGAAGCCGTGCCACCCATCTTTCTGATTCTGGGCATTTTAGGTTCCATGCTGGCCGGCATTGCCACGGCCACCGAAGCCTCCGCTATCGGGGTGCTGCTGTCCTTGCTGATCGTGATTTTCCGGGGCAAGTTCAAATGGTCCATTTTTCTCAATGCCCTGTATGAAACCGGTCGCACCTCCTCCATGATTCTGTTCATTGTGGTCGGTGCCACGGCCTTTACCGGGGTCTTTAACATCACCGGCGGTTTGGGCGCTGCCCAGGACATCATGCGCGGTTTAGACATGGAACCCTGGCTGCTGATCGTCGTCATGCTGCTGATCATCTTTATTCTGGGCTGCTTTCTGGACTGGACCGGCATCGTCCTGCTGTCTTTCCCCATCCTGCTGCCGATTGTGCAGGAGATGGGCATCAGCCTGCTCTGGTTTGTGATTCTGGTTTCGGTTGTCCTGCAAACGTCCTTTTTGACCCCGCCTTTCGGTTATGCCCTGTTCTATTTGCGGGCCATCACACCCAAATCGGTCAAGACCATGGAGATCATTACCGGCGTCATCCCCTTTATCGGCCTGATTATTTTGATGTGCATCTTGCTGGCCATTTTCCCTGGTCTGGCCACTTGGTTACCCACCGTGCTGTACGGAACCTAATACAACAAGGAGACATAATGAAACTGACAAAAAAGGCACTTGGCGCCTTGACCGGTCTGGCTTTGCTAGGCATGACGGGCCTGAGCCAGGCCGCCCAGAAATGGACCATGACCAGCACCTGGCCAGCCTCGATCGAATTGGTGGAACTGGACAAAAAATGGGTCGATCTAGCCAATAAACTGGTTGGAGATGAACTGAAAATCGAGTTCTACGAAGGCGGCGCCCTTGTCCCTACCGGCGAGGTCTTTAGTGCCGTTGAGTCCGGCACCATTCAGGCAGGGGCTGATTGGCCAGGGTACTGGGCAGGCCGCAACCCGGCCTTCTCCCCCTTGGGGACTCACTCCAGTCTATTCAATGCGGTGGACTACGCCAACTGGATCAAGGAATGGGGAGGCGCCGAGCTTTATAACGAGATTTATGGCAAATATGGCATGGTCTACCTCCCCTACGCCATCACCAATAATGAATCCGGTTTCCATACCAACGTTCCGATTCGCAACCTGGAGGAAATCAAGGGTAAGCGCCTGCGTCTGTCCGGACTGGAGCAAGGCAAGGTACTGGAAAAAATTGGCGGCACTCAGGTTTCCATGGCTGGGCAAGAGCTGTATCAGTCACTGGAGCGGGGGGTGATCGAAGGCGCCGAATTCTCCACTCCTAACGTGGATGTGTCTGCCGGCCTTCATCAAGTCACCAAGCACTGGACAACGCCCGGCTGGCACCAGTCTGCATCCGTCTTTGGCGTCATGATCAACAAAGCCGCCTGGGATGCCCTGAGCGACTCGGCCAAGGAAAAACTGAAAATCGCAGCCGATGCCACCATGATGTGGTCCATCGCTTTTACTGAAAAGAAAGCGACCGAAGGCTTGCGCACCTTTCAGAAAGCCGGGGTGGAAATCCACCGCATGGACGATGAGAGCCTGAAAACCATTCAGCAAGTCACCAATGAAGTCATGATTGCCATGGCTTGCAGCAACCCGGATGCCGCCAAGGTGTATGCCAGCCAGATGGAGTACCTGCACGACTACAAAGACTGGCGCGAAACCTCTATGCCGTTCAATCTTGGCCGTCCCATCGAGGGGCCCGATCTGGACAAAATCAAAGCCTGCCTGAAATAAAGCCGACGTCCTTGCCGTGGCAGAGGAACCCGGTCCTGAGATCAATCGGAACCCCTCGCCGCGGCAACTACCTCCAAACGATAGTGGTCTGCCACTATCGTTTTTTTATGGGCCCACGGCTCGCTTCTTGAGCCACACGTGTCACAGCACCTGTAAAAACGCCAACAAAGCCTGGATTTCCGCCTCACTCAAATTCAGCTTTCGTATGCGTGGTGACTTACGTGGTATCAACGGACCGGCTTGCCCAGCGTCAGGGATCATGCCCGCATCGTACATGCGTACGACACCCTCCAGACTCGGGAACAAGCCATTGTGCATCCAGGGCCCCGCCCGCGCGACGTTGCGCAAGCTGGGGGTACGAAACAGCCCCAGGTCGGCCGGGTCGCGAGACCACTCAAACCGGCCCAGGTCCTGCAAGCGACGTCCATAGAAAGACAGGCCTATATTGTGAAAGCGGTTATCCGTCAGCAAGGGGCCGTTATGGCAGTTCATGCAGCGCGCCTTGGTGCGAAACAAGTGCAGGCCAGTGAGCTCCTGATCATTCAAGGCAGCCACATTACCCGCGAGAAAATCGTCAAAACGCGTTGCGGCCGGTCGAAGGGTGACCACATAGGCGGCCAGCGCCCGTGCCAGTCCTTGGGCATCCACCCCAGCGTTCCAGGCCGGTCCAAAGGCCTGTTGAAACGCCTGGGGATAATCGTCCAAGGTGCGCAGGCGCACAATCAGATCGCGCAAGGCATGATTCATTTCCACCGGGTTTTCAATCGGACCGAGCACCTGATCCTGCAAAGTCTGCACCCGACCATCCCAGAACAAGTCTTTGGCAAATGGCGCAGCGAATAAGGGTGGCGTACGACGCTTGCCCATCAGACCGTCCTCCCCAATCGCCAATGCCTTGCCATCGCTAAATGATTTGTCGGGCTGATGACAGGATGCGCAGGAGATCTGTTGCCGACGCGAGAGCCGCTTATCAAAAAACAGGCGCGCGCCCAAGGCCACAATCTGCTTGTTACTGGCATCCTGGGCTGCCTCATGCTGTGCGTCCGAGCCTGGGCCTGGTATCGGCCCCCACTCCAGCCACCGCTCTGCCTCATCCATATCAGGGGCCGGCCATTGACGCGGAACATGCTCATAGCGTGTGCGCAGGCAAGCGGCATCAAGTTCGCCCTCCTGCCAGCAAGATGGGGACGTCGCTTCCAGACCGGGCGACCAGCGGGCAAGCTCCACCTCGGGATCATCGCCCCCTGCATTGGACGTAGTCGTCACAGAGGCCGCGCAGGCCGCACCGGACAACAGGGTTCCCAGCGCCACCCTCAGCCAGACGACGCCGCGCCGTTTGATCTTCAATAACGGTACGAAGCGCGCAACCACAGCTCTCTTCCTGTCCGATAAAGGTTCTGGCTGCTTGCCGAGTTCGGCGTGCTGATCACCAAAGGCGCTTGCTTGTCCAGCACATTCAGCACATCCAGCCCCACGCCCAAGCCTTTGAACATCGTCGGCTCCCAGTCCAGACGCATATCCCAGGTCCAGTAAGAACCTACCCGGCCAGACTCGTATTTTTCCCGCCCGTCACTCCGATTCAGGCCCAGATAATGCACATCCTTACGGGCGCCATTCCAATGAATGCGGTTACTAAGTTGCAGACCATACGATGCCCACCTTCCTGTAAGACCCGCACTGACACGCCACGGCAGGTTGTAATCTCCTACGGGACGGTCACCTCGACGGATCAGGTCGCCATTGTAGTAAATGTCGTCGTCCATCTCCTCGGCGGCGCCCTCATAACCATCGGCCAGTTTGGTATTGCGCTTGCTGCGCTGATGGGTGATATCCAGATGCGCCGTCCATCGACTCGGCCCCACCGCCCAGGGTGCAATGCTCTTTACACTCAAGGTGAAGGCATCGGTTTTGGCGTGTCCCTTATTGGTGTAGAGGTAGCCAGTTTTGCTCGTGCCTTCGATAGAGACCTGTTGGCGGCCATAACGACGCACATAGCCCAACTCGGCGACCACCGTGCTTGACAACTGTTGCTGCACACGCAGAGCCCACTCGTCGTCATAGGGCGTGCGCAAGCCGTCAAGCGTATAGGCGGTATGGGAAGGTCGATCTACCCGATTACCTCCGGTGATTAACAAGGTGTGCAATTGGCTCTTGCGCTCACGCATGGCGGTCCCAAGAATGTCCATGCCGTAATAACGGGACCAGCCGCCCGACAAACGCGTTTCCCCTGTCCCGAGCACATCCCACTCCAACAAGGTACGTGGCGCCACATTGGTGTTGCCGAAATAATTGTCCCTGTCCACACGCAAACCGCCGGTCAGGGCCAGCCGCTGCCATGACAAACGATCAGACAGGTAAACCGACGCAGCGGTATAGCTGACCCCCACATTGCCGGCCTGGTAGTAGTTCAAGGTCTGCAGCTTATCGGGCTGACCATTGCTGAAATGGCGAGTATTACCGCCGTAAGCATCCTTCTGACGCACGAATTCGCCCTGGGTATGGGCCAGCTCAACACCGGCATACGTGGCATGTTCAATTGCCCCGGTCTGAACCGGCTTGAACTCCAGTCGGGACTTCAAGGTCAGATTGCGCTGTTCGGTCGATTCCTGTCCAAAGCCACCGGTGATATAGGTGTAATCCAGGCGACCCGTGGGCTGATACATCATGTGGACCATATAGTCGGTACCGTCAGAATGGCGGTAACTGTTCATCTGGTCATAACCCAGTTGCACACGCGCCTGCCCCCAGCGCAGATCATGGTTCAGATCAAACCCCAGACCGTAGGATTGTTGCTGGTGCTGCCACTGAATCTGGTCGGCCAAACTGCCCGAGTCCACCAGATCCTCACGACGATCCGCATACTTGAGGGTCAAGGCGGAGTCGGTGTCGGCACTCCAGCGAGTATGAATTTTGACAAACCCATTATCGACCCGGTCTATGGAGCGCGTCTTCAAATCCGTGAAGACCGTATCGTGGCGCACACGCATGGACCGATCAATCGTGGACTGACGTCGGGAGAGGTGGATCAGGGCTGCCGTATCCTGTGTCCATCCCACGTCAAGCATTGCCGAGGTGAACCGTTTGGTCCAGACCGGAGAAAAACCGGGTTTGCCCGCCTCAAAATTCTTCTTTTGTTCGGGCGCAATCTTCTGCGCAGTCAGCCCCGAGGAGTTGTAGCTGAAATCAAACCGGACACTGTTGTCGCCTTGGGGATTACGTACCCTGGCATCGACCACACCCCCCGTGAAACGACCATAGTCCACAGGGATACTACTATCGAGTACCGTCACGCTTTCCAGCAGGTGCGTATCCAGGTTGTAAGCCTGGGCATAGGCCGGTACATTGCCCACCTGCAGATTCAAATTGCGGCTGGCAGGGTCGATCTGGTTGGTGGCGCTAATGCCGTCAATCTGGAACTGGTTCTGAAAAGGGCTGGCCCCGTAGAAACTGATATCTTGCAGCGCCAGGGAACCTCGATTCACACCGCTTTGCGCGGCATCATCCTGACGCACCGCGGGGTGATCGGCCAGCAAACTGGACACGTCCCGATTGCCGGCGGGCCGCTGATCCATATCCCCTCGGGAGTAAACACGTTCGCCGATGCGCTGGCCCTGAACACGCACAGGTTCCAGCACCGACAAGCCCTTGGGCACCGTCGCCGTCACTACCGTATAACGACGCGCCCCCTGCTGACGCGCGGCCAGCCCCCAGGGGGCCAGCAAATCGTCCAGTGCCTGCTCGACCGTCAGCTCACCCTGCAGGGCCACGGCCTGTTTCTCCCGAACCTGCCCAGGTGAGAATGCGATTTCCACCTGAGCCTGACGCCCTATCTGCAAAAGCGCGTCTGCCAGCGCTTGAGGGCTCATGTTCAACACCAAAGCGTCGTCAGCCCGCACCTGTGCAGGTGGAAAAACCAGCAGCATGCTGGCAATCCATAACACCAATGGTCCCGGTTTCAGACGTCCTGGCCGATGCGAGGGACCGAGGTCGGCCGCCATCTCAGCAAGCGTTTGCCTGCGCAGGGCAAGAACAGACGGCGTGTACTGCAAAGCGCACTTCATGATTGAGCATCCTATTTAAACAACTACTATCAGGACGCTGTGCTATCCGTCTCCCCTCACCCCGGGTTGCCATCGTATTTTTTAATTGATAATAACTATCATTAGTAAATAACTATGACTCCCGGCAATTCCCTGATACTCACGTCACTGCCGGCAAGCAACAGACTCAAGGCGGCGGCAGGTTGAGCAGCTCGCACCACCCCGGACACACGGGTGGAACCTGCCCGCTCATTCACCACCCAGATAAGGCGCTTCGTGTACTGGCCCAACTGACGGGCCAACTCATGCACACTCATATCATCAACACTGAGCAAGCCGCGTGTCCAGGCCGGGGCTGTGTCCGCCTCTCCCGGCGGTGAACTCAGCGTCTGCAGCCGTCTGCCGGTCACGGTGGCACGCTCACCGGGCTGCAGGATCACAGCTTGGGCGGTGTCGCAAACGTGGCACTGCACACGTACCGTGTGTTCGTAAACCGCAACGCGGCTGAGCTGGCCGTTCAGACTGACCTCATACTGTGTACCCAAGGCCGTCGCCTGCGCCGGGCCCGCCACCACCGTAAAGGGACCTGTCTTGTCATTGCTCGGCACTACCTGGAAAAAGGCCCGGCCCGCCTCCAGCTGAACGTGTCGCTGCCCCTTTTCAAAGTGCAAACGTACACGCGTGTGCGCGTCCAGAATCGCTAAGGAACCATCTGGCAAAGTCAGCCGGGTCAACGCTATCCCGCTGCTGATCGTTCCGTGTTGCTGCCAGGTTTGCCAGGCAAGCAAAGACGCAGCCACCATTGCACAGGCCCCCAACAAGGCCTTGAAACCAGGCTTGCCTCTCTTGCGCGCGACCGGCAACACCCTCAACTGCCCCAGTCGTCGCCAACTTGCCGCCAGGGCATCGTAGGTTCGCGCGTGCAAGGGATCGGCCGCGTACCAGGCCTCAAACTCGGCCCTGCCCCCTGGCGGCAGCCTGCCCTGGGCGTTGCGCAATACCCAACGGGCCGCGTCCTCATCGACTGGGCTCCAGGTCGGATCAGGCAGCGCGCTCATGCCGTCGTCATCAGAACATGATGGGCCACCAGCAAGATGCGCATCATATGCTTCTCAATCGTACTTTCGGAGACACCCAGCTTTTGGGCAATCTGGGCATAACTCAGCTCCTCGCAACGATGCATCATGAAGATACGCACGCTGCGGGGGGATTGGGCCATCAAAGCGTGCTCTAAACGCTGCAAGATCTCTTTGGCCAGCACTTCCTCATAGGTATCAGGGGCATGGTGATGGGCGATGCTCAAAGCGTACCCGTCGACAGCACGCTGCTCACGCGTATGGCGTCGATACCAGTCTGCAGCGATATTGGCCGCCACTTTGAATACATACGCGCGATGGTTATCGGCCTGCACCTGCTTGCCCTTTTCCAGCAAGCGCAACCAGGTGTCATGCGCGCAGTCCTGTGCCAGTTCAGGACAATGCGTGCGCCTGCGCAAATAGCGGATCAGATCCGGATAATGGGCCAGAAAGGCCGCCGTCAGCTTGGACATGAAAAGGCGATCAATTTATATAATCAATAATCATTCTCATTATTATATACGCGCCAGGCATCTGATTTACCGCTGTCAGAACTCCTTGAATGTGCTGATCGCTGTCACTCCCTTGGCGATCAGGCATAAAAAAAAGCGCCGCATTACAATGCGGCGCCTGGCGAAACCCAGCCTGAATGCTCAGGCTTTCTTCAAATACATGGCTTTCAGCAAGTAGCTGATGCCATCAATTTTGCAATCGACCTCATGGTCACCTCGAACCAGACGAATGCCTTTGGCCTTGGCACCCTTTTTCAGGGTATTGGAACCTTTGACCTTCAAATCCCGGATCAGAATCACATCGTCGCCCGCAAGCAGCACATTGCCGTTGCTGTCTTTGACAATCAGCTCGTCCTCGTCCATTTCGACATCCGTCGTTTGATGATTATCTTGCCATTCATAGCCACAATCGGCACAGACCCATTGCTCGGTGTCATGGTAAGTATTTTCCAAGGTGCACTGAGGACAGGGAAGCGGTGTGCTCATATTTTTTTCCTGTAAAAAGCTGGGTGCTACCGCACCAGAAGTGCGGCCAGTGTAGCCCCTCGCATCAGGAACACCAAAAACACCCCACGCAAGACCAGCGCGATACTGCGCCAGCCTCGTCGCCAAGGCACAGTCCGGCCAAGAACCGGTCAAATGAGCGGCGCGTCAGGCAAGTCAATTAATAGCCTATGCAAACACCAGTCCCATACCGCCTCGACCGACTTTCGGGCGGGGGTCGAACGCTTGCGCAGCAAATAAAAGTCCGCGCCCACGGTCCCCGCATGCGCCACCTGCACCAAACGGCCGGCCGCCAGATCCCTGGCTACAAACGCCTTGCAAGCCAATGCCACCCCTTGGCCGGCTAATGCGGCATCCAGTGCCAGAGTGGTCTGATTGAACACCGCACCGGGCAGTTTTCTAGGGGTTTTCAAGAAAGCAGCCCAATGATTCTGCGCATCATGCAACAGCGGCAAGGCATGCAACTGCTCCATGGACAAAGGCAGTGCGGCATTCCCTACCAGTCCAGGGCTGGCTACCGCGACCACATCTTGACGAAACAACAACTGTGCCTCTAGATCCGCCGCAAAGGGAGGACGAGTCAGACGCACCGCAATATCGACCTGGTCGCGTTCAAAATCCGACAAGGCTTCCGTTGCCACGGTGCGCAACTCCACATCCGGCAGCAGAGTTTGCAAATCTCCCAGCCGTGGAATCAATAGCTTGGCCGCAACGGTGGGCGTGACACTGATGGTGACGGTATCCGGGCGCGTTAGTAAACGCCCTGTCGCCTCGCTTAGCGTATCAAAAGCACGGGTGACATCGGCCAGATACGCCGCCCCCCGCCCCGTCAAGTGCAGTCCACGCGGCCGACGTTGAAACAACACCACACCTAAATGCTCTTCCAAGGCCCTGACTTGCTGCGCCACCGCCCCCTGCGTCACCCCCAGCTCCTGAGCCGCTGCTCGGAAACTGAGCCTGCGCCCCGACACTTCGAAGGCGCGCAAGGCATTTAAGGAAGGCAGGGAACGACGTGAGGAGCTCATGGTATAGGCAATAGTTTTTCTACAGTCTAAGACGTTTATTTAACGCCTGATTTTTTCCCATCAGACTGAAATAATAACGTTAATCACTTAACAAGGAGCCTTATATGACTATAGAAAAAGTTGCTCTTATCAGCGCTGGGGGATCCGGCATGGGGGCCGCGGCCGCACGTCGACTGGCTCAAGATGGCTATCAGGTCGCCATCCTGTCCTCATCCGGCAAAGGGGAGGCACTGGCCAAGGAACTAGGCGGCATCGGACTGACGGGATCCAACCAGTGCAACGAGGACTTGAAACGACTGGTCGACATGGCCATGCACCGATGGGGACGCATTGACGCACTGGTCAGCTCGGCCGGGCACGGCCCACGCGGCCCCATCCTGGACATCAGCGACGAAGACTGGCACACAGGCATGGACATCTACTTCTTGAATGCTGTGCGCCCCGCCCGACTGGTGGCCCCCATCATGGCAGCGCAAGGCGGCGGCGCTATCGTGAACATCTCGACCGCCTGGGCGTTTGAGCCTGCGGAAATGTTCCCCACTTCGGCGGTATTCCGCGCCGGATTGGCAAGCTTCACCAAGATTTTTGCGGATAGCTATGCAGCCCAAAATGTGCGCATGAACAACGTGCTGCCTGGCTGGATTGACAGCCTGCCAGCGACCGACGAGCGGCGCGACAGCGTACCGATGGGGCGCTATGGCAAGGCCGAGGAAATTGCGGCGACCATTTCGTTCCTGCTGTCAGACGGCGCCGCTTACATTACGGGTCAGAACATCAAAGTGGATGGAGGGCTGACACGTTCGGTGTAAACCGCAAGCCGTGCAGCCCACTGGACCCGTCTTATAGAGGGCTTATCCTGACAAGAAAGGCGCTCATGCGCAGCAGGAAAGGCCATGCGCATTGGCATTGAGGGATTAGGGGCCAGACACTGTGCGGCAAAAAACAGAGCTAATCGCCCTCTCTCCGCACCACCCAAACTCTATGAGCCCAGAGTCCATCACCGACGGTTTGAACACCAAAAAAAAAACGGCCACCCTTGCTGGGTGGCCGTTTTCTTTATCTGAATGCCGCATTACTGATTCACCTTGCCGCACTATAGCGTCGTCTGGAACGGCGGGCGGACAAGCGTAAAAAACAGGGGCCAGTGGCATCACCAAGAAGGCATAAGAACACCAGTGACGCCCCCCAGGACATTACCCCGAATGTGCGCGCTTGCCAGGATTTTTCTTGTTGCGAGTATGCGCACCACGCTCCTGACTAACACGTTGACCCCGGCACTTTGTGCTAAGGGTGACACCCTTGGGAGCGGCGGGGGCCGGAGTACGCTTACGATCAGCTTCAGTCACAATTTTAGTACCCATGTCTCTCTCTCCAGTTTGATTAAATTCGCACTTGTTTCCCATGTGCCCGGTTTATGCGTGGCAACAGGAAACAGACAAGAGGATATTCGGCAGTGCCTTAAGGTATAAAGGCACAACTGATGGGTCAAATCATCACGAACAAGCCCTCAGCCAAGTTGAGCATAGCAGGGATTGAGCAAACCGGCTCGAATAGGCCCCGAGCAGACACCCAGGCAAGCACCCATGCCTACCCCACAACAAGGCCACTGCTGGGCGGGCCACTAAAACCATACGTCCCACACGGCGAGAGCCGTTTCTCAAAGGGGGCAGCCTTCCCTGCTCATTCTTTGACCCAGAAAGAGACATAACTACAGCGATGAAATACGCAGTGCAACACAGCCGCATCGCATCTGCACATGTAATCGAATGAGCAATACGGACAACCCCAAGACCACGAGTCTCCCGCTCATCGCTGACGCGAGTGGTCATCCATTAGGGACGGTAGCTTAAGCGTTAGATTTGTCAGAGCACGCGACGCTGCCAGCGCCCCGAACAGCAAATTGCAACACCGTGACTTACCCGCCAAAGCGGACACAGACCAAGCAAAGAGTATCGGTCACATCCACCAGACACAGCATCAGCCTGGGCACTAGTCGGCAAGCAGAATGGCGCACTAGGCCCAAAACCGTGGCGGCGGCAAGGCAAGCCCTACCAAATAGATTGCGCGCAGCACGACCAAAACGGCGGAGCAAAGAAAAAGCGGCTCACATTGCTGTGAGCCGCTTAAATTTTGGTGGCGCATCCCTGATTCGAACAGGGGACCTGCGGATTATGATTCCGTCGCTCTAACCTGCTGAGCTAATGCGCCGAAGAAGAAATTATAGCAAGGTTTCTTCTTTTGGCAAGCACTTCTCTCGAAATTTTTTACTTTTTTTGATGTCTTCCACCCATAAAACCGCTAAGCCCTTGTATTTACTAGCTTTACCCATTTCCCGTAACCCTAGCCCGTTCTCATCATCAAGAAACAAGATGTAAGAAACCCGATGCAACTCCGTCTTTGGGGCCCGGTCCCCGTCTTGCGCGCTATCAAGCCGTTTTGTCATTGCCTGTTGCTACACTGCCTGCTTGGCGTTCGACCCCACCTCATTTACTGACGTCCGTGATCCGGACCTTGCACAGGAACTTTGTTTATGGCCAGTACGCTTGCTATCGTTGTCTCGCTTTTACTGCTGATGTTTTTTGCTTATCGGGGGGTGACGGTTCTGTTGCTGGCTCCCTTGATGGCCGCTTTGGCCGTGCTGCTTTCGGGGGATTCCGGGTTTTTGCTGCCCATCTATACCTCCACCTTCATGAGCGCACTGAGCGGCTATGTGCTGCAGTTCCTGCCCATCTTCTTGCTGGGCGCCCTGTTTGGTCAGTTGATGGCGGACTCCGGAGCGGCGCAGGCCATTGCCAAGTGGATCACCCATAAGCTGGGGCATCGCCACGCGATTGCCACTATTGTGATGGTGTGTGCTGTGCTGACCTATGGCGGCGTGTCCTTGTTTGTCGTGGCCTTTGCTATCTATCCCATTGCCAAGGATCTGTTTCGTGCCGCGGGCATTCCCAAGCGTCTGATTCCCGCCTCCATTGCCCTGGGCTCCTTTACCTTTACCATGACCGCCCTGCCCGGCACGCCCGCCATCCAGAACGCCATACCTATCCCTTACTACGGCACCAACGTGTTTGCAGCGCCCGGACTGGGAATTATTGGTGCCTTGATCATGGCCTTCGGTGGCTTGTGGTGGCTGCAGTCACGGGCTCGCAAGGCCATTGCCCAAGGCGAGACCTACGGGGATCATGGGCAGGATAAGTTCGACGCCAGCACCCCCGATAGCACGGAAGGTGAGAAACCCATGCCCATCTTCCTGGCTTTGCTGCCTTTGATTCTGGTGATCGGCGTCAATGCCCTGTTCACCTATGGCATTTTCCCCGACACAAACTTCGGGTTCATGGCCGAGCGCTTCCCTCAGCTGGACCCGGCCAAAATTACCGGTCTGTGGGCGCTGATTATTGCGTTGATCACGGCCATTCTGGTCTTGATCATCAGCCGTCTGGGGCATTGGAAAAACCTGCGCGAAAGCATCAACAAAGGGGTATTCGGTTTTATGCTGCCCTTGTTCAATACCGCCTCTGAAGTTGGTTACGGTGCGGTCATTGCCAGCCTGGCAGGCTTTGCGATTATTCGGGACTTTGTACTGAACGTGGCACCGGGCAATCCACTGATTTCCGAGGCAGTCGCCATGACCACGCTGGCCGGTATTACCGGCTCATCCTCGGGCGGCTTGAGCATTGCCTTGCAGACCCTGGGCCCGGACTATCTGGCCATGGCTCAACAAGCCGGCATCAGCCCCGAATTGCTGCACCGTGTCGCCGTGATGGCCGCAGGTGGCCTGGACACCCTGCCCCATTGCGGGGCCATCATCACCTTGCTGTCCATCTGCAAGCTGAACCACCGCCAGTCCTACGGCAATATCGCCATGGTGACGATGGCAGCCCCTATTGTGGCGCTGATCACCGTGATTACGCTGGGTACGATTTTTGGCAGCTTTTAAACCGTCTGCCTAAAATGGCCTTGTCCACAGCGGTGTGCCCCTCGCACATCGCTGTTTTTTTATCCAAAACCGGTAACGCTTTGCTATCCGTTGTTGAGACTGAGCATGCTAGGATTCACGCGTAGGGGCCCGTATTATCATTAGCCATAATCAGGAGCACGCCATGAACTACACCTATACCCTCAATGAGTTAGGCGCGGAAGCCATTCGTCAGTTTGTGCTGGATCGTGGTCAGCCTGAGCTGAACCTACAGGCGTATATGGCCGCTGCCGAAGTCGAGGCCGACAACTTCAATGAAGGTGGCAGCCAGCGCGGCCAGATCGAGATTGACTCTCACTGCAGCAAGGACGGTTTGACGCATACGCTGCTGTTGGAGAAACACTGGTTTGCCACCCAGCCTGTTCCTGAAACGCCTGAGGAAGACAGCTTCTTTTAACCACCTGCAGGCCGTTTTCCGCGTTCCGTCTACGTCGCTGACACGCTGCTCGAGCCCTCTTTCTGTGCCCCGACGATGTTTAGCCTCAGCCAGGCAGCCTGAAACGGCTGCCTGATTCTGACTCTGCGTGCATGCGCGGGCAAGGGGCGATCCGCACCTGAAAAAACGGCCTCGCACTCAAGGCCACACCGCTGCCGCATCAATCCACCTGCAAGCCTATTTTGGACGACAGGGCCCCGAACCGGTCGATATCGTTCCAGATCATGGCCTTGAAGCCGCTGGGCCGGGCAGACTCGTTTCCTTCTTGCGGCGTATAACCCAATGCCAGCAATTCCGCCTGCAGGGCGGGGTCCGTCAAGGCTTTTTGCACGACACGATTCAGCGTAGTGATGATGGGTTCGGGGGTGTGGGAAGGAGCCAGCAAGCCATGCCACTGATCCAGTTCAAACCCTGTCTTGCTCACTTCAGCCACCGTCGGCACATCAGGCAGTACCGGACTGCGCTGGGCAGAGGTGACCGCCAGAGCGCGCAGATGTCCGGATTCGATCAAGGTAGCTGCGCTGGACAAGGTGACGATGCCAATCGGCACCTGCCCGGCGACCACATCGTTCAAGGCCGGGCCGCAGCCTCGGTAAGGGATATGCAATAAGGCCGCACCACGCAGATCGTAGAGCATTTCTCCGGCCAGGTGCTGCGGGGTGCCATTGCCACATGACGCATAGGCCAACGCCGGTTCGGACTGCTGCAGCAGGACTTGCTGCAGACTCTGAATATCCGAGCCGCTCCCGGTCACAATGACGGAGGGCACAAAGCCTATATTGGCAATGGGTGCGAAGTCTTCTTTAGGCTTGAAACCCAGGTTGCGGAACACACCTGGATTGATGGCAAAGGAACTGTTGGCCATCAGCAAGGTATGCCCATCGGCACGGGCATAAGCCACGGCACGCGCACCAATATTGCCACTGGCCCCGGGCCGATTGTCGATGATGACCGGCTGGCCCAGGGCTTTTTCCAGACGGGGGCCCAACTTGCGAGCCAGCAAATCGGTTCCCCCACCCGGCGGAAAGGTCACGATCACGGTAATGGGTCTGAGGGGATACTTTGCAGTCTGGGCGACTGCTACCTCGCTGGCCCGCCCCGTCAAGGGGCTTGCGCCCCACGCCACCACCCCCAGCAAGGCGGCCGCTGCCACCCGCTTGCTCACCTGAAAACCCGCCATGACCGCCAGCACCTTGTTACTCAAGCATCCAGACCAATATCGAGCACACGGGCGCTGTGTGTAATCCAACCCACCGCGATCCGATCCACGCCACAGCGGGCAATTTCCACCGCGGTCTCGGGCGTGATACGACCCGAGGCTTCGGTCTTGGCGCGGCCACCAACGCGGGCCACAGCCTCGCTTAAGGTCGCAATATCCATATTGTCCAAAAGAATGCTGTCCACCCCTAGCTCCAGCACTTCATCGAGCTGCTCCAGGGTATCGACTTCCACCTCGATGCACACCAGATGGCCGATATAGGCGCGAACCGCTTCCACGGCCGCTTTCACGCCCCCGGCCACAGCGATGTGGTTGTCTTTGATCAGCACCGCATCATCCAGACCAAAGCGATGGTTGCTGCCACCGCCCACGCGCACCGCATATTTCTGCACTGCGCGCAGGCCGGGCATGGTTTTGCGGGTGCAGGTAACCTGGGTGCCGTAAGGCGCAATGGCCCGGGCGATGGAGGCCGTTGCCGATGCCACGCCACTTAAATGCCCCAGAAAATTCAATGCGCTACGCTCTGCCGTCAGCATGGAGCGGGCCGAGCCACTGATGACGGCGATCTGGGCACCCGGCATCAGGTCATCCCCATCTTGAAGCTGGGCCTCAAAGCGCAGCGTAGGGTCCAGCAAGGTAAACGCCAGACGAGCCAGGTCCAGACCAGTCAACACGCCTTGTTCGCGGGCTACCAGGCGCATTTGCGTACGAGAGTCGGCAGGCACAATGGCGTCCGTTGTCAGATCACCCGCACGACCCAGATCTTCCTGCAAGGTGGCGCGCACCAGAGGCTCAAGCATCACGTCGGGCAGGGAAGGAATACGGTGCGCGCGTGTCTGCGCAGCTTGCGCTGCCGGCGCAGGGGCATTAATTATGCTCATTATGAGTATTTAAATCGCTAAAAAATAAGGCCTAATGGCACGGTGCATTTATGCTATTCCTGAGCATAAGCACTGTCAAGCCATAGGCCCAGTTTTTAACGCGCCTGTTTCGCCAAGGGCAACTTGCTACCCGAGATAGCCCGCTCAAACAACACGTCACCCCGAAAGCGGAACAGCTTGGCAGGCCGCCCCGAGCCGCCCATGCTCATCGCGCCGGTTTCCTCGACCAATGCCTGCTGCTCAATCAAGCGGCGGAAATTCTGCTTGTGCAGGCCACGGCCAGCCAGCGCTTCGACCGCCTGCTGCAATTGCAGCAAGGTGAACTCCGGGGGCATCAGCTCAAACACCACGGGGCGATATTTGATTTTGGCGCGTAGGCGCGCCAGACCCGTAGCCAGAATCCGGCGATGGTCGTGGCGCATGCCCAGTCCCAAGGCATCCTGCTTGCCCTGCGCTTGCTGCTCCTGCTGGCGACGGCGACAGGATTCGGGTAACAGGCCCGCTTCGTACAGCAGCTCGTAGCGCTGCAAGACAAAATCTTCGTTCCAGATGGCGCCCTCCAGCCCAAAGCTGTAATTGACGCGCTGACGTCGTAATGCACGCAAGGACTCGTCCTGCTCGCACCACGTCAACAAGGCCGGCACGATGGTCTGCTGAATGATCGAAGGAGTACCCTCACGCCAGTCCTCCCACGGAAAGTAACGATAACAATCCTGCCAGATCACCTGAGCCACATCCGGCTGACCCACTTCCCGCGTCAGCCCCACATAGCTGACTGACACGATACGCGTTCCCTGAGCGTCAAAACGATCGCGATCTGCAAAGGTATAAAGCTGCTCCACATACCCTACCGGGTGATGGGTTTGCGTTTCCACCCAATCGCGCAGCCCCGTTTGCAAAGAGCGATGCGTATGCTGAAACGGCCCGGCGGGCAAGGCCTGCCCGCCATCCGTGGTCAAGACACGGGGCTCGCCGTCGCTGACAGCGACTAACACAGCGACCAGCTCAGCGCTGACTACAGGTTCCTGCGTATCGATCACATATTCTCCTTCTGAATCTCGCCCATGAGCGTGTGGCCGATTATAAGCGAGCCCTGAGCCGCCCCCACCCCGGAGCGAGCACGTACGCCACGCAATACAGTCCGTACATTATTTTCAGATGATCAAATTATGATCCATGAACATCTAAGCCTAAAGAATTTTGTTTGACAGCCGTTAAGCATTTGAACTGTATGTGTTTGCCATAAATGACAAGCAAGCGCTCAGTCAAAGGCCGGATCAGTCAACAGTTTCACGCTTTGTTCTGCTCCGCCATTCGCAAAAATAGAAGGTTTCTGACAGTTCAGAGCAGTCAGTAACCGGGCGTAGAAACCTTTGCTTTTTTTGCATGGCCCCTGCGGGCTTGACGGCCCCTCGCGTCCCCTTTGTTGCTCCCCTCCAGGATGATGAATGCGTAAGAATTTCCCCATTACCCAGGACGAGGTTCGCGTCCGGGCCGATCAGTACCTTATTTCAAAAACCGATCTGAAAGGACGGATCACCTACGCGAACGCGGCCTTTATCGCCATCAGCGGCTTCACCCGGGAAGAGCTGATCGGCAAGGCGCACAATCTTGTCCGCCACCCCGACATGCCGCCCGAGGCGTTTCAGGATTTCTGGGACACCTTGCAAAACAAGCGCCCCTGGATGGGGGTGGTCAAGAACCGACGCAAGGATGGTGGCTTTTACTGGGTCTACGCCATGGCGGTGCCCATTTATGAAAATGGCACGGTAGCCGGCTATGCCTCGGTCCGGGTCAAACCCAGCCAGGAACAGATTGACGAGGCTGAGCGCCTGTACACCGCCATCAATGAGGGACGTGCCCACGGCGTGCGCTTGCATGAAGGTCGTGCTGTGCCGACCGGCTGGCGAAAGGCCTTGAGCCAGTTGCGCCGCCCATTCAGCAACTCCCTGCGGGCCAGCCTGTTCCGTATGGGCACATTGGCGCTGGCTACCACCGGAACTGCGCTGTACTTCGCCCTGACGGGAGGGGTTCCCCAGGGCTCGGGCCTGTGGCTGACCGGTGGCTTGTGTCTGGCCAGTGCGGTCATGATGGGCTACGGCTGGCTGATTGCCCAGCGCGTCATCCGCCCCCTGGATCAGGCCTCGCTGATCGCCCAGCAAATTGCCACCGGCAATCTGCAACTGGACATTGATGTCAGCTCCAGCGAAAGCAATTCGGAAATTGGTCAGCTCTACTTCTGCCTGGACCTGATGCGCAAAAGTCTGGTGGGCATTGCCAGCGATGCCCGAGCGGGAATTGACGCCTCGATTCATGCCGCCCGCATCCTAGAGGTGAACAATACCAATCTGGCCTCCCGCACTGAAGATCAGGCCGCCTCCTTGCAGGAAACCGCCGCCAGCATGGAAGAGCTGACCGTGACGGTGCGCCAGAACGCCGACAATGCCAATCAAGCCAGCCAACTGGCCGATGCCAGTATGCAGATTGCCCAACGTGGCGGCGCTGTGGTGAACGAAGTGGTGCAAACCATGCAAGGCATTCACGACAGTTCACGTCGCATTGGCGATATCGTCACTGTTATTGAAGGCATTGCCTTTCAGACCAATATCCTGGCGTTGAACGCAGCGGTGGAATCGGCTCGCGCCGGCGAAGCGGGACGCGGGTTTGCGGTCGTGGCCGGTGAGGTACGTAGCCTGGCGCAAAAGAGCTCGCAAGCTGCCGGAGAAATCAAGAACCTGATCGACGCCTCTGTCAGCCGCATGGCCATCGGGGCCGAACAGGCGGCCCGCGCCGGCGCCACCATGGGCGAGGTCGTCGATTCGGTCAAACGTGTCACGGACATCATTGGCGAAATCTCGACCGCCTCGATCGAGCAGGCCAGTGGCCTGGACCAGATCAATGAGGCCATGGCCAAAATGGATGGTGTCACCCAGCAAAACGCCGCCCTGGTGCAGGATCTGGGCAATACCATGAGCGATCTGGCCTCGGAAGCGTCCGAGCTGGCCGATGCAATCAAGGCTTTGAATACGGGCTCGGTGGAATCGGCCCAGGGTGCCCCGGCGGCCCTGGCTCAGTTGAGTCAAGCCTCTACCGTGCAGGTGCTGTCCTACCAGAACACACCGGCCTTCCAGGCTCACAGCGCCAAAACGGCGAACGCCAGACTGGAAGCGATTCGTCGCTAAGCAGGCCCTTCAGGATCGGCAGCCCCCTTGCCGATCCTGATACTACTGACAGCTAGACAAAACATTTAATCTGGGGTCGGTTTTTTACCGCCAGACCAGCAAAAAAACAATAATTAATAAAATCAACTGCTTATAGAGATCAGATCACGCTTTTTGAACCGGTTTTTCTCCGTCATCACGGTGACACATTTAGACTTTAATACAAATACTAAGTAACAAAATTAAGTCGATATGCAACATAATGATCTGTCCTTTTCCGCCTACGTCTTTAACAGGGCCAGATCATGCGTGAAAAACAAGCCATTACCTCTCATGAAACACAGGTACCCGAAAAAACCTATTTAATCTCCAAGACCGACCTGAAAGGGCGCATCGTCTATGCCAATCCCGCCTTTATCGAGGTGAGCGGCTACAGCCACGACGAGCTGATCGGAGCACACCACAATATTGTGCGCCACCCCCACATGCCGGCCGTTATTTTTCAGGATTTATGGCAGACACTCAAACAACAACGATCCTGGTCAGGGCTGATCAAGAACCGCCGCAAAGACGGCGGCTTTTACTGGGTCAAAGCCCGCGTCATTCCTTTATTTGAAAACGGCCGCGTCAGCGGCTACGCCTCGGTTCGGGTACGTGCCCAAGCCAAGGACATCAAAGAAGCGGAGTATCTGTACCACTCCATCCAGCAACAAGGATTGCGCGGTTTTCGTTTACACGAAGGTCAATTGCAGGCCAGAGGCTGGCGCTCGGTTCTGAACACCCTGCTCCAACCCTTGAATCGCAGCCTGCGTGCCAGCTTGTTGCGATTTGGGTTTCTGACCACGGCACTTGTAAGTTTGAGCGCCGGCTTGCTGGTGGGCAGTGGCGCGTCCGGCACGTATCTGACTGTCGGGCTGAGCAGTCTGGGGCTGGTCAGCCTGGTAACCTTGGCCTACGGCTGGATGGTCACCCAGCGCATGATGCAGCCCCTGCACAGCGCCACCCATATCGCCCAGCAAATTGCCACCGGCAACCTGTTGATCGATCTGAACCCCCAGCACACCCGCAGCCAGGAAATCGCACAGCTCTATTTCTACATGGACATGATGCGCAAAAGCCTGCTGGGTCTGGCTTGCGACGTGCATCAAGGCATCCAGGCCTCTTTGGATGTGTCCACACAGATTGAAGAGGGCAATCGCCAGCTTTCCCATCGTACCGCCGCTCAGTCGGGCTCCTTACAGCGCACCGCCGCCAATATGGAGCAGTTGACCATGAATGTGCAGCAGACCGCGGACAATGCCCGTCTGGCCAATCAATTGGCCGACCAGAGCCTGTCTACCGCACGGCGAGGTGGTGAAGTGGTTCAGGACATGGTCAGCACCATGCAGGACATACACAACAGCTCTGAGCGTATTGGCGATATTGTGTCGATTATTGAAGGACTGGCCTTCCAAACGAATATCCTGGCCCTGAATGCCGCTGTAGAATCGGCCCGCGCGGGTGAAGCAGGCAAGGGCTTTGCCGTGGTGGCCGGTGAAGTGCGCAGTCTGGCGCAAAAAAGTGCCCAAGCCGCCGGGGAAATCAAAAACCTGGTGGAGGATTCGCTCAAACGCATGGCGACCGGGGCGCATCACGCCAAGCGGGCAGGTTCCACCATGGACGAGATCATGCAATCCGTCTCAGATGTCACCCATCTGATCAGCGAAATCTCCACCGCCTCCAACGAGCAAGCCAACGGTTTAGCGCAAATCAACGATGCCGTATCCACCATGGACAGCGACATCAACGACAACGCGGATCTGGCTCGCAACCTGGGCGAGACCGTCAACGAACTGAGCCGCCAGGCCAAGGAGCTGAAACTGTCGATTCAATTGCTCAATACCGGCACGACGAACCGCTCGACTTACGTGCCCGACCCAAATGCTACCCAGAAGCCCGTCCCCTTGCTGAAAGTGGCCTGAGTGAAGGGCTGGGTGGCAAAGGCCCCAGCGGCTCGCTGCCCCACCCGCTTACGCCCTGGCCCGCTCCGACCTGAGATCTGAACACATTCTGACTGGCAGCGACGAACATGTTCGTTCGCCGGGCACGGTTTGCATCTTCGCCGGGCACCACTCTGACTGCTATTGTCAGACCAGCCCCAACAGCAGGATGGCGTGCAGGCCCACGCCCACCAGGCCACCTACGACCGTGCCGTTAAAGCGGATGTATTGCAGATCGGTACCCACCGTCAGTTCCAGCTCGCGCACCAGTTGCCTGTCATCCCACTGACGAACGGTGCGCGAAATATGATCCTTGGCCCCTTCGCGCAACTGCTCGGCCAGCCCGGCCGCCGCCGACAACATATGCTCATTCAAGGTGGCCCGCAACGTGGCGTCGGTATTCAGGCGGGCGCCAAGGTCCTGAGCCACCCGCCGCAAATGGGCGGCAACCGAGGAGTCCGGTCTGGCAAGATCGCTGCGCAGCACACGCATGACATCAGTCCAGATGCCATCGATGTACTCGCCCACCTCTTTGTGATGCAAAAACCGCTGCTTGATGGCTTCGACCTGTTCTCTGAGCTCAGGGTCCTGGCCCAGGCGCTGAATATAATCGAGCACCCACTGCTCATAATCCTTACGCAAGGGATGCTCGGGTTCACTCAAAATTGTGTGTACCTCGTCCACCAGCGCACGCGCCAAACGGTCGGCCATCTTGCCTGACAATTCGTCCACGGAGGTCACCACGCCCACCATCGCCAACAGTTTGGGCCATTCGCGCTGAGCGTAACGCACAAGCACAGCCGCCACGCGTTGCTTGACGGCTTCATTGGACAAATAAGTACCCAATTGCTGCAAGACCTCATCGAGCAGGCGCTGATGCCGGGCATTACGCGTCAGCAAGCCCAGAATCTGGGAGCTGGTCCCCGCCATATCCACCCGCATCAGATAGCTGCGCACCCCATCGGTCAGGGCCTGTTTGACGCTACGCTCGTCCAGTAAACGCAGGGCCTCGCCCAGGGCCGTTTGCAAAGCACGGCTCACACGTTCGCTTTGCTCAGGTTGCGACAGCCACTGCCCCAGGCGAGCCGCCGGGTCCAGACTGCGCAGTTTCTCCAACAACATCGCCGAATCCAGAAAGTGGTCGCGCACAAATACGCCCAGACTTTCCCCCAGACTGTTTTTCTTATTGGGAATAATGGCCGTATGCGGAAAAGGCAGGCCCAGGGGATGCCGGAACAAGGCCACGACGGCAAACCAGTCAGCCAGCGCGCCCACCGTGGCCGCTTCACTAAAGGCACGCAGCCAAGGCCACAGTCCAGCAACCGGCGCAGCCTCACCCCGGCCAATCATGGCGTGACTGAGCAGGAACAGGCTGATCGTCAGGCCCAGCAAAGCCAGGGCGCCGCGTTTCATGCGACGCAGACGACGTTCAGGCGAATCGGGGCGAGAGGGAGATACAGGCATGTGCACAGTCTATGCGTCGTTTAGCGACCCCCTTATTGTCACCCTGTCTTTTTCTGGCTGTCCAGAAGCAAATCAGCCTGGGGCAATCCAGGCTGATTCAGGCCCAGCCACATGCCGGGGGTTTACTGGCAAGCCTGTTCGGCACGCTTCACAAAGTCGGTTGTAGCATCGCGCAAGGCCTGGGCAATCTGACCCGCTTGCTTAGGAGCCAGCGTGACACCGCCCGTCGCCGTAGCCGCACAGGCGGACAGGCCTTGACCGGTGATATCCACCACATTGATCCGCAAGCGCGGCTTGGCGCGTGCAATACTGCGGGACACAGCGCAAATATCCTGCTCGCAACCGTCATTGCCATCAACAAACAAGACAATCAAAGCATTCCGTTTGACGCCATCCACCCGACTGGCCGCCAGATTCAGGGAATGAACCAGATTGGTGCTGTCCTTGGCCTCGATAGTCTGAATCAGGTTTTTCAACCGTCCCCGCTGAGCCGTCGTAAAGCGGCCCTGGTAATTGGGTGCGGCGCACTGCTGCGCAAAGGTTATCAAATGCAGGTCCTGCCCCGCGGGCAAACTGTCCACCATGCTGGAGAAAGCGCTGCGCGCCGCCTTGATGCGCGACGTCCCTTCAAACAGGGTTTTAGCCCGTTGGGTCGCGTAATCGCTCCAGGAACCCATATCGCTCAAGTCCTGGCTGAAAAACCACTCCTCGTCCTGAATCTTGGCATCCACGCTCAACAGCATGGACATGGACGTATCAAAAATAAGGTAGACCTCGGGTTTGAGCACCTGGCCCTTATCATCGTGCGCACACACAAAATTAGGGTCTGATGACACCTTGGGGACAGGCTTGGGATCGGGCTGGGGTTTGGGCGCAGGCGATGGCTCAGGCACGGGCGCCTCCGGTACCACGGGCTCGACCTTGGGCGGTTCGGGGACCGGCGCCAACGGCTCTTGAGCAGGCACAACCGGGGGCAGGACAGGCTCCTGCACCGCAGGCGCTGGCTTGACCACTGCGGGCGGGGCCACGGGCATCCCACTCCTGTCCCACCAGCTGGCAGGCCACTTGAACCACCAGGACAAGAGCAGCGCCAGCAGGAGGGCCAGTAGCGCGGCCAACAGAAACCACAGAAGCGGGCGAGCCTTGGCAGCAGGCTCCCCCATGACAGCCGCGCCAGCCCCAAGAGCCGCTGTCGCCGGTGGACCCGGCGGCACGGCCGCTGCTCCGGCCATCCGACGTCGGGCAGACGCGAACAAAGGTTCGGGCGACAGCGCCGGATTCTCGCTCATCACCAGCAACGGCTTGCCGCCTACGCTGTAGATCGCCCCTTGGGCCGCCCCGTCTTGCAGCAGGGCTTGTAGCGCCTGCGCATCTTGGCTCGCCCCCTGATCGTGCAACTGGCGAATCAACAGCTCAATCCGGTCCAACGCTTGCTGATAACGCGCGTCCAGTGCCTGTTGCTGAGCAGCCGGCAAACTGCTTTTGGCCACAGCCTGGCCCTGCAGGCCCGTCCACCAGGCCGTCGTCTGCGAACCATCGGCCTGATAAATGGAAAACAGATGCGTCAGGGGTTCATCCTGACGCTTCAGGATATCCAGCGCAAGCTGATGCTGACGATAGGCCCCGGAGGGCCCCACCGAATCAAGTATGACGCGCTGCATAGGCCTTTACTCGTCGTATCCCAAACTGGACTGCAGGCGGCTGACATCTTTTTGCAGCTGTTGCAACTGCTGCTGCTTTTGGGCTATCGCGGCCGGGCTGTTGTCTTCGGTGGAACGGTTTACGTCCTTGAGCCCTTTATCCAGATCCTTGAGCTGATTCTGCAAGCCGGCTTGCTGACCTTTACTGGCCTGCAAACTACGCAACAACTGCCCCATGGAACGGTTCAGCGCAGTCTGGGCCTGACGCTGCCGGGCCAGACTGGCGTTGCTCAAGCTTTGCTGAGCCTGAATATCCTTGTAGACCTGATGAAACAGCGCATTGGCTTGCTGCGCGCTCAGCAAACTTTGCTCGCGCGTGTCAATGTGCTGGCGATAGGCGCCCGAGGTGTCGCAACTGATCTTGGTCAGGAAACCGGCGTTTTGATCCGACGGATCACACTCGCTCATGGTGGTGGCGCAACCTGCCAGCACAAGACTGGCCGCAACGGGTGACCAACGTAGAAATACTCGCATGAAAAATCCCTTTTAACCCAAGGTCACTGCAGAACGCATGGAATACAGGTCGTCCACTTCTTTTTGCAGCACGGCCACTTTGACATTCATCTCGTCAATCTGACGATCCAGACGCTGGACTTCCGCCTTCTTGCCTCCGTCCTTGCGCTCCGCATCGGCCACATCCCGATATAGGCTGACTTTTTCAGTCATGTTTTTCAGATCGCGATTGAGAACCTCGATATTCTTATCAATACGGGCCAGTTGCTTTTCAGCCTGTTTTTTCTCCATCGTCTTGGCCTTCATGTGCTTTTCAATGTCGGCAATCTGCCTTTTATCGTCAGCAATCACCTGCTGGGCCGTACGGGTTCGCTCAAGAATATTGGCAGTATCGGCCTCGACGTCACGTTGCATGGCGGCCAGACGCTCCGTGGTATTGGCGTATTCGGTGCGACGCTGATCCAGATAGTAGTTGGTCCCCATGGCGACCCCGCAGGCCGCCACGCCCGCGATAATCGCGCAAGCCGCCTTGTTGCTGGAGTTCGACAGCATGCAAGCCAGCACGCCCACCGCCGCCGCGCCGGCGCAGGCCTGAAAGCCAGAGCGGCTGAAGAATTTGGCATCCTGACCACTGGTGAGACGATCATCGGCCTGAGCACCACTGAGCAAACTACTGCCCGTGCTGGCACAGCCCGAAAGCAAAGCCACACCCAGCATCAGACTGCCCAGTAAGGTTCTAGGGGTAAAACGGCGCACGTGTTGCATAACTTCCTCTTCCAATTGAAGTACGTCTATTTTTTATTGACCCGCTCTTTACGAGTTGGGAATCGATTTGCAGTTGTTCTTCCAGGCACTGATATCAATCGAATCTGTTTTCAAATAGTCTTTTTGATTCTTCCAGTGCACGTCCAGATAAGGTTTCAGGGCGCTGAGGCTCTTGTTCTGTTCCATCATCTGGCGTGCGACCGGCACCTGTTTTTCCAGCAAGGTGAGCCCGTACAGGGACGAGGCGTCAATCAAGTTGCTGGCGTAATAACGCGCCAGTTTCGCAACACGATCGTGCTGTTCATCCAGCTTCAATTTGCGGCTGACACACTGTTTGTCGTCCGGGCTGGCCTGACACAGCGCCTCGTAATTTCGTTGCAGCAGCTCCACGAACAAGACGTCGTCTTTAAGTTTGGTGCACAGAAAAGAGCCCAGCTCCAGATTGGCGCGAATGGCTTGGTCGCGCATTTCCTCCTGTCGCAAATTGGCAGCGCGCAAATCCCCTTCCAGCTGCTTGAGCTGCGTCTTGAGCGTGTCGTCCTCCAGACTGCTGGCCAGGGAGCCCAAACGCTGCACGGCGGACTCTTGTGCCGGCGCATCCGGGTTGACAGCGCCTTGCTCGGTCCCCAAGGCCTGCCAGCTCTTTTCAATGGCCTGCACCCGGTCGCGCGAAGTCAGGGCAATTGACACCAGAGCCAGCCGCATACCCGTCGTTTTGGCCTGGGTAGGCCCTTTGGAGCCGTAATAGGCTAATTCCTTGCGCGCCGAAGCGCGCAAGGCTTCGGGCTTGGACAGGAAATTGCCGCCCCGCACCACAAAGCCGCCAGCCTGACCATGCTGACGATCCAGCTTGTTCAAGCGAAACGGCTCCAGAATCATCTCGTCCACATTACCCAAGATGTCGTGCAGCCCCAGCGGATTGGGCTTGAGCCGCCCCATTAGCTGAACCGCCCCATTGGACGACTGCGACCCGGCATACCACTCGTAGTCGTTCATGCCTTCAGGCATGGGATAGCGCACGTCACGGAACTCGGCCGAAGACAAGGACGAGCCACCACGGGCCGCGTATTCCCACTCGATTTCCGTTGGCAGACGCACAAACCCAGCCAAGCCGTCTTCTTTGGGCAGCTTGTCGGCGGCATTGTCGCGCAACCACTGGTTGTACAGGTCGGACACACGGATCGCGTCCATCCAGCTGATTTCGGTCTGCGGCACCACCAAGGTATTTTTGGGTGTCGGGCAGGTGGCTTCAGTCAGGGCCTGGTACTGCAATTTGTTCAGCTCATACTTGGCCATCAGGTAGTAGCGCGATGAACCGGCCTTGCCATCGGTAAAACTGCCCGCAATAAAGTCAGGGCGTTTGTGTTCGATATAACCCCATTCTTGCGCTTCCTGCCCCACCACCACACGCATATCATCCAGAGGGCCGGCCACCGGCACCGCGACACGGCGAAACACCATGGCACCCTCACAGGGCATGGGCAACACCACATCGCCTTCGGCAGGTTTGGGGTTGTAGTACTTCTCCTCCCAAGGTGCCGCCTGAGCAAGCGCGCTCATACCCAGCAGCGCCGTCGCCGCACTGAACCACAATTTACATTTCACGCAGACTCTCCGCAGGTTGAACGCGAACGGCACGCCAGGCTCCGATCGCCGCCACCACACAGGCCAGGCTCGCCACCATCAATAAGGCGTACAAGGCATGGGCCGGGGTGATACGACATACGAAGTCCGTCTGGAGGCCATCTCCCACTAGTAATTGATTAAATAAAGCACTGCCCAGGCCATAGAGGCCCAGCCCCAGGGCATAGGCGATCAGGCTCAGTACCAGTGCCTGAATCAGCACATAACGAATGACACCGCCACTATCAATACCCAGCAGCCGCAGAACCGCCAGATCTTTACGTTTGCGATCCACATTAGCCAGAAAGGCACCGCCCAACGAGGCCGCGCAGCCCACCATGGCCGTCAGAGCAATCACGCCAAAAATCAGGCTCAGCACACGATTGATGGCACGAACGTTTTCAATGTCGGCATACCGGCTGGCCACCGGAATACCCTGCTGTTCCAGCCCCTTGGCCACCGCCCCGACCTGATCGATCGTGCTGGCATAGACCCGGGCGCGGGCATACAGCACGGGCATATCAGCGGCCAGGGGTTTGCCGCTGAACAGGGCAAAATCGGGCACTTGAAAACCATCGCGAGCGTATTCCAGGGCCAGCAGGGTTTCCGGGGCCACGAACACGGCAGGACGCGAATAGCGATGTTCAGCCAGCACATCCACCACGGTCATGGCTTTATCGCCCTGCTCGCGCTGCCCGTCCAGACGACGGTCAACACGAATATGAACCAACTCGCCCGCCTGCCAGTTCAATCGGCGCGCAGCCTCCTGCGTCAGAATGATTTCCTGGGGGGACAGATCACGAGCCTGGGTCTGCAACAAAGGATCGCCCTGCGCACTGGCCAGCACTTCAACGTTTTCCAGAAAACGACGTCGGTCCAGGCGCAGATCCGCCTGCGTGTTCAGCGAACGCGTCATGCCCACGGCGTATGCCACACCGGGCATCTGTCGCAGCCGGTCCAGCCAGGCCTGATCAAAGCTGCCGCTGCTCAGCATCTTTACTTCCAGATTGCGCGGATCATGCAGCAACGCTTGCTGCAATTGAGTGACAACTCCGTGCTTCAGACCGAAGAGCAGCAGCAAAGGCGCGACCACGGCGACCATGGCCGCAACCATGCAAAAAGAGATGCGCCAGTCAAAGCGCAAGTCAGCCCAGGCCAGTCGACACACGCTTAGCAGCATGTCGCATCCCCCTGAGGAAGGAAAACACTCAAACCGGGCTCCAATCTGGCTTGCAGGCGCGGAATGGCGAACTGGCTCAGACTGTCCCAATCATGCGAGACCAGCAAAACCGCCAGATCCAGCTCCCTAGCCAGGCTGAAAAACAGCTGGAACACATCATGAGCGGTTTCGGGGTCCAGGGCTGCGGTAGGCTCATCGGCCAGCACCAGGCCGGGAGCGTGGGCAATCGCGCGCGAAAAAGCAACTCGCTGGCGCTCTCCAATCGATAAGGCAGAGGGGTACAGATTCAGCAGCCGCTCCAGCTTCAGGGTGGCAATCGCGGCATCCAGATGATCGGCCTTGATCGGCATGCCTAACAAGCGCCGTGGCAGAACCATGTTTTCCCAGACCGACAGGTAGGGCAGCAGACCACCATTTTGCAGCACAAAGCCCAGGTTCCTGGCACGCCATTGCGCCAACTCGGATTCACGACCATCGGCATACAAGGCCTTGATATCCATGGCCTGCCTGCCCAAACGAAACGCTTTGACCTGTTTGGGCTTGAGCAACAGTCCCAGGGTCTCCAGCAAGGTGCTTTTGCCGCATCCGCTGACGCCGGTCACGGCCACGATCTGCCCCGCTTCCAGAGCGAGCGCAGGCAATTGCACACGAAAAGCCCGGGGGCCTTGCCCCCGGGAAACCTCTAACTGCTGAATGCGGAGCATGTCAGGGCATCATCTCCAACGGCACGGGATACACGTCATCCCGCGCATCCGCCCCTTCGGCCAATGACACCCAGCGATCCGCATCCGCGTTGTAACGCTCGTAATGGCGCAACTTGATGCCCAGATCACGAATGAATTTCTCCTGGCTCAGGGCATCCCAACTGCTCCAGGTATCTTCGTCCAGACTCAGTACCGCACTTTGGTAGGGCAAGTCGTCCAGATACTCGCTCATCAGGCCCAGCTCGGCGAGCTTGGTGCCCTTTTCCTGCTTCAAGGTGCTGGGGTCCGCCCCCATGGCGGCGGCCACGGAACGCAAGCGGTTAAACATGTCGGTAGGCGAAATCATGCCTTCGTTGGCCGCCTCCAGAATCTGTTTAACCACAGCGCTCAGATCACTCAACTGGGCTTTGGTCAACAGAACACGGACATCCGTTGTGGGAATGTTCTGGCGCACCAGGTCCCGATCGCTGATCCAGGCATGAAATACCTCGGGCGCGGTGGTGCCGGTTGTCTTACCCAGATAGGCCAGGCGCATGGCATGGCCGATCAACTCGGCGTCCGAGAGCATCTGGTCAGTCGTGCTATCGCCCGTTTCCTCGGCGCGGGCCGCGCTGCCAATGGCATCTCCGCCCTGATAGGCCACTTTGACCTGCTCCGTCAGCGCCGTGGCCAGGTTATCGACCATCTTGCCAAACTGGTTCACATCACCGGCATTGACGGGGTAGTACAGCGAAGTCTGCGTGCCCCCATACGTGGACAGCTCGCGGTACTGGTCTTCGGCTTTGGCGTGGTTGTTCTTGCCCGAGGGCGTCTTCAGATGCAGGGTGTAGATCGCCACCCCCGGCTTGGCCGCTTCAATACGCAGTTGCGGCGCATCCAGGCCGGTCGAGGAATACGTGTTATTGCCTTCCAGCGCCCCGGCGTCGGTAATCAGCACCACGTAGCGCGCGCCAAAATCATTCCAGTTCACCTTGTCCAGGGCTTCGAGCACCCCGGCGTAGGCGTCTTCGTCATAGGCAACCGTCGAGACCTTGGCCTGCTTCAGATCGGCCACTTTAGCCAGGAAGTCTTCACTGCTGGTGACGGTATTGGGATCTGCATACATGCGCGTCAGATACTCAATGCCCGGTGCCGCGTCCAGATTGGAGCGAAACGCGATCAACCCGAACTTGACCTGCTCTGACAGGCCCTGCTCTTCCACCTTGCTATAGACCTTGCGTACCGCCTCGCGGGTACGTTCAATGTAGGGGTCCATGGAAATGGTGGAGTCAATCACAAAAACGACTGCCGCACTAAAGCCCTTGATCTGGGACGTGCGAAGGGCATCCTGATCCGGCTGCGGCTCGTTCTTGGCGGCGTCCGGCTCGTTCTGATCGGCTGTCTGTTTGCTGACCGAGGCCACATTGAGCAAACGCGTACGGAAACCGTTTTCAGTCATCACCTCTTCGCCACTCAAAACGGGCAACAGGTAGAACTGCTCTTGCACATCCACAAAATACTCAGGTTCCTGGGCCAGCACACCCTCGGCCTGCGCGTCTTTACGCAGCGCCTGACGGATAGGAGCCACCAGGGTTGCCGGGTCAGGCGTGTCCAGGACTTTTTCCAGCAAGGTGCGCTCCTGGAAAAACAACATGCGGTCACGGTTGGCCGGGTTGGTAAAGGCCAGGGTCAACTGCATTTTCCAGTCCACCGTGCAGGCCTTGTCCAGCCAGCCCACGGTTTTGCCCTGGCTGTCCGGGCCCACCTGCAAGCGCTCTGCCCCGGCCTGCTCGATGCGCTGATAAATATAAAAACGGCTAAAGGCGGGAACTGGCTTGCCCTGTTGATCCGTTGCCGAAGAAAACAGACGGCAGGAAGGCGTGGTCAGGACGCGTTGATAAAGCGTCTTTTTACCCTCTTGCAGCAAGGGGGCGGCCGCCTGTGCCTGGCCTGCCCCCAACAAGAGCGCAGCAAGCAAACTGAATCGAACCAGCGGACGGATCATCATTGGCTCAGCTCCTGAAAGCGGGCCTTGGCGTGCGCATTATCGGGATCGGACAGCAAGACGGTTTCATACCAGTACGCAGCGGTAGCCGGATTGGGCTTGCTAAAGCAGGCATGCGCCGGGTGATCCTGGGGATCATATTCACGGGCATAGGCCAGGGCAATCTTCACATCACCAGACTGTGCCTTGTTCACATACAGGCGTTGGGCGACGTCGCATTGCCCCGCCTTTTTGACTTCCTCAATCACAGCCAGCCACTGCTCGGACGTTTTGCTTTCCTTGACACACTCTTGCACGAACTGCAGCCCAGGCCGATCTGCCAGCTTGTCCATGGTGCAGTTGTCAGTCTCCACCACGGCGGGCTTGGGCTCGGGTGCCTCGGGGGCCGCCGGGCTGTCGTCCTTGGCGGATTGGCTGTAGAACCAGTAGGCGGCTGCGCCCAGCAAAGTCAGCAAAAGGACAAGCAAAACAATCCATTTGGCCATGCCACCTTTTTTGGCGGGAGGCTCGACAGGAGCCACCGTGTCCACGTTGGGGGCGGGCATCTCTACCTTGACGGGTTCCGGCGCTGGAGGAGCCACCGTCTCAACCACAGGAGGCGTTTCCACAACAGGCTCGGGCGCGGGTGTTTCGGGTGCAGCGGCTACCGGCATGGTCAGTTCCATTGCCTGGGCATGGCCACCCGCAGTAGAAGGCAAGATGGCCTTGTCCAGTTTCAGCGGGCTGCGACCCAACTCTTCACCACCGCTATCCGCCAAGGTGATCTGATACGCATCGCTGGCATTGGCCAGCAGCGAATCCACAATGTCGGCGTTCAGCAGAACCGCGATACCCTCTTCATGCTCGGTCCAGCCTTGTTGCGGCAACCAACGCAAAGAAGCATCCCAGCTTTGTGCCGAATGCAGGTAATAACTGTTTTGGCTGCGCTGAATGGCGATCGCATAGTCCCCCAGCTCCAGCTCATCATCCAGATCACGCACATACAAACGAGCGCGGCCCGGAACAGCAGGCTCCAACGCCTGCAAACTAAATCTTAATTTCATGCCACGCTCTTATCGGTAAAACAGTCCAAAATGCGGCCCAAGGCCTGATTTTGCTCCAGGCTCAGTTCGCGCCCGCCCTCATAACCCGCGTTATGCAAGGTGGTGTGCGCCAAAGCGGCCAGCCATTGCTCAAAAAAGAGAGCACCGTGATCCTGGGGCTGGGCGGGCAGTGCCGGCATGCCATCGGGGGCAAACGTCCTGGGGGTCTTGAAGAAATCCTCGGTGCCGCCTTTCAGGTAGAACCAGGTCACAAACTCGCTGATCGTCATGGACACATTGCAGACCTGACGATCAGC
The DNA here is from genome assembly GCF_019343455.1 of Alcaligenes ammonioxydans. Classification (NCBI taxonomy): domain Bacteria; kingdom Pseudomonadati; phylum Pseudomonadota; class Betaproteobacteria; order Burkholderiales; family Alcaligenaceae; genus Alcaligenes; species Alcaligenes ammonioxydans. The sequence goes on along the minus strand of NZ_CP049362.1, from coordinate 1,346,200 downwards.
CAGGCGCTCGCGCCGCACACCGCTTTGACGACGCTTGGTCAGCGCGGCCAGCAGCTTGTCGCGCAAGGCCCAACGATCCGAGGCCACAATCAACTCCTCCACCAGGCTGGCGAGCAAATCGACCGGCATGCGCAACACATTCTGATTGGTGCGGCTGGCAGGAAGGTCACGCAACTGACTGACCCAACTGCGATAAACCAGATCGGCATACTGCTGCTCGAAAGGCTGCTCCTGAACCAACACGCCCGGTTCATCGGGCTCACTCTTGCTGGAACCCAGGCTCAAGAACAGATCTCGCAAGGTGTCTTGCGACAGGTGCAAGGCCGCCAGCAGTTCGCCCACAAGGGCACGATAGGCAGGCAATTCTTCACGGAACTGTTTGGCCAGCGCCTCTTTGACTACCGATTGCTGATCGCCATCCTGGCTGTACCAGGAATACAGGGACTTCTTGACCAAGCTGTCATGCAAACTGCGAAACTGCTCTTGCAGGCGCATCAGCTTGAAATCCAGGCCGCCGATCTGGGCCACATAAGCGCGCAAACGCTGCATACCGCCATCGTTCAAGGCGAGCATGGCATCCCAGGCCTGGGCTGGATCACTCAGTTGCTGCGCCAGCAGCGGGTTCTCAATAAAGCTGCCGCGCATGCGCCCCATTTTCTCGGCCACAGAGGCGGTAATGGAGAGCTCCCGGCTCTCTGTATCCAGATCGATAAACGGCGTGGGCATGCCGGGCTTGCGCACCAGGAAGGTGTTGGAAAACGGCTGATCGGGACGCCATTGCTGCAACCATTCGCAGTGGCCAAAACGCTCCTTGAAGCTCATCTTCATCAAGCCATCCCAGCTGTCACGCACCTGAGCATCATCCTGAATCAGGGAGGCGCCAATACGTTTGTCAAACATGGTAATGGCCCACATCAGGCCTACTTTGCGGTTCTGGCGCTCCTGCGGTGTGGCCCCCTGAGTGCGATGCACCCACCGTGTCAGCACGGGTTCCACGTCCTTGACATCACTTTGCTTGTCCGAGGCCGTACACATGACAAGGCCATTCATCTCCTGCTGGTCGGTATAGCGCTCAAACAGATAGGCCACCTTGCCGCGCAGAATCAGCTGCGAGGCAGGATTGCCACCGCTGCTCTCCGACGCGGCACCGGCCTCCTGCACCGAGCGAATGTTCAGGCGACCGCGGTAACCCGGAAAATCCAGCAGGTCTACCTTGTCCACACCGCTGGCCTGGGTTTCACCGATCAAGGGAAAGGTCAGCTCAACGGTCAGCGCGGCCAGATGGGCCAAGGGCACGTCCACCGCCTGGGCAGCAACAACGGTCTGGCCATCGTGCTCGCGCACGGGCAAAACGCTCAGGCTTTTCTCGGCGGGACTGCCCAAGGATTCGAGCACATCCACGTTCATGATGCTGTCCTGCTGCACAAAGCCATCGCCTTCGCGACGGATCAGGGCGGTCAAGGGTGCATACACCTTGCTGGGATGGCCCAGGGCCTGCAGCACTTTAGCCAGGCCGATATAAAGTTCACTCAACTCAGCCTGTTCACCCCACAAGATGGAGAACAGCTGTGCCCGATCTTCCAGACGCAAAGCGGGGGCCAGATTAATGAGCTCGGGCCAATAAACACTATCGAGCAAGCGGGTGGAATTGCCAAAACTGCCGCGCACGTAATCCCACAAGGACACGGCATCATCGGCGCTAAAGCCGGTATCGGTGAGGCCCGCGCGGCCTTTGAGCGAGTCGATCAAGGCCTTGATACGATCAGGAGCAAAGGTATAACCGACCTGCTCCTTGTCAAAGTCATTGAAATAACTGTTGACCAGGATTTTCACCATATCGACCTCAGAAAAAATCTGCAGTTCGACAGGGTAGGCCTCGGGACCTGGGCTCGCATTACGGCTGAAACGCGTCACCAGACCCGTGGCTTCTTTACCGCCTCCCGGTGGGTTCACGTGGCGCAAGAAGTCGATGGTTTCACCACCGTAACGGGTTTCCAGGCGTCCGTTGCCCCCCGCGGCAAGGCTGGAAATCAGATAGGATTTGCCCGCTTGCGACAGACCAAAAAACCCAATCGTCATGGGGCGCCCCGACACCACGCTCAGACTGCGGGCTGTATTACGGGCACGGCGCAGCTCCAGCACCAGACTGTCGGCTTGCGCATTCAGGCGTTGCGACGAGCCACGCGCCTGCATGACCCACTCAATCGCCTGTCCTGCACCGTGATATACGTTCTGCCAGTCCTGGCACAAATCCTTCTGTAAGGTTGTCATGTCCGTCATTTGAGCACTACGCTCCCGCTATCGAGCCAATATGGAGAATCACCCAGACCTGCTTCCAGCATGGTGTTGAGCTGGATACGCACGGCCTTGGGCACAGGGCTGGACAATTTGAAGTCGCGCGGATTGGAGCGACGCACTTCCAGGCGGTCGCTGATCATGCGGCGACCTTGCTTGTCACGCACTTTCTGGTTGACCTGCAAACTCACTTCCATGGAAGGCAGTTGCCCATCATCGTCAGGCGCATCCGCCATCTGGCGACGCACCTTCTCGTTCAAATGCAGGTAATACAAGGGCGAGGCGGGCCAGCGTTCGACATCCAGCTGTCGATAGCCCAGACGCAGGTAACTGCCCTGCATCAACAGGTGATAGCCGTCCGAGTCCTCGCTGCTGACGCTTTCCAGCGTCACCATTTCCTCGCGGGTATCCGGGTCAATCTGGAGCACATCCTTGTAGACCAGATCCTGATCCTTGATCTGATTATTGGAATCGATAATCCCGATATGGCGCAGGGTGGAGCGCGGCCGCAGATTCGATACTTTGAAATTGAACTGGTCAATATTCATGTTGTAGCAAAGCAGGCACAGCATGGCGCCCACCGAGGCCGTACTCTTGGGATCATCGATCCGGCCATTGGTGTGGAAGGGATACCAACTGCCGGTGCGGTAATTGTGCAAAGGCAACAATCGCGCAGGCGAGACAGGCATCTGTGAGCGCACATAGGCCTGCACGCCCGGCAGGCGCGAAGGACGCCCGGCCATGAGCACAATGTCGCAGTCGTAATAGTTCAACACTTCGCAAAAAGCGCGCAAAGGGTCGTTAATGTTCAGCGAACCCGTGACCAAACCCTGGTGCAAATGGGCCAGATCAAAGGACTGCTCAACATGGGCCAGCTCCAGCTCCACGCGCTGACCGACATGCTTGTGCAGTTCGTCCAGCACATACTGCACCACTTTGCCGGAAACGCGTGGCAGGGCATCGGCCGCCCCCGCCGAGGCATGGGACAGGGGAACATTGCCCTGATCGCCATGCACATGTTCAAAGTCCAGCAACTGGCCCCAGGGCACCGACTGAACAGCGCGCGGGTCCTCGTGCGGATCGTAGGCTTCATAGCGTTTCAGAAACTCCAGCCCCAGCGGCACAAAGACCTGCAGGGCCAGTTGCTGGCGCAAGACGGCTTTATTGGCATCGGCTTTTTCATTGCCGCATAGACGCGACAGGAAGACGTCCGTATCCTGCACACCGGCATGACTCAGGGCGTGTTCAAACGCGGGCAGGACATAACGCTGAATCACATCGAGCAAGATATCGTCACCGGCCACGCGGAAGCTGTCGCGAAAACGCTGTTTGGGCGAGATGGTCAGGTTGCTGCCACCGCCCGCTCCTGCCGGGCGACGCAAGGTGTAGTCGCTGATCACGATATCGGTGGTGCCCCCACCAATGTCAATAATGCCCAAGGTCAGCGTTTCCCGATCTTCCTTGTAGGGGGCCGCAACGGCATCAAAGAACTCATCGGCATGGCCGGCAAAGTTCTGGGTAATTTCGGTAAACAGATAGACCAACTGCGAACTGGTTGCCTCGTCCCATTCCACCCGAAATTCGGGCAGAGGCACACGCAGGCTCTCTGGCATGCGACCCGATTCGACAGGCTCGAGCGCATAAGGATCTTCTTCACCCTGATACCAGTCCAGGCTGGTCCACAGCAGACCAATGGCCTGACGCAAACGCTCAGACAGGAGGCTGCGCTCTACCAAAGGCATGCCGGGCGGTACCGTCAACACGATGTTGCTCAGGCGACGCGGCTTGTTGGAATGCCCCTGACGCACCCGTTGGGCCGGACTGTTGATTTGCAACAGCGCCTGGGCCAGCACTTCGGTCAGCATGAATGTCATGACCGAACTGCGCGAATAGAACGGCTCAAACACCGGCAGGCGGTCGTCTTCTTCCAAGGTGAACAGCGCTTCGCCCCGCTCGTCAATGTGCAGGGAGAACGGTGCTGCCAGGGCACGCGGCTCTGCATCGGAACGGTCGTACTGCTGACTGAAACGCCAGCCGTGCTTGTATTCGTTTTCGTCCCACAAGTAGCGTTTAGGACTGGACAGACCGGTGGTGCCTTCGGTGCCACGACGGCGCGCAGCCAAACGCGCAGCCTCATCGCCAACACGCACCAGCGTAGGCCAGGAAAAAGCGGTGGGACGGCCACTTTTAAGGGACAGATGATTCTTGCCAAAGTCCGTCTGCGCAAACTCGACACGACTTTCAAATGGCTTGCTGTACACCTGATGCGGGTGGGACAAATCGCGCAACTGCAGCACGTAATTTTGCCGCAGCCCCGAATCGTCCTGGCCATGGTTTTCAATCAGAATCCCGCAAGTACGCGAGTTCCCTACATCCAGCACCAGATCTACCGGAATGATCTGCTCGCTTTGCCAGTTGGCCGCCAACACCTTGATGTCCGGCAAGCGTACCCAGGCTTCCGTACGCTCTTCCACACTCTCATGCGGGGGCGCGAACAGACTGAGCAGGTTCAAAAAGTGCAACTGAGCCGAGCGCAAGGCGCTGACCTCTTCGCCAAAGTCGATGTTGCGCGTTTTGTTGACGTTGTCTTTATAAACTTCCAGCAGCCATTCCTGCACCCAGTCGCGGTTCAGGAACCAGTCCATATGGGCGCTATCGCAAGCAAGGCGAAACAGGGCGCCGGCGTTGATATCCTCTCGCAAGGGGGCCAGATAGGCCGCGCCTTCAGTCAGGTCCACCACGCTGGTGTCGCAGGCAAGCGTAATACGGTGCGTGTTGCCGTCCCGATCGGGTGTTTCCAGACGCACCACCCGCAGGCGGCTCCAACTGGCTGGCCCATGATCGAAACGATGGGGGGCGACAAAACGCACATAGGGTACCGGTAGCCACAGGCCATCGAACAGGTCCAGGGTACGACTCAGGGACACATCGCATTCCTGATCATTGCGCCCCCCCCCCTGATAGACCCCCACCTCGCCTTCGGGCTGGTGAAAGAGGGTCTGCTCCTGGCCAAACTGCAGACCTTCAAACAGCAAACGCCAGTTCTGGCCATTTGTGCTGAAAAAAGAATGGTTCAAGGTGCCCAGCTTCTTGCTACCCAAAGTGGGAGCGTTGATGTCAAAACCGAAGTCCATGAACTGGACTCCGGTATTTTCAATCAAAGTAACCAAGCCATCGTGTTTGAGTAATTCAGGCAACATAAGATTCAGGCACTCATCATTCGGATTGCTGCAAGATCAGAGGAAAGGCATTGGAGCCGTACATGCCCGCGCACTGGGCGGCAGCTCCTGCGGCACCGGGATCACACACAATCTTGGGCATATCGTAGGCCGCATTGTCAGTACATTTGGCGGCGGAATTAGCATTCAAGATCAGACGGCCCTGATCGGCCGAGGCCGACACAGGAGCCTCGCACTGCACGCCGTCCCCGCGCTTGATCTGCACATGGCCTGCACCGTCTTTCAATTGATATTGCAGTTGCACGGGTTTACCGGTCTGACTGTCCTGCACTCCCATGCGGGCGGCCCATTGGCCGTTAAGGAAATCCATCTTGCCCGTTTGCAAGGCATCGGGCGGCACCACCAGGGAACCGGGGGAACTGCCGCAGACGTTGCAGGGCTAGTCGGATTGGCATCCAGAGTCGGAGGCGCGGCAGGATCGGCAGGCGGGTTGGCAAGCCCGTCCGGCAACTGCGGCGGCTGGGAATGGGCATGCGCGTTCGCTGCCGGATCAGCTGGCGGCGCGGCATCCAGAGCCTGGCCTCCCGCTGGAGCACCCGGCACGACAGGAACGCCCGTTCCCGGAGCAACAGCGTCAGGCGCCCTTACCCCTGGGGCCATACCCGAGCCTGGCGCGCCCGGTACCACGGGCACCGAGCCTGCCGTAACACGCCCCGTCGCATCGACACGAGCATTGGGCAGCGGAACGCCCGTATCCAGCGTGGGCAAGGACCAACCCAGCCAGTTACGCACTTTCTCGGGCAGGTAGCTGCCGACACTGGAACTCAACGACGCCACAGGGGTATTGGGTACAAGGGGCGTCGAACACCAGCGCAAGCCAAACAGGAGCAAGGCCAGCAGCAGCAATAAGGCCAGCAAACGCCACCACCAGCGGGACCACCAGCTTGCAGCCACGGGAGCCACCACCGGAGGCACGGCGGGCTCGACTGGCGGCAGCGGGGCAGGCACGACGGCAGGCGCCACCTGAGGAGCGGGTCTCAAGGGTAGCAAGGGATCTTGGGTTTGGTCCGCTCCGTGGTGCAAAAAGCCCCAGAAGGTCAGAACGGGCTTGCCGTTGACCAGATAGACAAAGTTTTCATCCGGGAAATACAGAACACGGCGCAGCAGACTGGAGAACAGGGCCTTGTCGCCCAAGGCGTTCTTTTCCTGCTCATCGGCGTCCACAGCAGGCGTCATCTCGTCCAGCCTGGCCTGAAAAGCCGTTAATTGTTTCAGGCCTTCCTCACGTTCCTGCGCCGTTGCTGCCGTCCAAGGCACCACCTGACCTGGGATCGGGCTGTACCAGTCCAGTGTGGAGCCTGTTTCATTGCTTTGCGGAATCGCCATATGATCGGCAACATGGCCGGCCCGACGGCGCAAAGCTTCTCGTAACTGTAAAGCGGAGCGAAATACCGGTCGGCCGCCCTCACCTAAAGCCATGAAAGCATCGGCACGGCCACTGCGCAGTAAAACCCCTTGCTTCATTGAGTTCCCGAATAAAAAAAAGAAACATAGTACAACAAATAGCTACTTCCACCGCCTCAGGAAAATGCCCAGTCATAGGGCGTGCCCAGGGAGAAAAAACCCCTTTAAGGGTTTTGAAAAAACCGGAACCAAAAAGAACGGAAAGTCGTTTTGATACTGAGCGACCAATTAAAGAGGGTAATAAAACCGCCTACCTTTCGGCCCTGCTGATAAAAATGTACGCCGTCGTACGCAAATCAACATTGACCCTGCAGAAATAAGCGCCGCCTTGACTTACTAATCAGAATTAGACCCTGCCGCCCCCAGTTTCAGTCCGTGGAAAAAGGCCAAAAAAAAGGACTGGTCACGCGCATCCAGCCCGCCAACCCGCGCTATGACCCGATCTGCGGCACGTTTGCCGGCCAGACCCCGGCAACATTCCGGCCTTTGTCATAGACCTTTCACGTTGACCGACTAGGATGAGCGCTACCCCCTAACTCAGCCTTGGCGCTATTCATCACTATGAGCAAACATATCTCCGACAAGACTGTACGTAACGCCAGTCAGAACACCCCTTTTAGCGAAATTCTGGAACGAAGCCTGTCTCGCCGTGCCGTCATGCGCGGAGGCCTGGCCGCTGCGCTGGCCACCATGACCGGCTTTGGCCTGGCTGGCTGTGACAGCAACAGCACCGGCAGCAGCTCGTCCGATAGCGGCAGTGGCCAGACCCCTACCCCAAGCCCCAATCCTGATCCAGAACCACCGGCAAAGCTCAAACTGGGGTTTGAGTCCCTGCCCACTTCCATGACAGATGGCTGTGTTGTGCCTCCCGGCTATACCGCCCATGTGCTGGCCCCGTGGGGAACGCCCATTAACGACAACGCCTTGCCCTGGGACCAAAACGGCAACAACAGCTCCAGTGATCTGCTCAACTCCATGGGCATGCACCATGACGGCATGCACTTTTTCCCACTGGAAGGCAGCTCCACTGAGGGCTTGCTGGCCGTCAACCACGAATATATTGACGCCAATGCCCTCCACCCCAATGGCCCGACCCTGGTCGATGGCAAACGGCCTGCCGAGGAAGTGCGCAAGGAAATCAATGCCCATGGCGTAGCGATCATCCACATTCGTCGCGACCAGGGCCGCTGGGACATCGTCCAGAACTCGCGTTACAACCGTCGCTTCACCTCCGCCACCCCCATGAAGCTGGCCGGCCCCATCGGCGGCACGGACTGGACCAAAACGCCTTTTTCGCCCAACGGCACGCAAGTGCGTGGCACCAACAATAACTGCGGTAACGGCACGACCCCCTGGGGCACTTACATCACCGCCGAAGAGAACTGGGCCGCCTGCTTTGTCAATACCGGCAATCGTCCCGCACACCAGCAGCGTGTGGGCGTCTCGTCCGGCCCTACCGGCCGTTACCAGTGGGAAACTGCCGCCCAAGACCCATCGGAAGTTCTGGGCGAGTTCGCGCGCTTTAACGTAACTGAAACCGGCGCAGGCCCCACCGAAGACTGGCGCAACGAGGTCAACGGCTTTGGCTATCTGGTCGAGATCGACCCGTACGACCCCACCAGCATCGCCACCAAACGCACCTCCATGGGTCGCTTCGCGCATGAAGGATGCGCCTACAGCAAACCTGAGGCTGGCAAGCCACTGGCTTTCTATAGTGGTGACGACTCGCGTTTTGAGTATGTCTACCGCTTTGTCTCCGAGGCCAACTGGGACCCGAAAGACGCACAGCGCACCGACCGTCTGGCCGTTGGCGCCAAGTATCTGGACAAGGGAACCTTGTATGTCGCCCGCTTCAACGAAGACGGCTCGGGCGAATGGCTAGCCCTGACAGGAACAACGGTTGGCAAAAATGGGCGCACGCTGGCTCAAGAGTTTGGCAGCCTCGATGCCATCCTGATCAACACACGCGGTGCCGCTGACTTTGTGGGTGCCACCCCGATGGATCGCCCCGAGTGGACCGCCACCCACCCAAGCAACGGCGACATCTATCTGACGCTGACCAACAACACCAGCCGTAATGCCTCTACGGGCACCAACCCGGCCAACCCACGTCTGAACAACGTAAACGGCCACGTGATTCGCTGGCACGACGAGGCAGACTCGAACAAATTCAAGTGGGACATTTTTGTGTTCGGCTCGGATGCCGGTGCGGATGCGGACACCAACCTTTCTGGCCTGACGGATCTGAACCAACTGGCCAGCCCGGACGGCCTGGCTTTTGACAGCCGGGGCATCCTCTGGATCCAGACGGACAATGGCATCGATGGTGGACGTAAAAACAATGTCGCCCGCGCCACCAACGACCAGATGCTGGCCGTTATCCCCGGCGCCCTGGCTGACAGCACAGGTACCGGCCCGGCCATCAACGCGGCCAATCAGGCCGAGCTGCGCCGCTTCTTCGTGGGGCCCAATGAAGCCGAGATCACCGGTTTTGCCATGACCCCGGATCACACCAGCCTGTTCCTGAACATTCAGCACCCCTCGAACTGGCCCGCTTATGACACGCAGGACGCCACCGTCGTCAGCATGAACACGGTACGTCCACGTTCTTCGACCGTGGTGATCCAGCGTACGGACGGCAAGCCCATTGCCGTGTAAGCACCAGGGCGGATCAGGGGTTTGAATCCGCCTGATTGAGTGTCATGCTCAATTTTTTCCATGCGGGGCCGTCAATCGATGGCCCCGTCTGCTTTTTAGCACGACGCCATTCAGACAAAACCACGGGTTTGGATGCTGGGGCACGGAGCCAGTTGCTCCATTTTCGAGCAGCGACCAGGGAAAAATCGGGCTTGAGGGCCAGAGCACGACAGCAAGCCGACTGCTCAGCACACCGGAGCACCCTGCTTGAAGCCGCGGCAATCAAGGCGTGAAGGCCACGTGAAGAAAATTTTCTCAACAGGCCCCTAAAGAGTTTTTCACCCCTTCCGTTAATGTTGCTGTACAGGAAGAACGCAGTGTGTCGAATGCGCGATCAGCCCCCTGGGGCCTAGCAGAACGCCAACGCTTTCCTGGGCAAAGGGCGAAACCGTTTCGCCGCTCTACTCAACATTGGGAGTTACCATGTCTGTTATCAATACGAACTCGCTTTCCCTCGTTGCCCAAGGCAATCTGAGCAAATCGCAAGGCGCACTGGGTCAAGCCATTGAGCGTCTGTCCTCCGGCCTGCGCATCAACAGCGCCAAGGACGACGCTGCTGGTCAAGCTATTGCTAACCGCTTTACGGCGAACATCAAAGGCCTGACCCAAGCTACGCGTAACGCCAACGATGGTATCTCCATCGCTCAAACGACTGAAGGTGCGTTGAACGAGATCAACAACAACCTGCAGCGCGTGCGTGAGCTGACTGTTCAGGCAGCTAATAGTACAAATTCTTCTTCGGACCTTAGTTCCATTCAGGACGAAATTAACCAGCGTCTGCAAGAGATTGATCGCGTGTCTCAGCAAACGCAGTTTAATGGCGTACAGGTTTTGGGGAAGGACAACAACACCCTGAAGGTGCAAGTAGGTGCCAATGACAACGAGTCTATTTCGATCAACCTAAAACGGATCGACTCGAGCACCCTGGAAATGTCAGGTTTTCAGGTAGAAAAGACTACGACCGTTAAAACAGTTACATCCGCTAACATTGGTGCGGAATTCACGTCTGTGACGCTAGCAGCCGACACAGAAGTTGGCTCAGGTATTACCGCGGAAGGGCTGTATGCACTTAAAGACGGTTCGGGCTACGTAGTTAAAGGCGACGATGCCAATTACTATGCCGCGACCCTCACCATCACGAATGGGGTGGCTAGTGCCGCCTGGAATAGTGATGGTGGTGCTACTGCTGCAGCTGACGTGAATGTTGCAGGTGGAATGGTATCCGCAGGCAAAAACACGGCCACTACGCTCTCCGGTGCCACAACCTATGAAGCGATTTTGGACGATAACGGAGTCGCCACAGGCGATTACGTTAGTAAAGAAGCGAACGGCAAGTACTATGACCTGTCGTTTACTACAGGCGGAGTTGCAACAGTTGCGACAAAGGTGTCTGATAAGGTCGTCACCACCGCCCAAACCGCCGATCCTCTCGCAAAAATCGACAAAGCTCTTGCTCAAGTTGACTCTCTGCGGAGTGAACTCGGTGCCGTTCAGAACCGTTTCCAGTCGACTATTGCCAACCTGAGCAACACTGTCACTAACCTGTCTGCAGCTCGTTCGCGTATTGAAGACGCGGACTACGCAGTCGAAGTCTCCAACATGACTCGCGCTCAGATCCTGCAACAGGCTGGCACGTCGGTACTGGCACAGGCTAACCAAGTGCCACAAACTGTACTGTCGCTGCTGCGTTAATTGACGCTGCCGAACCATTCACTTTGAATTAACAAGCGAAGTGAATGCACGACAAAAAGCCAGCCCAATAACGGGCTGGCTTTTTTCCATCTGAATCAACACGACAGGACATCACCGAGAAGTCAGACTGCAATTGCCGCCTGCTCGACACTTAGTCCAAATCCTCACTTTATCGCTGAATAGCAGCGCAGTACACTGCCATGCCCTCCCTCCTGTTTACCGCCAAGAACAGAACCACTAGAACATCATCCTCAACGGTATAAACAAGACGATAGCCCTGCTTGAGGCAGCTTGATTTTGTAGCAGTTCAACAAATCGCCTCGCAAGGCGGACCCGACACATGCACTGTATCCAGTCTTTTGCGAAGCAGATTTTTGAAGGTGGTTTTAACACTTCCATCCAGCCGCCCCCACTCCTGCAAGGCTTCGGGTACGAACTTTAATTTGTATTTTGTGGGCTGTCGCTCAGAACTGCTCAAGATCAACCCCGACCGCCGTATCTTTAACCGCCAACCGTCGACGCACCAACTCATCCAAATCCCGGTTAGCCATTTCCTCGACCAACGACTCACACAAGCGAGGCGTCACCATATAAAAGGCGGGTCGGTTATGGCTCAATACGGCAACAGGCTTTTCTCCAGCCGTACGCAATACCTGTGCCGGGTTCTTCTTGAACTCGGACATGCTAATAGAATAATCAGTCAAGAAAGTGGAAGATTAGCAGCCGGTAGGCGCAGGCTTACAAAAGTACCTGAAACTCAGCACTGTCAGAAATAGCGTCCCACTTGTCTTTTGCCAGGCAGGCACGGATACGGGCTACGGCCTGGCTACGAAGTTGAGACACCCGACCTTCGGTCACCCCCAGCACCAATGCAATTTCTTTCTGGTTCAAGTCTTGCTCAAATTGCAGCGCAAAAAGCAGTTTTTCACGCTCGGGCAGTTGATCGATGGCGGTAATCAAGGCTTGTCGTAGTCCCTGGGAGGTCAACAGGTTCAAGGGGTTGTCAAAGTATGCCTGCTCCCGCGAATTGTCCTCCAGAAACTCCAGCGCATCGGCTGATGGGTCAGCGTGGCGTTTCAGGTCTTCGTAGTGAATCACCTGAACCCCCACTGCCTCGTCCAGCAGCTCGTAGTAATCGTCCATGCTCATGGACAGGGCTTGGGCAATTTCCGACTCGGTGGGCTCACGCAACAGTTCCTGACGCAAGGTGCTGACGGCTACTTCAATCTGACGAGCTTTGGTGCGCACACTGCGCGGCAACCAGTCCTGACTGCGTAATTCGTCCAGCATGGCCCCGCGGATACGGGTCACGGCGTAGGTTTCAAATTGGGCCTCGGCCACCACCTGGTAGCGGCGTACGGCATCGAGCAGGCCCATCATGCCCGCTTGCATCAGATCATCCAGCTCGACACTGGGAGGCAGGCGCGACACAAGCTGAAGCGCCTGGCGGCGCACCAGTGGGGCGTACTGCTCAACCAGGACGTCTTCTGAACGAGGCATGGACGGGCACGAATCCGGACAATAAAGATTGAGCTATTTTGCCTGCCCGCCCTGCCCGACAGTCCCTAAATCAAACAGTCTTTCGCCATCTTGTTCAGGCTTTAAACGGGCCTGACCGGGCCAAAAGCCAAAATACCTCCTAAAGATACGCGCGTGGGTGCCGTAATTGGAGCGTTACAGGTGCCAAGCTCTGCCCTTTTTGCTGGCCTGCCACCAAGCCCCTTTTGGAGTGATGTCATGATCAACTCAGTTTCATCTCAAACGACGGCCTTGGTGCCCCCGGTTTCTCCTGTAGAGCAAAACCCCGGCACCCCTATGCCTTCGGCGGCCACCACGGTGACCCCCATCAAGGAAAGCAGTACCGATACCCAGTTGCAGCAGCGCTGGCCCGATAAACAGGAACCCGTGCCTGGCATGGTCAACTCGCTGGACGATACGCTGAACCAGATCAACAACTCCCTGCAGGCCTGGTCCACGGGCATTCGCTTTGATATGGATGACGAGGCGCAGCGACTGGTAGTTTCGATCGTGGACAACACGACCGGCGAGGTACTGCGCACCGTGCCGTCCGACGCGGTTATCCAGATTGCCAAAATGATCGTTCAGTTGCAGGGCAACGCCGTCAGCGTGAAGGTTTAAAAACCAAACTGGCATCGAAACGTCCCATTGACATGGGCTTTGCGCGCGGCATATTCGCGACAAAATAGGACACTACAGGAGTATTTGATATGGCTATTTCTTCAATCGGTATTGGCTCAGGCCTGAAGCTGGATGAGTTACTGGAAGACCTGCGAAAAGCAGAGAATGTCTCCCTGACCGCTATTCAGAATCGCCAAATCGAAAATGTGAGTCGGATCTCCGCTTACGGCAAACTCAAGGCGTCTATTACTGCCCTGCAAAGCGCAGGAAGAACACTCAATGACCCAAGTCTATACGGGGCAGTCAAAGTCAAGGCCGCAGGCGACGGTATCTCTGTCACAGGAAACAACAAGGCGACCCCTGGCCAGTACAGTATTGTGGTCGAACAGCTTGCCAGCAAACACTCACTGAGCACTGGCAAACTAAGTGATCGCACAACCCCACTCGGTGTTGATGGAAAAGTAACCATTACCCTGCAAAATGGAACAGCACATACCTTGGATTTGACTGGCAAGGACACCTCTTTGCAGGGAGTCATGCAAGCGATCAATGCTGACCCTAAACTAGGCGTTACGGCGACTATCATTAATAACGGTGATCCCGATCGCCCCTATCAATTAGTTTTAACCGCCTCCGAAACCGGAGAGCAGGCTTCTATCCAGTCTATTTCTGTAGACGAAAATGCTAATCTGGACGGTCTGCTTTCTTTTACAGCAGCGACTGAAAGCAGCCCTGCTCAAGGGATGAAACAACTGAGTGAAGCCGTCAACGCCAAAGCCACTATTAATGGCATTGACATCATCAGTCAAAGCAATACCCTGAAAGACACTGTAGAAGGTCTGGAGATCACTCTCAACAAAGCCAGTTCAGACGCGATCAGCCTGGATGTGACACGAGACGACAGCATCCCAAGCAAGGCTATTTCAGACTTCGTTGGAGCTTATAACGCCTTAAATAGTACGATTCGCTCACTGACCTCCTACGATGTCGAAAACAAAAAAGGCTCTGCCTTAACGGGCGACTCCATGCCCCGCCGGATTCAGTCCAGTTTACGTTCCACATTGAATATTCCAACTACTGAAGGAAATTTACGCTCCCTAGCCTCCATGGGCATCACAGCCGACCCAAAAACAGGAGACTTAGTTGTTGATGACAAAAAACTGGCAACTGCGCTGAAAGATAATATGGCCGATGTCCAACGCCTGTTTGTTGGTGAGGATGCTCTTGGAAACCGTATTAACAAAGCAGCGGATGAATACGTCAAAAAAGGCGGTTTTATCGACAATGCAACCGACGGCGCTGACAAAATTGGGAAAACCCTTGAAAAACAAGCCCTTGCAACTGTCGAACGCATAGACAACAAGATTGAGGCTTATCGTAAGCAATTTATTCAGTTAGACAGAATGGTGAACCAAATGAAAGGCACCAGCGATTACCTCACCCAGCAGTTGTCCATGCTGGGCAATATGAACAGCAATAAATAAACCCCTATGAGCTATCCTGCCCCTTCCCGTCGCTTTGGCCAACAATCGGTTCGCACCTACGCCCAGGTAGGCCTGGAAACCGAGGTCCTGAGCGCCAGTCCCGAACATCTGATTACCCTGTTGTTCAACGGCGCGCGCACAGCCATGTTGCAAGCCCGTCTACACATGGAACAAGGCAATATTGCCGGGCGGGGGCAATCCTTATCGAAGGCCATCGATATCGTCGATAGCGGGCTGAAAATGGCTGTCGATACCGAAAAGGGCGGAGAGCTGGCTCGCAATCTGGTCGCAACCTATGACTTGATCCTGCACAACCTGATGCTGGCCAATCTTCGCAATGACGCGGAAAAGCTGACGCTGGCCGAACGTATGCTGACCGATATTGCCGATGCCTGGCGCAGCAATGTTGACACCCAACGTGCCAAGCAGCCAGCTTGACTCCGGGGCTCGCAGACCAGAGCGCGTCTCTGATCCGCACCTCCAACCTCCTTTGCGCCTTTTGCGCCTGGTACGAACATGAGCGATACCTCTAACCCGATCGTCGACCAATATCAAATAATCGCCGGCATCACCCGTCACATGCTGGAGCTTGCCCAATCAGCACGCTGGGAGGATGTGTTTGAGCAATCCGAACACTATCAACTCGCCGTGGAAAAACTCAAAAACATGGAAGATCTGTCTGCAACCGAAAAGCAGGCACGTCGTCAGCTGCTGACGCAGATTCTGGCCGATGACGCCCAGATCCGTCACCTGGCCACCCCGGAACTGAGCCGGCTGGGCGCCCTGCTGGGCAATATGAAACGCCAGCAAACGGTATTGCAAGCGTACTACAGCCCTAGCGTTCATCCATGAGCATTGGCGGCCCCTCCCCCTTGGGGACGCTGCTTATTCAGCGGCTGGATGCCGTTCTGGGTATCAGCACAGGACAGCAAAGCAATATCGCCACGGGCGCCCGACCGGATGCGATCAGCCAGACACCGGGCAGTCAACGCGCCGAGCGCCTTGAAAATCAGACCGCGCGAGATCAACGCCAAAGCGTAGATCAGGCTCGTGCCCACACCCAGGGTCGCGACAGCCGGAACCTGCGTACACAAACCGGTCAAAGCCTGACCGATCCGGCCCTGACTGCACGCGGCCCCAATACGAGCACCACCAGTTCAGCCCCGACAACGTTGGGACGCACCGCTCAACTGATTCTTTCCCTGCTGGAGCGCTTTCCGGATCGAACGCCCGCCATTCAGGGCAGACAGGCCTTATTGTCCAGCCACCCTACACTGCAAGCAGACGCCAGCGAAGCCGCCCGCCCCGGCACCGATGGTCAGGCAGGTGGACGCGCCGGCATGGCACAAACGGCCGCCAGCACCATGGCCACCCTGACTCAGCAAGGGCTGCCCTTGCCCGGCAGCAGCGCAACGGGAGGTGCCCACGCGGGGCCAGGCGCGACGGCTGGCGGCACGGCCGGCACACCCGCAAACCCCGCAGGCCTGTCCGGCACCGGGACGGCGGCCACGGGCACGACGGCCACCGGAGCCCTGCCCATCGGCAGCACGGCTGCACTGGCGCAACACTTCGCCCAGGCGTTACCCCAGGCCCTGCAACACAGCGGCTTGTTTTACGAGTCTCACCTCAGTGATTTGCACTTTGGTCAACGTAGCGTCAGCGAACTGCAGCTGGAACCACAAAACCAGCACCGCCCTTCGGCCGAACCGGCATCCGCCCACAGCCCTGCCAGTCAAACGCCCCCCTCTGCCCCGGACCCGGCCAACAGCCTGCTGCTGCGCCAGCAACTGGACACACTGGCCCACCAGAGTCTGCAATGGCAGGGCCAGGCCTGGCCAGAGGCGGAGATGGATTGGAGCGTTCAGCGTCACGAAGCCCAATCAGACGAAGAGACAGAGCACTGGTCCAGCACCGTGCGACTGGACCTGCCCACCCTGGGCCCGATCACCCTGCGCCTGAATCTTTTGAATCAGCAGTTGCTGGTCCATATCCAGGCCGAGCAGTCCGCTCCCTACCTGGACGAGCACAGCCTGCCCTTGCGTGAACGCCTGCAGGGCCAGGGCCTGATTCTGAGCCAGTTGCAGATCGAGGCTGACCCGACCCTGCCGCAGGACCTGCCCGATGAAGCCTGAATCACCGACCCATCGTCCGCAGGCCCTGGCCTTGCGCTACGACCCCAAGGATGGGGCTCCGCGCGTAGTCGCCAAAGGCTACGGCACCCTGGCTGAAAAAATCATCGAAACGGCCCGGGAGCATAACCTGTACGTCCACGAGTCCCCCGAGCTGGTGGGCCTGCTGATGCAAGTGGACCTGGACCGTCATATTCCTCCCCAGCTCTATCAGGCCGTCGCCGAATTGCTGGCCTGGCTGTATGCGCTGGAACAAGGCCATCCCCAAGCCACACAAGCCTTGCAGGCCTTGCACGATGCCTCAAAACCTTGATGCCCTCGTTTAGAAGGGCTGAAAAGCCCCTGTTTTTGGGCTTAGATACCCTGCTTAGCCTCGCGTTCAAAACGTTACATTAAGCACGGCAAGCTGCCCGCACCTGTGCGTGCAGCCCATCCTGACTTTCTGGCAAGCGAACATGTCGATTTCCAATCTCTCCAGCATTGAAAACCTTTTGGCCCAGATGCGCGCTGTCGCGCAGGCTGCCGGGGCTTCCAGTTCTGTGTCCTCCCCGGCCAGCAGCGCTGCGCCTGGGGGCTTTGCCGCCGAGCTGGCACGCTCCTTGAACCGGGTGTCACAGGCGCAAAACGAGGCCAGCGCTCAGGCCCAGGCCTTTGAAATGGGCGAGCCCGGAATCTCCTTGAATGACGTGATGATTGACCTGCAAAAAGCCAGCGTTGGCTTTCAGGCCACCGTCCAGGTACGCAACCGCTTAGTGGCCGCCTACCAAGAAATTGCCAGTATGCCGGTGTAAGCGCCTGATCCTTTCATGCCCGCCGCCCTTTCCCTTAATGCTGCCTGAGCACGTCCTGATTTGAACTCCCCTGATTCCATGCAGAACCCTGCCTCTGCCTCACCAAGGTCATCCATGAGTCAGACAGCACAGATGCTGAATAAAATTCCTGGCTACGACACGCTGCGCACCCTGCCCAAGACGGCATTGATCGGGCTGGGCGCGGCTCTGATCGCCCTGATTGTCGCCATCCTGATGTGGAGCCGTGGCCCAACCTACCAGGTTCTGTTCTCCAATCTGGACGACCGTGATGGCGGCGCCATCGTCTCGGCCCTGGGCCAGATGAATGTGCCTTACCAATTCAACACGAACGGCACTGCGATTCTGGTTCCTGAGGATCGGGTCCACGATGTGCGCATGCAAATGGCCTCGCAAGGTTTGCCGCGCAGCGGCAATGCCGGTTTCGAGCTGCTGGATCAAAGCCGCTTTGGGGCCAGCCAGTTCACGGAGCAAGTCACGTATCAGCGGGCGCTGGAAGGCGAACTGGCCAACTCCATCAAGGCCGTGCATGCCGTCAAGGAGGCCCGGGTTCACCTGGCCATGCCACGTGAGACCTTGTTTGTACGCGATCGCCAGTCGCCCACCGCCTCGGTGGTGCTGTCGCTCTACCCCGGCCGCGATCTGAGTGAGGGTCAGGTCTCGGCCATCAGTTGGCTGATCTCCTCCAGCGTGCCCAATCTGCAAGCCGACAAGGTCTCCATCATCGACCAGAATGGTCGTTTGCTCACCGCACCCGCGGGAGAGATGGGCGCGGACAATCAGCAGCGCAACTTTGTCAACGACATCGAGTACCGCGCCGTACAACGTATTCTGACCTTGCTGAACCCGCTGGTGGGCCCGGGCAATGTGCGTGCACAAGTGACCGCCGAGGTGGACTTCTCACGGCGCGAACAGACCTCCGAGGTCTACAAGCCCAATCAGCAACCTGGCCAGGCAGCGGTACGCAGCCAGCAGACCAGTTCCTCCCTGCAACGCAATCCGCAACAGCCCCAGGGCGTTCCCGGTGCCCTGAGCAATCAGGCCCCCAACAATGCCACGGCCAATCTGGTCAACCCGCCAGCCGCTCCCACTCAGCCACAAGCGCCCGCTGCCGCCGGTAATGACACGGCCGCAACTAACACGACACAGACGGCCGATGCCGCTGCCAGCACGGACCCTTCACTGGTTTCCCTGGCCGAGCAGGCCCGTCTTTTGCAAAACACCGGTAATGCGCGCAACGACTCCACCGTCAACTATGAAGTGGACCGCACGATCAGCCACGTCAAAGGGCCCATGGGCCAGCTAAGCCGCCTGTCGGTGGCCGTGGTGGTGAACTATCGCAACACCGACAAGGACAACCAGCCGCTGGACCAGGAAGAACTGGACAAAATCCGAGATCTGGTCAAACAGGCCGTAGGCTACTCGGCTGAGCGAGGCGACAGCCTAAGCGTGGTGAACGGTCAGTTCAACGAGCAAGGCGATATTGATACCCCCTTCTGGAAAAATCCGGAGTACCGAGAGCTGGCCATGGAATTGATCAAGTATGTGGTCTTTGCATTCATTCTGTTCATGGCGTGGCGCATCGTCATCAACCCCATCGTCCAGGGCCTGATTCAGGCCAAGGCGGTGGCGGATGCCCGCGTCGAGCGTCAGAAAGAGGATGCCGCTCGTGAGCATGCCGCTGAACAGCGCGCTGCTGAAATGAGCCGTTACGAAGAGAATCTGAACACCGCCCGCAAGCTGGCTCACGACGATCCACGCGCCGTGGCTATGGTGTTGCGCTCCTGGTTAAACAAAGATGAAAAAAATGAAAACGGCTAAACCGGACGACTCCATCGAACGCAGTGCGATTTTGATGATGTCCTTGGGGGAAGATGCCGCTGCCGAAGTGTTTCGTCACCTCTCGCCCCGTGAAGTGCAGCAGCTCAGTACGGCAATGGCCTCCTTGAAGCAGCTGACCCGTGCCGACATGGACGAGGCGCTGGAGAGTTTTCGTCAGGAAGCCGACCAGTTCATGGCCGTGGCGCTGGATTCAAACGCCTATATCCGCTCGGTATTGACCAAAGCGCTGGGCTCGGACCGTGCCGCTGGCCTGATCGAGGACTTGCTGGAGAACGGCGAAGGCGCCAGCAGCGGTATTGACGCCCTGAACTGGCTGGACGCCTCCAGCGTGGCCGAGCTGATTGCCGACGAGCACCCGCAAATTATCGCCACCATTCTGGTACACCTGGAACGTGACCGTGCCGCCGATATTCTGGGACACATCCCGGATCGCCTGCGTGACGATGTGGTCTTGCGCATTGCCACCTTTGGCGGCGTACAGCCTACCGCGCTGAACGAGCTGACCGAAGTGTTGAACGGCATCTTGTCCGGCCAGGGCGCCAAACGCAGCAAGATGGGCGGGCCGCGCACGGCAGCAGAGATGCTGAACTACATGAACGCCAGCCTGGAAGAGTCCGTACTGACCAGCCTGCGCGGCATGGATGCCGACCTGACCCAGCGCATCGTGGACGAGATGTTCGTGTTCGAGAACCTGGCCGATGTGGAAGACATCGCTATCCAGTTGCTGCTCAAGGAAATCGAAACTTCTGCACTGACCATCGCCCTCAAAGGCGCGCCCGAAGAGCTGCGCGACAAGTTCTTTCGCAACATGTCCAACCGTGCCGCCGAAATGTTGCGCGAGGATATCGACGCCCAGGGCCCGATCCGCATGTCCAAGGTGGAGCAGGAGCAAAAAGCCATTGTGCAGGTGGCACGCCGTCTGGCCGAAGCCGGCCAGATCACACTGGGTGGCCTGAGCGGGGACGAGTATGTCTAGGATGGTCGTGTCTGAACAGGCCCGGCTGGCGTGGGCCGTTTGTTTTTTGCGTCCGGCCTTGGCGCACGGCGCTGGTCAAGGGGGCCTATAGATGCCCAGCCATCGCAAAGCCTCGGCGTACTCAGAGCTGCAGGACAGCTGGACCCGCTGGCAGATGCATGGGCTCGATGACCCGACCCCTGCCAACGAGCCGCAAGAACCAGAATTTGTGCCTCCCACCCAGGAAGAGCTGCAACGCGAACTGGACGAGCAGCGCAGTCAGGCACAGGAAGAAGGCCATCAGCAAGGCTATCAGGCCGGTTTCGATCAAGGTCACGCAGCAGGACTGGCTGCGGGCCAGGAAAGCGGCCATGCCCTGGGTTATGAGGCCGGCATCAGCGCCGGCATGGCCAAGGCGCAAGAACAAATCGATCAGTACATCAAGGAATTTGTTGCCCTGAACCAGAACTGCGCCCAATCCATCGAAATGATGAATCAGGAAATGGGGCAGGCGCTGATTCAGCTGGCCACCCGCATTGCCGAGCATGTCTTGCAAAGCACCATCACCTCCGAGCCCGGCCGCATCCGCGATCTGGTCGCCGAGGTGCTGCGCAGCGATCCCGGTGATACCAGCGCCCTGGAACTGAGCCTGCACCCGGACGACATCAGTCTGGTGCGTGAATTTCTGATTGAACAGGGCGAGCCCCGCGCCTGGCGCCTGCAGGAAGATGCCCAGCTGCAACGTGGCGAATGCCGAGTGCGCTCCAGCTACGGCGATATCGACGCGACCTTTGCAACCCGCTGGAAACGGGCACTGGCCAGCCTGGGCTTAGCGGTCCCCTCGGAGCCCTGAATGGTCCCTGCCAAGCTGGCCCCCACCCCCGAACGCTGGCGTGCCCAACTGCTATCGGCGCAACAACGGGTACAAGCGATCGAGCCCAGTTTGCGCAGCGGCCGTGTCGTGCGCGCCACCGGTCTGGTGCTGGAAGCCACAGGTTTGAAACTGGCAGTAGGTGCCGCCTGTAAAGTGGAGCTGTCTGCCGCCCAGAATATCTGGGCAGAAGCCGAGGTTGTGGGCTTTGAGGGCCGGTCCCTGTACCTGATGCCCCTGAGCGAAATTTCAGGCCTGCCGCCAGGGGCACGCGTGGTGCCCGTCGAGGCCCAACTGCAGCCCCCCGTTCCCCTGCCCGACTCCGATCAACCCGACAGGCTGCCTGCCCAGGCCCGCTCTCGCCACGTTCCGGTTGGCCCGGGGCTGCTGGGCCGGGTCGTGGACGGCAGCGGCAACCCGCTGGACGGCCTGGGTCCGATCGACGCCCAATCCTGCGTCCCGCTCAGCCACACCACACCCAACCCGCTCAAGCGCAGCCCGATCGACACGGTGCTGGATGTCGGCGTGCGCGCCATCAATGGTCTGCTCACCGTCGGTCGTGGTCAGCGCATGGGGCTGTTTGCCGGCTCCGGTGTAGGCAAGAGTGTGCTCCTGGGCATGATGGCGCGCTACACCCAGGCCGACATTATTGTCGTCGGCCTGATTGGCGAACGGGGCCGAGAAGTCAAGGAATTCATTGAGCACAACCTGGGCGAGGAAGGTCTGCAACGCTCGGTAGTGGTCGCTGCCCCGGCTGACGTCTCTCCCCTGCTACGTTTACAAGGCGCGGTCTATGCCACCCGTCTGGCCGAGTTTTTTCGCGATGAGGGCAAAAATGTCCTGTTGATCATGGACTCGCTGACGCGCTATGCGATGGCGCAGCGCGAGATCGCCTTGGCGATCGGCGAGCCGCCCGCTACCAAAGGCTACCCCCCTTCGGTATTTGCCAAACTGCCCGCACTGGTGGAACGCGCCGGTAATGGCGAACCGAATGCGCAGGGCCGTTGCGGCTCAATCACAGCGTTTTACACCGTGCTGACCGAGGGCGACGACCAGCAGGACCCGATTGCCGACTCGGCCCGAGCAATCCTGGACGGCCATATTGTGCTGTCGCGCAGTCTGGCCGAAACCGGCCACTACCCTGCCATTGATATTGAAGCCTCCATTTCGCGGGTCATGCCCAGCATCGTGGACCCTGAGCAAGTCAAGATGGTGCACCGTTTCAAGGGTCTGCTCTCCAGCTATCAACGCAACCGCGACCTGATTGCGGTGGGCGCCTACACCCGGGGCAACGACCCGGCCATTGACCAGGCCATTGATCGCTACCCTTGGCTAGAAGCCTACCTGCGCCAGGGCATGCAGCAACGTGTGGATATGCCACGCGCCTTTGATGAGTTGAATGCCGTTTTAAATAGCGAGCAATAAGCATGAAAGCCAACGCCTCCTTACATACGCTGGTCGATCTCAGTCAGAATCAGGTTGACGACGCCGCCCGTCAGTTGCAGGAACTGCGCACGCAGCGCGATGCGGCCCAATCGCAACTGGAAATGCTGCAAACCTATCGACAGGACTATGCCCAGCGCCTGCTCAATGTGGGTCAGGCGGGGGTAACCATGGCGAACTATCACAATTTCCGCCGCTTTATCGTGACATTGGACCAGGCCATTTCCCAGCAAAATAGTGTTATCCATGCGCTGGAAGAGAAGATGGAACAGGGACGACAGATCTGGTATGGCCACCAGCAACGCCTGAAAGCCTATGAAACCCTGATCGATCGTCGTCTCCAGACTCAACACGTCCAGCAGCAAAGAATGGAACAACGAAACAGCGACGAAATCGCTGCTCGTCTCTTTACCCGCAGCCAGACCGCCTATTAAACAAGCGCCGCCATGACTTCGCCCACTCTTTCGGTTTTACCTGCGGCTCCTGCCGCACCCTCGGCCCCCGTCGCCCCTACGGCCGGGCCTGCGGCTGCGCACGCGCCCAAGGACGAAGGCTTTGCCCAGCATCTGCAAACGCAACAGCAACACGTGCAAGGCAAAGGGGCTGGCAAGACAGGGACCGCTGCCAGACAGGACCACACTCACACCCAGGCTCTCGCACGCAGCCCCAAACAGGCTGAGACAGTAGCCGGGCCAGCGGGGGCCAGTGAGCTGGACACCCTGAACACAGACCCGGCCTTGATGATCGCCGATCAGAGCGACCTGGAGCTGGACACCGAGGCACCGGCCGATAGCGGCCTGCCCGCAATGGCCTTGTCCATTCTGTCGCAAGTGCAAGCCATCAAGAACAGCAAAACCGAGATCAAAGCAGCGCAGACAGAGCGCACGCTACCTGTGACCGCCGCCCACACGCGCCAGACTCTGGCCGCCGAGCTGAGCAGTACCCGCGCCGCAGCCGTGGCGACCCCCTTGGAAACCACTGCGGCGCAAGCAGATGTTGACCTGAGTGCTGAACTGGCCTTGCCCAAATCCCTTGAGAACAGTAATCCGCTAGCTGCCACCCCCGTCCGCAAAGCGGCTGTCAATGCGGCCCACGTCGTAAACGACACCGCCTTTAACACCAAGCTCGTCGCGAGCACAGCGTCGTCTCAAGCTCATCTGATGGATGACGCTTCAGCGTCTCTGGCGGCCCTGGGTCGACACATGGCGGAGGATGCTCGTGCAGGCGTGAACCTGAATCTGCCCGCTCTGGATGCGTCCTTGCTGGCCCAACTGAGCGCCACGCCCGGCACGCTCCCGGCTAACAGTCCCGCCGCCTTACCCAGCGCAATGACGCTGGCCATTGCCACACCGGTTCAATCCCCTGAATGGGGCGCTGCCATGGGACGCCAGATGATTACACTGGCCCAGCAAGCCCAAGGCAGCATTCAGAGTGCTGATATCCGCCTGGACCCGCCTGAACTGGGCCCCCTGCGCATTACTTTGCAGATGCAGGACGGCATGGCCCACGCCATGATTACCTCACCCCACGCCCAAGTGCGTCAGGCCCTGGAGCAGTCCCTGCAACAACTGCAACAGCAGTTCGCGGAAAACGGCCTGACTCTGGGCCAGGCGGACGTGGGTGACCAGCACGCCTCGCATGAGGCCTTTCGCGAGCAATTGGTAGCCCAAGGCAGCCAGGGCGAACAGGCCGCCTTCAGCCTGAACACGGTGGCATCCCCAGAGGAGACCGACCTCTTGGTGAACCGCAGCGCTACCCGCTCGCTGAACCCGGATGCGCTGGTTGATACCTTCGCCTGACTCCCAGCCCCACGGACCGCCCGGCAAAAAGCATGATTAAGCTCGAAAAGCAGCGTCTATTCGCCGGGCCTGTCCTGTCTGACCTCCGGCACAATAGCTCAGGCATGCAGTCAGGCTCAGGCCAGACATGCGTTTGTCTGTTTGTCATACGCTAGAAAATACATCGCTCACATCACATGGCCCGAAAAGCACCCACCAAACTTGCACGCCTGATGAAAACCGGTCTGCTGGTTCTGTTTATTATCGCCGCTAGCGTGGGCGCAACCCTGTACTACTCCTGGCAACAAAGCAGCCCGCCTGCGTGGTTGGCCTGGGCAGAAAAAGGCCAGTCGGTTGAAGCCGCTCCTGCCCCTGACGAGCCTGCCGCCGTCAAGATCAACGCCAAGCCCATTTTTGCGCCGCTGGACCCGTTCACCGTCACCCTGAACGAGAATGGCCGCTCGCGCATTCTGTATGTGGGCATCACCTTGCGCGTTCAGGATGATGGTTCGCGCGCCATGTTGGTGGAGTACATGCCCATGGTTCGTGACCGGGTGCTCAAGATCCTGGCTGAACAGCGTCCCACCTACATCCAGACTTCCGAAGGGCGTCAAGCCTTGGTTGCACAGCTGAGCGCGGGCCTGAAAGAGCCCTACCCGCCCAATCCTGCTGTTCCGCACATCAATGATGTCCTGTTCACCGCCTTTGTCATCCAATAAATGTCGTATCAGAGCTTCTTATCCCAAGACGAAGTCGATGCACTGCTGGCCGGTGTTACCGGCGAAGGCGCTGACACCAAGCCCCTGAATGAAAACCTCTCTGGCGTGCGGGCCTATGACCTGACCTCGCCAGATCGGGTGGTGCGCCACCGCATGCAGACGCTGGAGCTGATCAACGAGCGCTTTGCCCGTCGGCTGCGCTCGACCATGCTCAGCTTCATGCGCCGTAACGCCGACATTACCGTCGGCTCCATTCGCATTCAGAAGTACTCGGACTTCGAGCGCAACCTGCCCGTGCCCAGCAACCTGAACATGGTTGCCTTAAAGCCTCTGCGTGGCGTGTCGCTGTTCACCTACGACCCAAACCTGGTCTTTCTGATTATCGACAGCCTGTTTGGTGGCCATGGCCGCTACAACACGCGTGTGGAAGGTCGCGACTTCACCACCACAGAACAACGCATTATCCAGCGTTTGCTGACCCTGACCCTGGAGAGCTATTGCGGCGCCTGGGAGTCGATCTACCCGCTTGAGGCGGAGTACATGCGCTCGGAAATGCACACCAAGTTTGCCAGCATCAGCAGCAGCAACGATATCGTGGTGGTGACCTCGTTCAATATTGAATTCGGCGCCCAAGGCGGCAATCTGAACATCTGCCTGCCCTACTCCATGATCGAGCCGGTGCGCGACCTGTTGACGCGCCCCTTGCAAGACAAGGGCACCGATGCCATCGACCAGCGCTGGACCCAGCAGCTCTCGCGCCAGGTGCGCAGCGCCGAAGTCGAGCTGATTGCCAACTTTGTCAATATCGACATGACCATTGCCGAGCTCACTCAGCTCAAGGTCAATGATGTGTTGCCCATTGACATCCCCACTCTAATTGAAGCCCACGTGGATGGGGTGCCGGTTCTGGAATGCCAGTATGGCACTTCCGGCGGCCGTTACTCCCTGCGGGTAGAAAACATCCTGGCCACCAACGACAGCGATTTGACTAAAGGTAAGTCCCTATGAGCGACCCTCACAACCCTAACGACCGGTCTGCGCCCGAGGACGACTGGGCAGCCGCGATGGCTGAGCAACAGGCCGGCACCCAAAGCAGCACCCAGGCCCAAGGTCTGGAACAGCCCCTGGAAGATGACTGGGCCTCGGCCCTGGCCGAGCAAAGCGCGGCTACGCCGGTGCACGAACCCAGCCCGGCCAGCAATCTGTTCCCCCCCATGGAACCGGCCCAGAACACGGCAACCACCGATATCGACATGATTATGGACATCCCCGTCCAGCTGTCGGTAGAGCTGGGTCGCACCCGCCTGACCATCAAGAACATTCTGCAACTGGGCCAGGGCTCGGTCGTGGAGCTGGACGGCCTGGCCGGCGAGCCCCTGGATATTTATGTGAACGGCTACCTTATCGCCCAGGGTGAAGTGGTGGTCGTAGACGACAAGTACGGGATTCGCGTCACCGATATTGTGACGCCCTCGGACCGTATCCAGCGACTGAACGGTCGTCGCTAGAACATGGAACAAGCCCAGCTCGTCAGAATCATGCTTAGCCTGCTGCTGGTTGTGGGCCTGATTCTGGCAGCAGCCTGGGTGGCCCGCCGCGGCGGACTGCTCAGGAATCAGAATCAGCAACGCATCAAGATTCTGGACAACCGGCGTCTGGGCCCGCGCAGCAGCGTCGCCCTGATCCGGATTGACGAGCGCGAAATTCTGATTGGCATCACTCCCCAGCAGATCAGCCTGTTGCACACACAGGCGTCTGCCAGCCCCGAGGCAGATTTCCAGACCCATCTGGACCAGCACCGTGCGCCCCGCTGAACGCATCATGACTGCATTTTCATCCCCTGCCCGAGCACACGTCAGTATCGCTCTGCTTCTGGCTCTGATCTGCCTGTTCCTGCCTTCCCAGGCCGTGGGGCAGGCCATTCCGGCCATCACCAGCACCGCGGGCCCGAACGGTTCGCAAACCTGGTCGCTCAGCATCCAGACCCTGGCCATGCTGACCATGATGTCCTTTCTGCCGGCGGCCCTGCTGATGATGACCGGCTTTACCCGTGTCATTATCGTGTTGGGCCTGCTGCGCAATGCCATGGGCACGGGGACAGCGCCACCCAATACGGTGCTGGTGGGTCTGGCTCTGTTTCTGACCTTCTTCGTGATGTCGCCGGTGTTTGACCAGGTGTATCGGGACGCCTACAAGCCGCTGTCGGAAAACAAGATCAGCTTTGAGGCGGCCCTGGAGCAAGGCGCTCAGCCCCTGAAAACCTTTATGCTGCATCAGACCCGCGAAGCCGACTTGAAATTGTTTGGCGATATGGCGGGCGTGGGCGAGCTGCAAACGCCCGAAGAAGTTCCCTTGCGTGTGCTGGTGCCCGCCTTTGTCACCAGCGAACTGAAAACCGCTTTCCAGATCGGTTTTACGATCTTCATTCCCTTTCTGATCATCGACCTGGTCATTGCCAGCGTGCTGATGTCCTTAGGGATGATGATGGTCCCGCCCGTGACCATTTCGCTGCCCTTTAAGCTCATGCTGTTTGTACTGGCCGACGGCTGGCATTTACTGCTGGGTTCGCTGGCCCGCAGCTTCTATCAATAAAGGACCGCCATGACTCCCGAGACCGTCATGTCCATGACCTATACCGCCTTGAAACTGGCTCTGTCCATGGCCGGCCCCATGCTGATCGTGGTGCTGGTCGTGGGTCTGGGCATCAGTATCTTCCAGGCGGCCACCCAGATCAATGAAATGACGTTGTCGTTCATCCCCAAGCTGCTGGCCATGGGCATTACCGTAGTGCTGCTGGGCCCATGGTTGATCAACAATATGGTCGACTATATGCAGGGCCTGCTACGCGGCATTCCCGGCCTGGTCAATTAGGACAGGCCGGAGCGAGGAGGCTGCCGTGAGCCCACCACCATGTGTCTGGCAAGGCGCACGGCCTTGTCAGACCCGCAGGCCCCAGGCGCACCGTGCTTGACCTGAACTCCGCCCAGCTCCATGCCTGGCTGAACGCCTTTCTGTGGCCGTTCATCCGCATTCTGGCCACACTGGCGACAGTTCCTTTTTTCAGTGAATCCGCCATTCCCAAACGCGCCAAGATCGGGCTGGGTTTTATCCTCGCTCTGATCGTAGCGCCCTCGCTGCCCCCACTGCCTGATCTGCCCACCGCCTCGTACGAGGCTTTGCTGATTGCGGCGCAACAAGTGTTTATCGGCGTCGCGCTGGGGCTCACCATGCGTATCGTATTCGCAGCGGTACAGACAGCGGGCGAGTTCATCGGGCTGCAGATGGGCCTGTCCTTCGCCTCCTTCTTTGATCCGGCCACGGGCGCCAATACCGCCGTGCTGTCGCGGCTGCTGAACGTGATTGCGGTGCTGACTTTTCTGGCCCTGAACGGTCATCTGCTTTTGCTGGGTGTGCTGGTGCGCACGTTCCACGTATTGCCCATCGGTGCAGACCTGAACATCAATGGCTGGGGGGCATTGCTGGATTGGAGCAGCGAGTTGTGGGTGTCAGGCATGCTGCTGGCCCTGCCGCTGATTATTGTGCTTCTGACCATTAACCTGGCCTTCGGCATCTTGAACCGTACCGCCCAACAGCTGACGATTTTTGCGGTGGGTTTTCCGATTACGCTGACCATCGGCCTGACCTTGCTGGTCGTGGTGATCCCGCAAACCACGCCCTTTCTCGCCCAGTTGTTCAACTCCGGCTACGAAGCCATGATGCGGGTTGCCCTCGGGCTGGCTGGCCCTTAAAAGGCATGGGCCTGGCGCTGCTTGTGCGCCTGCATCAGACGCCGGGCCTGGCCCAGCGTCAGGACACCTTTTTGTTTGGCACGTCCAATCAACAACTGCATCAACTGGGCGCTGATCAACGCGTCTCCCAGGGCATCATGCCGCTCACTGACCGGCAGACCACAATACCGCAGACAATCATCCAGGCCCAGTCGACGACCACGCCATTCGGGCAGCAGACACGCTGCCAGTTCAGCCAGATCCAGGGCCAGAGGCCGGGCCTGTTGCACACCGGCCTGAGGCCAGGCACGGTCCAGAAATGCCAGATCAAAATCGGCATCCCAGGCGACCCAGACCGAGTTTTCCGAATAACGGGCAAAGTCACGCATGAGCTGCGGCAAGGGTTCACCTTTTTCCTGCAGCTGCGGACTGATCTCATGAATCAGCAGACTCTCTGGACTGCGTTCGCCGTGTGCGCGCACCAGACCGGCCCACACATTGCCCAGGGCAATCGAGCCCCGCTCCAGTCGTACTGCGCCCATTTGCACAATATGGTGGCGTTTGGGTTCCAGCCCGCTGGTTTCCAGGTCCAACACGGTAAATGCCGCTTCGTCCCATGTGAGCTCATCCACCCCGCTCCAGGACAGGGAGGGGCTACGGGCGGCGAAGGAAGCGCGTCGCCAGGGGAGCCAAGAGAGCAATTTCATAAGCGGTACCGGAACGCCAGAATACGCTGGGCACGACGCACTTGTGACAAGGCCTCGCGCAAGACACGGGCATCCAGTGCGCCCAAGCTGCCCAGACGCACCAGATTGTCCGGCTCCTGGCCTTGTTGCAACTGCGTCTGATGATGTTGCAAACGCAGCAACTGCAAATAACGGTAGGCCTCGCGCAGGCCCTCCGACTCCTCTGCGCTAAAGACGCCACGCTGGGTCAACACCGCCAACCGGTCCATGGACGAAGGCAACTCACAGCCGTGGGCCAGCGCCAGCACGCGCAACACATCCACCATCGGGGCCAATGCCTGCTTCTTGATATCCAGCTTGTCATCGCCCTGCCCCATCAAGGCCTCCAAACGACTGCGCTTTTTGCCACTGGGAATGCGGGTTTGACAGGTGCTTTGAGCCAGCATGCGCTGAAACACCGGATTATCGTTCACCATGCCCAGCACGCGCCGCTGCAGACGTTGCAACAGGCTGGTCTGCCCCCAGATGCTCCGGCAGTCAAAATAAATCGTGGACTCAAGCAACTGCTCGGGTGCCGGCCGCTCGATCATGATCTGAAAACGATGTAACCATTCCGCTTCGGAAAGACATAGCTCAGGGTTGCTGGCCATGATATTGCCCGTACACCAGGCCATGCCGCAACGGTCCAGAGCCTCGTTGACCCGACGCGCAAACGGCAGGAGCAAGGCCCGGTAGGCGTTGGCCTGCTCCGGCGAGCTGGCGCTAAATAAAATGCCATTATCCTGGTCGGTGTGGCGGGTCTGCTCACCCCGGGCCTGGCTGCCAAAGGCCAGCCAGCAAAACTCGATGCCATCCAGCCCCGAGCCGGGCAAAGACAGTTCGATCGTGCGCTGAACCGTATGGTCATTCAAACGCGTAATTACGGCTGTCAGTTGCTCAGAGCGCGCACCGTGGGCCAGCATGGCATCGACCAGTCGGCCAATATCGGCTTGCAAGCGCACCAGCCCGGACACATCCTGGGCGCAACGCAAGGCACGCGACAGGTGGACCAGATCGACGCGCTGCAAGGAGAACACATCGCGCTCGGACACCATGCCCACCACTTTATGATCCTGAACCAGGCAGACATGACCGATCTGATGCTCGACCATCAACAGCGCCGCATCAAACGCCGAAGCCTGAGGCGCAAGCCAGACCGGGTCCGGCGTCATGATTTCCGACATGGCCTGACCTGGATCGTATTGGCCTCCAGCCACCAGACGGCGCAGATCGCGCAAGGTGAAGATCCCCAACAGATGCTGATCGGCATTGACCACGACCATGCTGCTGACCTGCCGCTCGTGCATGTCTTTGACGGCCTGCTCGACCGGACAATCAGGCAGACAACTGAGCAGCCCCCGTTCTGTCAGGGACTGCAGACTCATGTCCAAGGTATAACTGGCCCCCAGTTCGGCACTGGCGCTTTTCTGAGCGCTGCGCCAGACCGAAGCCAGCAAACTGCTGGTGCCGCGGAGACAATAATCCCGAAACGGTTCGCTGATGCTCAACAGATGCGCAACGGCCTCACCGGCCACACACAAGGTGAAACAGTCTTCCTGTACCTGGTAGGCGCTCTCCAGCGCTTGCCCGGACACCAGCTCACGCACTGGCAGCAGGTCTCCTTCCACATACTCCTGGGTTTCGCCGTGCGCCTGGGTGCCGATCTGTCCCTGGCGAACAAGATAGAGCTGATCGACGCGCGCGCCCTGCTCCAACAGCACCTGCCCGGCCGAGAAAAACCGGAGCTCACTATGTTCGATCAGGTAATCGCAGTGCTGTGCCTGCATCTGATCAAAAGGTGGGTAAGCAATCAACCAGGCCAAGATGCCGGGCGCTTTCTGGCGCACCGCCGTCTTGGCCACGGATTCACCGGGAATCGCGAAGGACATGGGCGTCTCTGCTGGCTAGGGACAAAGAATTATTGTGCCATGCAGCATCGCCCTCGCGGACCCTGATTTTCTAGGGGATTTCAACTATAGGCACCCGCCCGTTTTTTCCCCCAAAAGGCTTAGCGCAACCGGTCGTAATCGCGTTCGGCCATATCAATCACATCCCCTTCCTGAACCTTGAACTGGGACACGGCCTCTGCCAGGGTCTCGGATTGTGCCTGCAAGGAGCCTGCCGCAGCCGCCGCCTCCTCGACCAGCGAGGCGTTTTGCTGCACCACAGCATCCATTTGAGCCACTGCCGTGTTGATCTGCTCAATACCGGCCGTCTGCTCCTGCGAGGCCGAGGAAATCTCGCTCATCAAGGTAGTGACGCTATTGACCGCACGCACCACCTCTTGAATGATGTCGCCCGCACTGGCCACCTGCTGCGTTCCGGTCTGGACTTCGTTTTGCGAGGCTTCGATCAGACCTTTGATTTCCTTGGCGGCCTGGGCGCTGCGCTGTGCCAGGCTACGCACCTCTCCGGCCACCACGGCAAAGCCCTTGCCCTGCTCTCCCGCGCGAGCCGCTTCCACCGCGGCGTTCAAGGCCAGAATATTGGTCTGGAAGGCAATACCGTCAATCACGTTAACAATGTCGGCTACCTGTCCGGAACGAGCGGAAATCTGGTTCATCGTGTGAACGACCGCGCCGACCGACTCACCACCCTGCTGTGCCACTTTGGCGGCGTTATGCGCCAACTGATCGGCCTGATGGGCATTGTCGGCATTCTGACGCACCGTACTGGCCAATTCTTCAAGACTGGCCGCCGTTTCCTGCAAAGCGGCAGCTTGCTGCTCGGTGCGGGAACTCAAGTCGGTATTACCGGCAAAAATCTGCGAAGAACCCGAGGCGATCTCGTCCACACCTTGGCGCACGGTCAGCACGATCCCCTGCAGGCTTTGTTGCATGCGACGCATGGCGTCATACAACACCCCGACCTCATTGGCCGAGCGGTAGGTAATTTTCTTGGTCAGATCGCCGTTGGCAATATGGTCAAAATGCATACCGGCTTCACGCAAGGGGGTCAACGCGGTGCGGCCCAGCACCAGTCGCAAGGCCACAATAATGGCCAGACCCAGCAACAAGGCCAGGGCGATGACGATATTGGCCACACGGGTTTGCAGTTCTGCCTGCTCCAGCAACACGTCAGTCTGCTCGTTGTAGAACTTGCTCAGCTCCTCAATGCGGAACTGGAAAGTGGCAGCGCGCAAAACGCCAAAACCTTCGCTGACAAAGTAAAAGGTACTGTAATCACGGGTTTCCAGTGCCTGAACCATGGGTTCAATCCCGTCATCCAGATAAGCCTGATAGGACGCAACCAGTCCCATGGCCAAACGGCGCAGCTCAGGCTCGGTCGGCATATTGGCACGAATATCGGCAAAGGCCTTGCGCACCTCATCCAGCTTTTGCGTGGCCAACGTGACAGAGTTCTCGGCACTTTGCAGCAGGTTCTGATCATCATCAATACCGGCTTCCTGATAGAAGCGCGCCGCGCTCATCAAGCTGACACGGGCTTCCATCATATTGTTGTTCAACTGCAGGATCTGCATGGCACGCTGATCCTGACGATTGATCGTACGCAAGGCCTCGCCACTTTGCTGCAGGTAATAGGCGGCCAGCCCCCCTACCGCCACAATCAGGACCAAAAACAATCCCATGCAAATCATCAGCATGGTGCTGATCTTCAAGCCCGACGCCGACTTCAGGCTGGGACGAAACGATTTGGAGGAACGACGTTTAGATGCGCGGGACGCGGACGGAAGACTGCTTTCAATACCCAGCATTTGCTAAATCCAAAGAAAACTCTAGTGGCTGACCGGCAAGATGGTAATCATCTCCGTGCCAGGGTGCTCAATCGTGACCGAGCCTGTAGTAGCGCTACGCGCTTGCTCGCGGTACATGGAAGGAATATGGCTGCGTTTGACCACATGCTGGAAACGCCCCTGGGCATCAAACTGAAGCCACAACTCCTGGCGAAAATAGACCGCGTCCGTTGCCAGGGTTGTCCCCTGGAACCACACGGCCATTTCACTGCCGTCGAGCTGTCGGTAGACCTGGTGTGGACGGCCTTGCAAGGACTGCTCAGCGTCAGCACGCGTGCTTTGGCCCGGGACCAGATCATTCAGCCCCGACGCCTTGAAAGACGAGCCCTGGGTGGCGCAAGCAGCCAGGGTCAGCAAGCACAAACCGATCAGCGTCTTACGGCCCCGCCCGACCCAGATACCCAGTCGGGAGCAAGGCATTAGAACTCCTCCCAATCATCGTCCGAAGAGGCACTGTGAGGCTTGCCGCTCAAGTCGGGACGCAACAGACGCTGACTATCTTCCTGAGTAGCGGCGGTGGCCTTGGCAGCAGGCGGCGAGGTCTTGGCGGGAGCCGACAGCCCCCTGCTCACGCCCACAGCAGGTTTGGCAGCGTTCGCCACACCTTTCAAGGATGGCGTGCGACGTGTCTCGGCGTCCGATGAGGATGCACTGGCACTGCGGCGGTTAGCGACGCGGCGGGCGCTGACGTCGATCACTTCCGTGCCCGGCGAGCGAAAGAACGCGATCGCCTGGTTGACCTTGGTGACCTGCTCGCTCAGCCCCGAGGAAGCCAGAGCGGCCTGCTCCACCAGACGGGCGTTGTACTGCGTCGTCTCATCCATCTGCGAGACAGCGCGATTCACCTGATCGATACCGGAGGACTGCTCAATCGTTGCGGCCGTGATCTCACCCATGATGTCGGTGACACGACGCACGGAATCCACAATTTCCTGCATAGTGGCGCCCGCGCGTTCCACCTGCGAGGAACCTTCCGTGACCTTACGCACCGAATCCTCGATCAGGGCCGTGATTTCACGCGCGGCCTGCGCACTGCGTTGTGCCAGAGCGCGGACTTCAGCGGCCACCACGGCAAAACCCTTGCCCTGCTCACCCGCACGAGCCGCTTCAACCGCCGCGTTCAGGGCCAGAATATTGGTCTGGAAAGCAATGCTGTCAATCACGCCCACAATATCGGAGATCTTGTTGGAACTGGCCGAAATCCCCTGCATGGTGGCTACCACTTCATTGACGGCGCTCCCCCCACGATGTGCTACATCCGAGGCGGTCGCGGCCAACTGATTGGCTTGCTGGGCGTTATCGGCATTTTGGCGAACGGTCCCAGCCAATTGTTCCATGCTGGCAGCCGTCTGCTGCAAGGAAGCAGCCTGCTCTTCGGTACGACTGCTGATATTGGTGTTGCCCTGGGCAATTTCCTGTGCGCCGGCATGAATCTCCTCCAGTCCCAGACGCACCGCCGTGGTGGTCTTGACCAGGGACTCCTGCATGCGACCCAGCGACTCGAACAAGTCACCGATTTCGTTGGAGGTCAGAACATGGATACGTTGGGTCAGGTCGCCTTTGGCAATGGCATCAAAGTACGCCGCAAAGTCACCCAAGGGACGCACCACCCGACGGAGAAAGTAGCTGATGGCCGCCAGCCCCAACAACACGGCCAGCACCAGCACGACGGTCAAGACAATGTTGAAGGTGCTCTGCTGCTCCTGCAAGGTGCGCAACACCGCGTCACCGGAGCCCAGGGCCAACAGACCATGAAAGTAATACAGCGCCCAGGCTGCCATGGCCACTGTCAATGCCATCAGAGCAGCAATACAAAAGGTCATGCCGACCCTTAGACTCAAATTCTTAAAAAGCATAGAAGATTCCCGCACGTGGTGCTTGACTGCCGGTTAAGGAAAAACCACCCAAAAAAGGAACAGCGTCCTAGCGATTCAAATTGAACAGGCTCATGCTCTGGATCGTCTGAAATGCCATCGCCGACATTTCCAGCGCAGCCTTGCGCAGCTCCAACTGAGTGGACGCATCAAAAATATTCAGATCTTCCAGACGCGAGAGCTCATTGGTGTAATTGAGGGCTCGGGCAGCCCCATTGGCGCTGAGCGCATCAATTTCATTCATGCGCGTACCGACCGACGAAATTACGGTCTGCACATTGTCGAAGTTCTCCCCGATACGCTGTATGGCTGAGTTCATCGCGTTGCGAAACTCGGCCTGGGCAACCGGGTCCCCACTGACAGGCTTGCGCAAGGCGTCCACCACCGACTGCAAGGTGTTGAACATATTCATGTCAGCCGGGCTGGTGCTGTCCACCGAACTGATGGCAAAGCTGTCGCCTACGGCGGGCTTGCCTTCGATCTGCACGCTGACCCCGCCAGGCAGGCTGATGCGCTGACGCTCGTTCTCATCCAGCACACCTTGACTGACCACCGCCCCGTTCACCTCGATGTCGTAATCCGTTTCCGAGGTAAATCGGATGGTGTAATTGGCCTGCGCGCCAGGCAAGGACGAGTTGCCGTTGGGGGCGCTCAGCACAGCCGAGCCACTGTTGGCGTTGGCCTGGGTGAAGTAGGCTGTCGATCCGGGGTTGGCCCGCTCGAAGATGGTGCGACCATGATCGGCCGAGTCCATCTGGCGGGTTTGCTCAACCTGAATATCACGGCTGTTGGTGTCACCCGTGTAGGTAAAGGTGTTTCCCGTCCGCTCAAACGCCTGAGTCGTCCCTTTAGCCCCGGAGAACAGATACTGGCCCGAACCATCCTTGGTGTTGGCAAAGCCAAACAGGGTATCCAGCGCACTTTCGATCACGGTAGCCAAGGTGCTGCGATCGGCATCCGACATGGTGCCCGTGGAAGCTTCCACCAAACGGGTTTGCACGCCCTGCAACTGCAGGTTGACGGCATTGAGCAGGTTTTCTTCCTCACCCAGCGAACGCATGGCCACTTCGCGGTTTTCACCATAGCGCTTGTCCATGGCCTGCGACTGCGCCAGATTAATGGTCTGGGCCGACGCCAAAGGATCATCCGAGGGGGTGATCATCCGCTTTTGCGAGCCCATCTGCTGAAAAACACGCATCAGATCGGACTGCTGCTTGTTGATCGAGTTCAGGCCTGTCTGAAAAAAAAGAGAAGAACTAATACGCATAGCAAGGTTCCAATTTCAAGACTGAATCGCCGTACTTACGTACGCAGGCCCAACAGGGTGTCAAACATCTGGGAGCTGACATCAATCAAACGGGCGGCCGCCTGATACTGTTCCTGAAAACGCTGGAGCATGATGTATTCCTCATCCTTGTTAACGCCCGACAAGGCTTGCTGAGCGGCATAGTTCTGCTCGATCAGCTTGAGTTGCGCCTTGGCCGCGGTGCCGTTTTGCTGCGTTTGCACCGCAATCCGGTTCACGATCTGGCCAAAGGAGTCATTCAGGCTCAGGGAGCCGTCCGCCAACACTTTGGTATTGCGCAGATCCGCCAGTTTCTGAGCGATCGTGCCATTGGCCGAGCCGGTATCCGGGTTGGCCGCGGCAATATCCTGGGGACGCTTGATCTCCACCTGTAAATTGCTGCCAGCGGTGGCGGTAGGCTGAACCAGCCAGGAATCCCCATCCTGCGACTGGGTCTTCAGGCTGGACACGTCGATTTCCAGGCCATCCACCCGCGTAATGCCGCCGTCCTGGTCCGGTCCATTGAGGGGCGTAATGTCGTTGCTGCTCAGATTGCGCAACTGAAAGCGTCCGTCCACACGCTCGATCCGGTAGTTATCGCCGGTCAGCTTGTCCACGGGTTGGGTGTAACCCTTGCTGGGATCAGCCGGATCAATCGGGTCCTTGTAGAAGGACACACCGGGTACGCCACTGCTGACGGGATTGGTGCCATTGGCCACGACTTTGGGGCCACTGACGCTGAATATGTCTTTGCCCGCCTCCCCCTTCAAGTCAATGCCTTGACGGTGAATATCGTTCACGGTGTGGGCCAGGCCCACGGCCAGACGCCCCAGGGCGCTGATGGCGGGCTCCAGACTTTCCTGACGGAACTGCAGCAGGCCACCGAGCGTGCCGCCTTTGATCGCGCCTTCACGAAACTCGGTCACCACCATCTTGCCGTCCACGTTCAGGGCAGACGTAAACCCGACCACAAACCGCTCAGGGTTTTCTGCGGAACGCACCGCATGCAAGGGATAGACCCGCTCGCCACCCAACAACATCTGGCCACCTGCGGTGGTCACGCTCAAGCGCCCGTCCTGCTCGACGGTGCGAACGTCAATCAGTTGTCCCAGTTCGGCCACCAACTGTTCGCGCTGGTCCAGCAGATCATTGGGCTCGTGCCCGGGCGTGGTTCCCTTGGCAGCCACAATCTGCTTATTGACGTTGTCGATCCGCTCCAGATAGCTGTTGATCTGGGTAACCGTGGTTCCAACCTGCGTGTTGATGTTCTCGTTCACGCGGTTCATGTAGGAGGTGGCGTCACGAATCTGGGTGGCCAGACTTTCGGCGCGGCCCAACAGTTCCTGGCGTGCCGAAGGATCGGCAGGCTGCGAGGCAACCGCTTCCAGCCCGTCAAAGAAATTCTGCAAGGCGGGGCTGACACCGACCGTACGATCCGAGAACAAATTGTCCAGCTGGGCAATTTCGGTGCCGTAGCTGACCAGAGCCGCTCCGGCGGTCTGGGAACGCACCAGCTGTTGATACAGAAAATTGTCGTAGGAGCGCTGCACCGTCACGACCTGCACACCGCGGCCGTAATAACCGGCACTGCCTCCTACCGAACCAGCCGTCTCAACCAGAACCGATTGGCGGTTATAGCCAGGGGTATCGATATTATTAATATTGTGGCCCGTCACCTGCATGCGCTTTTGAGCGGCATACAAGCCGGTAATACCAAGGTTGGCGAGATTCATATCAAATCCTTTCTGTCCTGCCCGGCCCGTTGTGTCCAAGGCGAAAAATGAACATGCTGCTTTTTAACGACCACCTTGGTGCATTATTTAGACCTGTAACAATAATTAAGACTTGCCGCCATCAAAGTAGGCCATGATGGCAATCAGTTTTTTGGCGTAAGAAGGATCCGTGGCGTAGCCTGCATCCTGAATACGCTGCGCAGCCTCTTGCGGCGTTGCGGCGTGCTTGACACTTTCATAGCGCTTGTTATTGCCGATCAGACGCGCGTAGTCGGCAAAGGACTCGGCATAAGAGTCATAGGCACGAAAGGTTTGCGTCATCTTCCGGGCCACACCGTTTTGGTATTCGGTGGTCATGACCTCTACCGTTTTTCCTTTCCAGGAGGGGGTGGCCTTGATCCCAAACAAATTGTGGCTGGTGGAACCGTCGGCATGCATGATTTCACGTTTGCCCCAGCCCGACTCCAAGGCCGCCTGACTCAAGATCAGCTTGGCGGGGACACCACTGTCTTCTGCGGCCACTTTGGCTGCGGTATTCATGCGGTCTACAAACTGACGGATGTGGTTGGGCGCCCCCTGAATCGAAGAGTACACGCGCTGCACCGTGCTGTTATTGCTGAGCTTGTCGATCAGTTCGGCAATGGAGGCCGCATCAATGGAGCGGTCATTGGGCATGCGCGAGCGCAAATCCGCACGACGCGAAGACGCGGTTTCCGGGTCATAGGACGCAGCGCCAAAGGGCTCGCTGTCTTGCCCGCTCATCTGAGCCTGCAAGGCCTTGGCCAATCCGATGCCCGGGTCAGCCAACTGCAGGGCCAACTGCTCATCGCCCAGGCTTTGCGCCATGCGCACGGACTGGGTATCAAACATGCCGCCTTCAGGATTGGCGGCTCGCGCCTGCTTCAAAATATTCTGGATAAACAGGGACTCGAACTGACGGGCCACTTGCAGTTGAGTCGCTTGATTCTGATCGTCCTGCCCGGCTTGCCGACGCAGCTGAGCCAACTGTTGCGGGTCAAAAATTGAAACCTGCGTTCCCGTTCCTGGACGAGGAAAGTACTGCACCGTCATTAGATGATCTCCAGATCTGCCCGCAAAGCGCCCGCGCTTTTCAGGTTCTGCAAAATGGACAACAAATCTTGAGGGGTAGCGCCCAAGGCATTGAGCGCCCGCACCACATCGGCCAGATTGGCACTGGTCTTTACGCGTTGCAGCGAACCACTGTCACTGCGCATTTCAATCTGCGTGCTGTCAGCCACGACCGTCTGGCCGCCACCGAACGGGGTATCGGGCTGGCTGACCTGCG
Source organism: Alcaligenes ammonioxydans (assembly GCF_019343455.1). Classification (NCBI taxonomy): domain Bacteria; kingdom Pseudomonadati; phylum Pseudomonadota; class Betaproteobacteria; order Burkholderiales; family Alcaligenaceae; genus Alcaligenes; species Alcaligenes ammonioxydans. The sequence goes on along the minus strand of NZ_CP049362.1, from coordinate 1,306,299 downwards.
GTTGACGGCTGATGACCACCGACAAGTTGCCATAGGCAATCGCGGCCTCATCAATGGTGACGGTACGATTCATGACCACCGAACCCGTACGCGCATTGATAACCACCCGTGCGCGCGCTGGCGGCAGATTTACTTGCAGGTTTTCCACATGGGAAATAAAAGCAGTCTGGGCCTGGGGGTCCAATGGACCCCGTACCTGAATCAGGCGCCCATCCAGCGCCGTGGCCGTGGACGGACCGAACTGTTTGTTCAGGGCAGCCACCACGTTCTGGGCGGTCCCAAAGTCCGAGGTGTTCATCTCCAGATTGATCACCCCGTCCCGCGCATACGTTGTGGGCACGCTTTGCTCGACCGTGGCACCGCCAGGAATCGTGCCGCCATTTAACTGGTTGACCTGGACACTGGAACCGCCGGCTTCGGCACCGGCGCCGCCTACCAGCAAGTTACCCTGTGCGATCGCGTACACCTGACCGTTCGCACCTTTCAAGGGCGTCATCAGCAAGGTGCCGCCGCGCAGACTCTTGGCGTTCCCCATGGAGGACACCACCACGTCCACAGACTGGCCAGGACGGGCAAAGGCGGGCAGGCGGGCTGTCACCATCACAGCCGCCACGTTCTTGAGCTGCATATTGCTGCCCTGGGGAATAGTCACCCCCAGTTGCGACAGCATATTGGTCAGACTTTGCTGCGTAAACGGCGCTTGGCGAACCTGGTCGCCACTGCCGTCCAGACCCACCACCAGACCGTAACCGATCAGCGGATTGTCGCGCACCCCCTGGATGGACGCCAGATCCTTGATTCGCTCGGCCTGACTGAGCGGAGCCAGCAACAGGCCTGCTGCCAGCATGGCTGCCCGCAGCATGTCGCGGTAAGAAGAGAAAGGAGTACGACTCATGGAAAATGCCATAGCAAGCAAAAGGCTCAGAACGGGGAAATATTCAGGAAAAAACGCTGTAGCCAACCCATGGTCTGGACTTCGTCCATCACCCCTTTGCTACGAAACTCGATACGGGCATCGGCCACCTGCGTGGACGACACCGTATTGCTGCCGGTAATGGAGCGCGGGTCCACAACGCCGGAAAAGCGGATGTGTTCACTGCCCCGGTTGATGGCGATCTGCTTCTCCCCGGCGACCTGCAGGTTGCCGTTGGGCAGCACGCCCACCACCGTCGTGGTCAAGGTGCCGCTGAACGTATTGTCGGCGCGGCTGGAGCCCTTGCCTTGTGCCTTGTTCGAGCCGGACACCTCAAAGTTCTGCTTGCTGCCTATTTCATTGGGCAGGAAAGCCGGGACACCCGTAAAGTCCAAGCCGCCGCTACCGGTCCGGTCCGTGTTGGTCGACACATTCTTGGCAGCGTTGGTGCGCTCCTGAATCATGATGGTGACAATATCGCCCACATTGCGGGGCCGTCTGTCCTCAAACAGCGGATAGTTGCCATACGCCGAGGGCTGATAGATGGAGCCATTTGCCACCACAGCCGCTGGAATGGCGGGAGGCGGAGCCGCGGTCAAGGGGCCGGTGACTACATCTTCAGGGGGCACCAGCGCGCAACCGGACAAGACAAGCAGCGCACACAGGGCAAGACGGCTCAACAGAGCTTGGAACATTGTCACGATCTCTTCAGGTTTACAGCTGCGTCAGACGAGCCAGCATCTGGTCAGCGGTGGACACGGCCTTGCTATTGATTTCGTAGGCACGCTGGGCACTGATCATATTGACCAGCTCCTCGGCCACGTTGACGTTGGACGTTTCGTTGTACTTGTGCATGACCAGCCCTGCGCCATCCATACCTGGCTGCAGAAAGTTTGCGGCCCCCGACGCATCGGTTTCGATGTACAAGTTCTCGCCCATGCTTTGCAAACCGGCCGGGTTGACGAAGGTGCTCAGTTGCAGTTGCCCCACCTCCACACTGGCGCCCGCGGCACCGGGCTGAGTAACCGACACGGTCCCGTCGCGCCCAATGGTCAGTTCCAGGGCGTTATCCGGGATATTGATGGGAGGCTGAATGGGGTAGCCGCCGGCTGTCACCAGTTGACCATTCTGATCGCGTTGCAAACTGCCGTCACGCGTATAGGCGAAGGTGCCATCCGGCATTTCCACTTGCAAAAACCCACTGCCCTGAATGGCGATGTCCATATTGTGGCCGGTGTGCTTCATATCGCCCTGACTATGGATACGCTCCGTGGCCACCGTGCGCACGCCCGTACCGATCTGCAGACCCGTAGGCAACTGGTTGGCAGCGCCGACCTGAGCACCAGGCTGACGAAGGGTTTGGTACATCAGGTCTTCAAACACCGCACGGGTACGTTTGAAACCGGTGGTATTGACGTTGGCCAAGTTATTGGAAATGACATCCATATTGGTCTGCTGGGCTTCCAGACCGGTCTTGGCAATCCACAGAGAGCGAATCATGTGTGTGTAATCCTTGAAGCTAGCGCTCGCGTCATGCGCGAGGCTTAGCCATTAAATGAAAGTAGAGAGTTGGCCCGGTCCTCGCGTACGCCGGCGTCCTGGATGACCTTCATCTGGGTTTCAAAACGACGGGCATTGGCAATCATGGCCACCATCGCTTCAGCCGGGTTCACGTTGCTTTTTTCAATAAAGCCCGACACCATCCGCACCGACGGGTCCGCGGGAGCCGGTGCACCGCTGCTCATACGAAACAAACCATCCTGACCCCGCAACAGGTCGGCGGCGGGTGGGTTGACCATTTTCAACTGCCCCATCACCTGAATGTCGCGCGGATTGTCGCCAGCTCCCAGGGCAGTCAACTGACCGTCGCTGGAAAAAGTGACGGTTCCCCGATCGGGAATCTCGATCGCCTGACCGTCGGCGCTCAGCACGGGCAAACCGGACTGCGTCACCAACTGGTTCTGGGCATTGACGACCAGATCGCCTGCCCGGGTATAGGCCTCCTGGCCATCGAGCGCACGAACGGCAAACCAGCCCTGACCTGCAATCGCCACATCCAGTGCATTACCGGTTTCGGCCATTGTGCCCGGTTGAAAACGACTGCCCGGCGTCACCGTGGCGGTGCCCACACGGGTCTGCGCACCGTCCTCACTAGTAACGGGCACCGAGCGGTAATACGCGAGCTGTTCGCGAAAACCGGACGTGTTCACATTGGCCAGATTGTTGGTGATGACGTCTTGCTGCTCCAGCGTGCGCTGAGCGCCATTCATGGCGGTATAAATCAGGCGATCCATGACAGCTCTTAACGCAGGTTGACCAGGGTTTGCAGAACCTGATCCTGTGTCTTGATGGTCTGGGCATTGGCCTGATAGGTGCGCTGGGCAATGATCATATTGACCAGTTCCTGACCCATGTCCACATTGGAGTCTTCCACGGCCTGACCCTTGATCGTGGCCAGCCCGTTCTCGCCAGGACGGCCCAGAATGGGTTGACCCGACGCGCCGGTCTCTGCCCAGGCGTTGCCGCCCACGGGGCTAAGGCCTTGCAAGTTGCTAAAGTCGGCCAGAACCAGCGAACCCAGACGTTGAGTGACGCCGTTGGTGTAGGACGCCACCATGGTGCCGTCCTTGTCGATGTTCATGCCAGCGTATTCACCGGTGGCGTAGCCATCCTGGTAAGGCTTGCCTTTGGCAAACTCGCCACCGAACTGGGTCGTGCCGGTATAGCGCACATCAAAGACCAGGTCGTCGGCCGGGGAGGCATTGCCGCCGGGGTTGGCCAAGGTCAGGTTGACCGTTGCAGGGGTCGGGCTGGTCAGCACCCCGGCACCGTTAAAAGTCAGTGTCGCTTTGGCGGGCGACAAAGGCGTGCTGCCTTCCATGTAGTACACGTCCCATACACTTTCACCGCCCGCATTGGCAGGCCGCTTGACAAAGTATTGAGAGATTTCGTGACTGTTGCCCAGAGAGTCGTAAACGGAGTAGCTAAACGATTCGCTGTAAGTGGTGCTGTCTTTGGGGTCAAAGATATTGATGGGATTGCCATTGGCATCCTGGGCTGGAATTGCTTCGGCACCACCGGGCAGGTTGGGCTTGAAATCCAGGGACGTCGTGGCTTTGGGCGGCACGTTTGCCGATGGCACCTGCAAGCGCTCAAGCTGGCTGCTGCCCACGCCATAGCCGGTCAGGTAGTGGCCCTGGGCATTCACCAAATAGCCTGCCTTGTCGGGATAGAACTGGCCATTGCGCGAAAACAGCACGGCACCGTTGCTTTGCTCCAGACGGAACAGGCCATTGGCCCCGTCAATGGCCATGTCAAACATATTGCCCGAGGAGCTGATGTTACCCACCGAAAAGCGCTGGCTGACGCGCGATACTTGCACGCCCAGACCGACGCGCGAGTTCGCGTAAACGTCCGCGAACTGCACACTCGACGCTTTATAGCCAACCGTTCCCGAGTTGGCGATATTGTTACCGATAGAATCCAGGTTCTGGGAGGCGGCGTTCAGGCCGCTCAATCCTTGTCCGAAGCTCATGAAATTTCCTTTTAATGTCGTGTTGGCCCAGCGCGCTCAAGAGGCCAGCAACGCTTACATAATTTTGCGTATATCCAGCAGGGAGAATGAACCTGCCAGACCCAGATCCAGCATCAGGCCGCTGGAGGTATAAGCCACACTATCGACCTTGCCGTGCGTCAATGGACTGGCTGTCACAGCCGTGCCATCATTGCTGGCCAACACACTGACGGTGTAGGAACCGTCGGCCAGCGGGGAGCCCTGGTTGTCCAGGCCATCCCAGCTCAGCGAATACACCCCGGCCTCTTTGGGCCCCAGCTCGTACTCGCGCACCACCTTGCCACTGCTGTCTTTGATATGCACCAAGGTGGTACTGCTGCCACTGACCAGGTCAATCCCAAAAGGCATGGCAACTTTCTCGCCGTCCGGACTCGTGCCCAGGGACACTTTCGCACCTGGCACCAGCACCTGCTTGCCAATCAGGTTGGCAGCCTGCATGGACTGGCTGACATCCATCTGTCCGGCCACGGCCAGCAAGGTATTGTTCAATTGCTGAATCCCGGCCACCGTGGACATTTGTGCCATCTGGCTGGTGACCTGGGCATTGTCCATGGGGTTAAGTGGGTCCTGATTGCGCAGCTGTGTAATCAGCATGGTCAGGAAACGGTCTTCCGTTTCGGCCATGGCGCTTTTGTTACGGGCATCCATCCCGGCCATCGCCCCGGCGGTGGGATCCAGGGCACTGCGATCGTTGGTGACTGTGCTCATGCTCTCTCTTTGCGTAAACCGGTTTACTGGCCAATGGTCAGGGTGCGCAACATCAGGTTTTTGGAGGTGTTCACCACCTCTACATTGGCCTGATAGGAGCGCGACGCGGCCAGCATATTGACGGTCTCGGCCACCACATCCACATTGGGCAAGGTCACATAACCTTGGGCATCGGCATAGGGATTGCCGGGGTCGTACTGCAATCGACCCGGCGCATTGCTTTCCTGCACCCCCAGCACCTGCACGCCACCGACAGGACTGTTGCCCTGCGGAGTCATCTGAAACACGACCTGGCGAGCCTTGTATGGCTGACCATCGGGCCCGACCACGCTGTCGGCGTTAGCCAGGTTGCTGGCCGACACGTTCATGCGTTGGGACTGCGCTGTCAGGGCAGAGCCGGCAATCTGGAAAATACTGAAACTGGACATGAAGACTCGCTATTACTGTTGCAAGGCTGCCATCAAGCCTTTCAAACGCTGGGACGCCAGGTTGATGGTGCTTTGATAGTGCAAGGTGTTATCGGCAAACTGCATGCGCTCGACGTCCATCTCAACCGTATTGCCATCCAAAGATGGTTGTACGGGGACGCGGTAGAGCAGCTCGTCCGTGCTGGGCGGACGGCTGGCCTGGGCGGGTATGTGACGGACCGATGTCAGGGACAGGCTGGTATTGGGCAATGCCATCTGGCCCTGCCCCCCTAAAGCAGCTTTCAGGGTGGCCGTAAAGTCCATATCCCGTGCCTTGTAGTTGGGCGTGTCGGCGTTGGCAATATTGGAGGCCAGAACCTCTTGGCGCTGTTGGCGCACAGCCAGTGCCGTCTGGTAAAACTTCAGGTGCTCACCGATGCGATCAATCATGGAGTCAAGCCAATATTCTGTGTTCAAGTTCAAAATACAGTGAACGCGCGCACGCCTTTTCACCGACATGACAGAATGGTAGCCAGAGGCACGGCATCACAAACCCGGGAACAAAACGCAATTTATCGGCCAGTTCAGCTCTTGACCCAGCGACTGAGCCCGTAAAATTCAGCCATGACCTTGTATAGACTCCTGCTTTGCGTATGTCTGTTCGCCCTGGGGGCGAGCGTCACTGCGCGCGCCCAGGAGCCGGCCAACGTACTCAGTGTGCAAGCCATGCAGGAGCAGGCGCAGGAGTTTTTACATAAACAGGCGCAGATGTATCCTGGTGTCGCCACGATCACGCTGGATACCTCGCGCCTTGACACTATGCCGGCCTGCGCCCAAAACCAGATCTTCCTGCCCAGCGGCCAACGCCTGCGCTCGCGCATGAGCGTGGGCGTGCGCTGCCTGAGCCCGCACAGCTGGAGCACGTCGATAGGCGCTACGCTATCGATCCAGGGCAGCTATTACGTGAGCAGCCGGCGTATCAACCCAGGCGAGACCATTCAGCAAGATGATCTGGTCGAGCGCGAGGGGGACTTGCTGGCGCTGGCCAATGGCGTGGTCATTGATCCGGAGCGGATCATCGGCTATGTCGCCAGCCAGCGCATCCCGTTGGGCAATGCGATACGAGCCTCGGCGCTGCGCGATCCACAATCGGTAACACGCGGCCAAATGGTTCGCACCATTGCACGCGGCATGGGCTTTGTCGCCAGTGGAGAGGGTCAGGCTCTGCAAAGCGGAGCACCGGGCACCCAAATTCAGATCAAGGCCAGTTCAGGGCAAATCATTTCGGCCACTGTCCTGGATGCCTCCACGGTCCAGGTCATTCTCTGAACGAAATCCGATGAGCATGCTAAAGTTTGCGTCCAGAGCGCCGTTACAAGATCAACGCAAAGAACAGGCCGCACGGAGAAAAACGTGAAGATCAGCCCCTCCTCCCTCAAGACACCTCTTGCTGAAACCTCTGCCGCAGAACGCAGCACGGCTCCCAGTCGTGCACGCCAGGCATACAACAGCACCAGCACCAACGAAGTGGATTTCAGCGCCGCAGCCCGCCAGCTCAATTCGCTGCAAGACAGCAGCGCCGATGTGGACATGAAAAAAGTCGAGGCCTTGCGCCAGGCTATTGCCGCCGGCGAGCTCAAAATTGACACCAGCCGGATTGCCGACTCCCTGATCGCCTCCGTGCGCGATCTTCTCAAGTAACTCACCCCAAACGGCCATGCCTTTGCAAACCTGCCTTGCCGATCAACACCAAGCCCTGCTGGATTTCGAGCAGTTGCTGGTCGAAGAAAATACCTTGCTGCTGCGTCGCTTTGAGCCTCAGGAACTGGCCCAGATCACCCTGAGCAAGTACCAGGTGCTCGAACGCATTGAGCAACTGGAGCAGACCCGCGCCCAACTGCTGCAAGCACGCGGACTGGAAAACAGCAATCAGGGCCTGCGCTACGCTGCCGAACAGGATGAGCTGGAACACGAGCTGGAGCAACTGATCGAGCTGAGCCAAAAAGTGCGCAACGCCAGCGACAACAATCGCATTTTGGTTGATACTTTTCTGGCCGACACCCAGCAAAATCTGGATGCGCTAGAAGCCTTCACGGGCCGCAATACGTTCTACGATGCGTCGGGCAAGACGCAAAATACGCAGTCCTCTTTAAGTCTGAAAGTCTGACACCTCGCCCTGACAGCCTGCGAACGTCCGGTCAGGGCAAACTCCACCTCCACCCAAGACAAGCTACGGTGTGCCGGCGCTTCCTGCACAAGGCAGGAACTGCTCATGCATCATGCGCTCTGGCGGCGCAACGAGCTGCCCGAGCATCAGCACAACGCATCTCACTGAGCGCCCGGCCATCTGCGACGACGCTGGACAAAAAAAGCCTGCCGTTTGGCAGGCTTTTACACAGGGCTGGACGGCTGGGCTTAACTCATCGCTTCTTTCAACACCAGCATCTTCACCAGCGCATCGACCGACTGACTGGACTTCAGGCCCGGTTTGCCCAGCAGGCGGGCACTCAGTTGCCGCACACCACGATTGTCGGGGGCCTGCAGCAAGTCCCAGCAGGCCAGCGTTAACTGGGCGGCTGCCAGCAGATGAAGTTCTTCTTCAAACTCAGAGTGGCTGGCTGGCAAAATGCCGCGCACGGTGTTGAACAAGCGTGCCATTTCCTGCACTTCGCTACGCAGCATCATGTAGCAGGCCAGACTGGCCGGAGCGATCGGCTCGGCACCTGCATGTTGATGCATGAACGCAAAACGGGTCTTCAACACCTTGCCATCATGCCGACGTACGGTACGCAGCACAATCAGATCCAGATGAACAGGCTCGCCCTGACGCTGGCGCAACTGCACCGGCTCAACGGCATACCACAGCGCGATTTCACTGAGCCTGACCCGGCCCAGTGTTTCAAGGTGCAGGCGAGCAGCCAGATCGGGAATGGCATGAAAGGCCAACTGTTTGCTCAGGGCATTCGGCGTGGTTTTACCGTCCTTGTGCCACAGGGAGGTCGCGCCGGGGATCAGCGCCAGCCAGTCTGCAGGCATGTCGGCCCACTGACGCCACATGGTGGGCGATCCGCCTTCAAAAATATGCAGCAGATTCACCGGCTGGGCCTGGGTGTTCAAAACCTGCATGGCCTGGTTAAGCGCTTGTGTGGGACTGGGCCGTTCCATGCTGCGCACCCCACGTACATCCGACCACTGTGACGGTGTCTGACGCTGATAGTAGGGAACGCTGAGAGCCTGACCTTTGGGGCTGAACAGGAAACTGAACGAACACTGCTCCTGACTGCCTGCAGGCTGATGATCTGCGTGGATCACCAGCAAACGAGACACATCGCCTTCGCTCACTTCCTGACACGCGGCGCGCATCAAGCCTTCGGCTCGTTGTGCAGCCGCCCCATCCTGCACAGCAGCATGAGGGGCGTGCAAGTCACGCCAAAAGTCATAAGCTTCGGCGCAGGCCAATCGCTCGTCCAGATCAGCGGCGGCACGCCGTGCCTGCTCCAGGCCGACGGGGCCACCCGCCGAGGCAGCAGACAAAAGACGCGGCAAGACACGCGCCCGGCGCTCTTCCTCGGCCTGATGTTCCTGAGCGGACTGCCCGCCACTTTCCAGCAAGGCGGCCAGGTCGCCAGAGCTGGCCGCATACAGAGGGCGCTGACTCTCGCGAACCTGCAAGGCAGAATCGACCAGTTCACCCGCACTCATAAAGCGCAAGTCCTCGGGCACTTTCTGGCCGTTGGACACATAATGGATTGGCAATTTGAAACGAATGGCTGTATCCAGGGGAGCACCCAGCTTGATGGCCTCATCCACTTTGGAGATGATGCAGCCGCTCAACGGCGTGCCGCCGTCCTGGGTATAGCTGCGGGCCACCTCATCCAAGGTATCCCCCTGGCTGGCGGCGTTAAGCACCAGCAGGCGCTGTACGCGGCGACCGGCACCTGCCAGCAAAGCGGCCTGTTCGCGCACATAGCGATCCCGCTGGCTGATCCCCATATTGTCGATCAGGATCACCTGATCGGGCCGCACGCCCAGCATCACGCTGCGCAACTGCGCCACATCCTGAACAATATGTACGGCCACTCGCATGAGGTCGCCATAAATCTTTAATTGTTCATGAGCACCAATCCGATAGGTGTCCGTGGTCAGCAAAACCACTTTATCCGGGCCGAAACGACGTACGGCGCGGGCCGCCAGCTTTGCCAGCGTGGTGGTCTTGCCCACCCCCGTAGGACCGACCAGCGCCAGGGCCAGCCCCGGCTGCCACAGGGAATCCTCAGCCCGCAACACGGGCAAATGGGTTTCCAGTTCGGTACGCACCCACTGCAAGGCAGCACGCGCGCCCAGCTCGGGCGGCAGGCGCTTGAGCAGCGCACGCAATAACGCGGTGCTAAAACCCTGCGACAACAGGCTCTGGAACAGATTGACCGCAACCGGAGAGCGGCGCATCTGATGGCTCCAGACCAGATCATCCATCCGGCCTTCCAAGGCACCGCGCAACGCACCGATTGCCCCCATCACATTGTCGGCAGCCGGTGGCGCAGCCATGTCCTGCTGACGTATGCCCGCTGCCTGATGCGCTGTGCCCGTGGGCATGGGCGCACGCTCGGCCGTAGCACCGGGAACCGAGCTGGAATCCGTGGCCAGAATTTCCACCCCGCCATTGACTCGACGGTTGGACACAATCAATGCATCCGGGCCTAAAGCAAGGCGCACCTGACGCATGGCCTCACGACTGGTACTGCCAAAAAAGCGACTTATATTCATTCAGACTGACCAATAATGGTGGTGACCCGAAGAATGCGTTCTTCAGGAATTTCAGCGTTAGACAAGACACCCAACTGGGGAATGTGGTGACGCAGGAAACGAGACAGGGTCGCCCGCAAAATGGGCGGCACAACCAGCACGGGTGGGTCGCCATGCTCTTCCTGGAACTGGGCGGCCCGCATGGTATCGGTCAGCACCGACTCGGCCAGACCGGGCTCCAGAGCGCCGCTGCTGGTCAAGGCCTGCGTCATGACACGCTCCAGACGCGCATCCAAGCCAATCACGCGCAGTTCGCCCTCGCCGGGGAACCACTGTTGTACGATGGCCCGGCCCAGCGCCACCCGCAAAACGGCCAGAAGCTCGCCTGCCTCTTGCCCGGGCTGGACGGCACCGGGAGCCAGAATGCGCGGCGCATGTTCGGCCAAGGTCTCCACAATGCTGCGCATATCGCGAATCGGCACATCTTCCGCCAGCAGACCTCGCAAGACCTTGAGCAAAAGGCTAAGAGACAGGGTCTGGGGCACAAAATCCTCGACCAGCTTGGGAGCCTCGCGCCCCACATGGTCGAGCAGTTGCTGCACTTCCTGACGGCCCAGCAATTCAGCCCCGTGGCGATGCAGTAAATGATTGATGTGCGTGGCAATCACCGTGCTGGCATCGACCACGGTATAGCCCGCAATCTGGGCCTGTTCACGCATACTCACGTCAACCCACACAGCGGGCAGACCAAAGGCCGGATCGCTGGTCGGGGTGCCCGGCAGCTTCATGGTGACACCGCCAGGATCGATGGCCAGCCACTGGCCCGGCGTGGCGGTACCGCGCCCGATCTCCACACCGGCCAACAAAATGCGGTAATCATTGGGCTTGAGTTCAAGGTTGTCCCGGATATGAACGACGGGCGGCAAAAAGCCCACTTCCTGCGCAAACTTCTTACGCAAACTGCGGATACGGTGCAGCAACTCACCGTTTTGAGCGTGGTCCACCAGCGAGATCAGGCGATAGCCCACTTCCAGCCCCAAGGGGTCGACCATGGACACATCATTCCAGCTGGCTTCGCTGGCCGCTGAATCGGCTGCCGCCAAGACCTCATCATTGGGTTCACTGGTCTGCTGTGCCTGTTCTGCCTGATGTTTCTGCATCAGCCAGGCCCCCGCTCCCAGAATGGCCGCCAACAACAGAAACACCAGATTGGGCATGCCGGGAATCAAACCCATCAAGCCCAGAATCCCGGCAGTGATATACAGCACCATGGGATTGCGGAAAAGCTGGTTGACCATCTGCTGGCCCACATCCTCATCAGTGGCCACCCGCGAGACCACGACCCCGGCCGCCGTGGAGATAATCAGGGCGGGAATCTGCGCGACCAGCCCGTCACCAATGGTGAGCAAGGTATACACATGGCCGGCTTCCGAGAAAGACAGGCCGTGCTGCAGCACGCCGATAACCAGTCCGCCGATGACGTTGATGACCATGATCAGCAGACCGGCCACCGCATCACCGCGCACAAACTTGCTGGCACCATCCATGGAACCGTAGAACTCGGCCTCCTGCGAGACTTCCGCCCGGCGACGTCGCGCATCTTCCTCGCCAATCAGACCGGCATTCAGATCCGCATCAATGGCCATTTGCTTGCCCGGCAGGGCATCCAGGGTAAAGCGGGCTCCCACTTCGGCAATACGGCCCGCACCCTTGGTAATCACCACAAAGTTGATGATGACCAGAATCACGAACACGATCAGACCCACGGCAAAATTGCCGCCGACCAGAAAGTGACCAAAGGCCTCAATCACCTGCCCCGCCGCATCCGGTCCTTTATGACCGTTCATCAGCACCACCCGCGTGGAGGCCACGTTCAGGGCCAGACGCAACAAGGTGGCAAACAGCAGCACCGCCGGAAAAGCCGCAAAATCCAAGGGCTTTTTGGTGAACATGGCCACCAGCAAAATCATGACGGCCAGGGCGATATTAAAGGTAAACAGCAGGTCCAGCAGAAACGGCGGCAAGGGCAGAATCATCATGGCCATCACCATGAGAATCAGCACCGGGCCGGCGAGAAGCCGGGCGTGTTGTCCCCCGTTTTGTTTCAGTAAGGCAAAAAAATTGTTCATTGCTTTTAATGTTTGCGCGAACGCAGTGGACCTTCATCCATGCCCGTGGGCACGTTCAGTCGGGTGGGCATGATCGGACGTTCGCCCTGCCCCTTGTTCCAGTTACGAAGCTGATAGACCCAGGCCAGCACCTCGGCCACCGCCGAGTACAGGTCCACAGGAATCTCACGCTCCAGCTCAACATTGAAATACAAGGCTCGCGCCAGCGCGGGTGCTTCCAGCATCGCCACCTTATGCTCTGCCGCCAGCCCGCGAATCTTGGCGGCGATCAGGCCCGTTCCTTTGGCCACCACGCGTGGCGCGCCACCTTTGCCATCCTGGTACTTCAGCGCGACCGCATAATGCGTGGGGTTGGTGACCACCACATCGGCGCCCGGCACCTGGGACATCATGCGCGAACGCGCCATGGACCGCTGCTGCTGCCGGATGCGCCCTTTGACATGCGGATCGCCCTCACTTTCCTTATGTTCTTCCTTTACGTCCTGACGCGACATGCGCAGCTTCTTATAAAAGCTCCACAGCTGCCAGGGCGCGTCAATCAACACAATCACCAGCAGGCTGGCGGCAATCAGGGCGCAACACTTGATGATCAAGGTCATTCCCGTGGCGATGGCCGCTGTGGGATGCACATACATCAGTGCTGTCATCTGCTCGCGCTCGGTCCAGATGACATAGACCGCCACGGAGCCGACCAGACCCGCTTTGGCCAGGGTCTTGATCAGTTCAATCACCGTTTGCATGGAAAACATGCGCTTGATGCCCTTGGCCGGATTCATGCGTTCGAACTTGGGTTGCAGCGCCTTGCCGCTAAAACTCATCCCACCCAGTGCAATGGAGGCCAGTATCGCGACAAGCACCAGCAGTGCAAACAAGGGCGCCAGCCCCTTGAGTGCTTCGCCAGCCAGCCCCGCCGCCTGGACCACCATGGCATTGGGGTCATGGGCGACACGGGGATCGAACCAGACGCTGCGCCGCACGATACCGCCGAAGGTTTCATACAGATACGCAGCCCCGACCCAGATTCCACCAATGCCGGCCAGCAGCATCAAAAACGTGGTCAGCTCTCTGGAACGGGCCACCTGCCCTTCTTCCCGCGCCTTTTCCAGGCGCCGGGGCGAGGCCGGTTCTGTTTTTTCGAGATCGCTGTCTTCTGCCATGGACTGCCAAGACGCAGGAATTGAAGGAATGAATCAGGCGCCCAGCACAAATGTCGCGCTCGCACTACAGGTCGCGGGGTCATTCTAAAAGAGCACCGCCGCTCTGATAGCGCGGAGAAAGCCCGATAAAAGCAGGCTGTTCCCCACAAGCAAAAAGGCGCTGCAGTGCGCAGCGCCTTTTTAATGTCGACACAAGCCGTCTCGAAGGGACAGGTTCAAAAGCCCAGATTGGCCAGCAAATCGTCCACCTGATCCTGGCTGGTGACCACTTCCGAGGCCACCGGCGAGACCACTGGACCATTGATAAGGCTTTGAGTTTCTTCGCGTTTTTCCGTGGGCACATTGTCGACCAGCACCTGGACCAGCTCGGTCTCAATGGTGCCGACCACGCCCAGCATGCGCGTGATCACCTGCCCGGTCAGATCCTGAAAATCCTGGGCCATGATGATCTCCAGCAGGTTGTCCTGGGTCTGCTGGGCCTTGACGGGCACATCGCGCAAAAAGCCACGCGTGCGCTTGACCAGCTCGCGGGCCTGATCCTGGTCCAGGGGCTGCTCAAACCATTGCTCCCATTCCACATCGAGCGCCTGGGCGTCGGCTTGCAAAGACTCTTGCAAAGGACGCACCTGCTCGGCAGCATTGAGCACCCGGTTGGCGGCTTGCTCGGTCATGCGAGCCACATAGTGCAGACGATCGCGGGCATCCGGAATCGCGTGCGCGGCATCTTTGATGGCTTGATCCAGACCCAGTTCGCGCATGCTTTCCCGCAGCAGGCGGGTCAGATTGGCGATGCGGTAGACCAGATCAACCGGTACGCTTTGGGAATCAGGATGAGTCGGTGTTTGCTGTGGGTCCATGACGTACTCCGTATTAACCGCCCATTTTCTCGAAGATCTTGTTCAGCTTTTCTTCCAGCGTTGCGGCGGTAAAGGGTTTGACCACATAGCCATTGGCCCCTGCCTGGGCGGCGGCAATAATGTTTTCTTTCTTGGCTTCAGCCGTCACCATGAGCACCGGCAACGAAGCCAGGTTCGCATCGGCGCGAATCTGTTTGAGCATCTCCAGCCCGTCCAGATTGGGCATGTTCCAGTCCGAGACCACAAACTCAAAATTGCCATTACGCAATTTCTCCAGGCCCATCTGGCCATCTTCAGCTTCATCCACATTCTCGTATCCCAGATCCTTGAGCAGGTTCTTGATGATCCGGCGCATGGTAGGAAAGTCATCGACGACGAGAATCTTTATATTTTTTTGTACCATTTACATTCTCCAAATGAGTAGCATGCCAGTGCGTTCAGGCCCGTTTATACACGGTGCCCAAAGGCCCCCACACTGGCTAGAATTCGTTCGCTGATCTGCCCCAACGGCAAGGCGATATCCGTTGCGCCAATTTGCAAGGCTTCACGCGGCATGCCAAAGACCACACTGGTTGCCTCATCCTGGGCAAAGGTCAAGGCTCCTGCCTGTCTCATGGCCAGCAGGCCTTGTGCGCCATCCTTGCCCATGCCGGTCAGAATCACCCCCACGGCATTGCGTCCGGCCAGCTCGGCGGCAGAGTGAAACAGGACATCGACTGAAGGCCGATGACGATTGACCGGTTCGCTATCGACCAGCTTGACCACATAATTGGCCCCTGAACGGGCCAGCTTCATGTGAGCGACCCCGCCTGGCGCCAGATACACGTGGCCGGGCAGCACGCGTTGACCGTCCTCAGCCTCATGTACCTGCATGGAGCACAAGCCATCGAGTCGGTTCACAAACGAGCGTGTGAAACCGGCAGGCATATGTTGGGTAATCATGATGGCCGGACAATTGGCCGGCAAGGGCTCAAGCACTTGGCGGATGGCTTCCGTGCCACCCGTGGAGGCGCCAATCATGATCAGTTTTTCAGTCGTTGAAAAATTATGCGTCAGGCGGCGCGCCGGGGCCGCGCCTGGCACGGCCGGAACAGCACGGCGCGGACGGGCAATGGAGGCCGCACGGATCTTGTCGGCAATCAGGTCCGAGTAATCGAGCAGGCCATCGCGCAGGCCCAGCTTGGGCTTGGTCACAAAGTCCACGGCGCCCAGCTCCAGTGCACGCAAGGTGACATCCGAATTGCGCTCGGTCAGCGAAGAGACCATCACGACCGGCATCGGACGCAAGCGCATCAGGCGCTCCAGAAAATCCAGGCCGTCCATGCGAGGCATCTCCACATCCAGCGTCAGGACATCTGGATTGTGTTCTTTGATCAGCTCGCGCGCCACCAGCGGGTCCGGGGCTACCGCCACCACTTCCATATCCGCATGACTGTTGATAATTTCCACCATCAGGCTGCGCACCAGGGCGGAATCGTCTACACACAAAACTCGAATTTTCTTCATGCTACTCATAATCCCGATTTCAAGCGCCGACAGAGCCTGGCGCTTGGCAAGAGGCGGTCAGGCCCTAATTGCGGACATATACCGTCTGACCAAGCAGGCGAAATGCCTTGGTCAGGTAAGAGAAATTCTCCGAATGCCCGACAAACAGCAGGCCGCCCGGTTTGGTCACGGCGGCAAATCGCTCCAGAATGCGCGTCTGGTCATCCCGATCAAAATAAATCATGGTGTTTCGACAGAAGATCACATCAAAACGACTGGACGAGGGCCAGGTTGGCCCCACCAGGTTGAACTCCTCGAACTCCACCATGTTGCGCAACACGGGCTTAACCCGTGCCAGCCCTTTGCGCGCGCCCACGCCGCGCTGAAAATAGCGGGGCAACCAGAGATCGGGCACAGGCTGGATGCGCTCCAGGGTGTAGACCCCCTGCCGGGCCTTGTCCAGGGCAGCCGAGTCAATATCGCTGGCCAGGATGGACACGTTGACATCAGGCGAGGGGCAGTGCTCGCGCACAGTCATGGCAATCGAATATGCCTCCTCGCCGGTCGAGGCCGCACTGCACCAGATATCCAGCGGCTTGCCGCGTGTGCTGACAAATTTGCCCAGAATATCGAAGTGATGCTGCTCGCGAAAAAACGCAGTGTGATTGATGGTGAAAGCGTTAACAAAATCCTGCCATTCCTGGCTGTGCGTGTCCTGCTCCAGAACGTCCAGGTACTGACGCACTTCCCGCAACCCCGCACCTTGGCTGCGCATGCCCAACGTGCGGGCCACCATGTCTTCTTTGTGGGTACCTAAGATGATGCCCGCATACGACTTGAGCAAGCGCGCGGCTCGCTCACAGTCGGCCCTCGAGGCTTGCGGGATCGAGGGCAATGTATAAACAAAAGGTTCCACAGATGTGCTCATATCGCTACAGGCTGGCCAAGGTCCCGCTAAAAGGCCCCGTCGACAGACGCTCGGTGGAACGCGAACGCTCCGGTCCGGACGACTCAAACGGATCATCAATAATGTCGTGCGCGCTCACCTTGAACGCCGACACCGCATCGGACAGACGGGTGGCCTGATCCTGCAAAGACCCGGCCGCTGCGCTCGCCTGCTCCACCAGAGCCGCATTTTGCTGCACAACCACATCCATTTGTGCAACCGCCCGGTTTACCTGCTCAATCCCCTCGGACTGCTCGTTCGAGGCGGAAGAAATTTCTGCCATGATGGTGGTCACGCTCTGTACCGAACTGACCACTTCCATCACCACCTTGCCCGCCTCGTCCACCTGGCGGGTCCCTTCCTTGACCTTGGCCAGCGACTGCTCGATCAAACCCTTGATCTCGCGGGCGGCCTGCGCACTGCGCTGCGCCAAGCTACGCACTTCCCCGGCCACCACGGCAAAACCCTTGCCCTGCTCGCCAGCGCGCGCTGCTTCCACGGCAGCGTTCAAGGCTAGGATATTGGTCTGGAAAGCAATGCCGTCAATCACGTTCACAATCTGCGCGATCTGCCCCGAACTGGCAGACAGATCCTCCATGGTCTGCACCACGGTAGAGACCGCCTGACCGCCACGCAGCGCCACTTCCGATGCGTTCTTGGCAACCTTGTCGGCCTGCTGGGCATTATCGGAGTTCTGGCGAACCGTACTGGCCAATTGCTCCATGCTGGCCGCCGTCTCCTGCAAGGAGGCAGCCTGCTCTTCCGTGCGACTGCTCAGATCCGTATTGCCCACATAAATCTCATGTGAGCCAAAGGTAATCTCCTCCACCCCCTGGCGCACGGTCTGCACCATCGACTGCAGGCTGTTTTGCATACGGCGGACCGCATCGTAGAGCACGCCGATCTCATTGGTGGACTTGACCTCTACACGCTGGGTCAGGTCACCACTGGCAATCCGGTCAAAATGTTCTCCAGCCTGACGCAGGGGACGCAGCACCATGCGATTCAAGAACACATACACCGCCAGGGAAATAAACAGACACAGCACCATGGCCAGTCCGACCAGACGGATTACCAGGTTGTATTGCTCGTTCTCTTTCTGGTACTGGGTATCAATCGAGCGCTGCTGAGCCTCTTGCAAGGAGTTCAAGGCGCTGTACAGATCTTCTTCCAGGAACTTGGTGGTCGTGGCGACATAACTGCGAAAACCTGCAATATCGCCCTGCTCCAGATAGGCAATCAAAGGCAGCACCCCGCCTTGCATCAGCGACATGAATGCCGCATCTACACGCTGATAATAGTCATTGGTGCCTTCCAGCTGCGTGGCCACGCCCTGATACTCAAAAAACGCTTCCTGGGCACGCTCGAACTGCTTGCGCGTCGCCTCCAGCGCATCGCGGGTTGCCGAACTGATCGCTGAGGTTTCAGGCGCCGCATCGCTCCACTCGGCCATCAGGTCCTGGTTTTGCAGATCGTTGCTGACCACATAGCTGATGGCCGCTCGTCCAATCAGGGTTTGGGTCTCTTTGTAGTGCTCGATCGCCTGATACATGGCCGAGCCTACCCGCTGGTTGACCACGATGCTTTGCAGCGCACCGTTATTGGCACGCAGGGACAAAATCCCCAAAGCCGCGCCCGCCACCAGCATTGCCAGAAAAAACACCAGTACCAGAATCAGACTGGTCCGCACCTTCAGATTGGCCAAACGTAATCCATCCAGCATCGCAAGCACCTTGTCTAGAGTAGATCAGAACATCAGAGGCGCTTGTGACGCCTCCCCCGACCCGAACAATCCTTGAAGGACCTGCTCAACAGGCCCCGCTTTGCAAGTCTTTGCAGACTCGGGTGATCAGGCCACCGCGCTATCGACCAGTGCCATCTCTTCGCTGGTCATGAGTTTTTCAATATCCACCAAAATCAGCATGCGTTCACCCAGCGTGCCGATCCCGGTCAGGTACTCGGTCGAGAAAGCTGTGCCAAAGCTGGGGGCGGCACTGATCTGGGACGACTGCAAAACCAGCACGTCCGAGACCCCATCCACCACCACACCTGCTACGCGGTCGTGCAGATTCAGAATCACCACCACGGTCTGGTGGTCGTACTCCACCCGCTCCATGTTAAAGCGCACCCGCAAGTCGGCGATAGGCACAATCACACCGCGCAGATTGGTGACACCCTTGATGAAGTTGGGCACGTTGGCAATACGCGTTACGGTCTGAGAGTCGTAGCCGCGTATTTCCTGAACTTTCAGAATATCGATGCCGTATTCCTGGTCGCCCAGAGTAAATACCAGATACTCCTTGCCGCCAGCCTCGGCAGCTTCGGAGTGGGAAGTAAAGTCGTTGGACATAAAGATCTCCGAATAATCAGGCCCACGTCGAGGCGGGGTCCCGCGCCAGACGTTGCAAGGCAAAAACATCAACAATCAGGGCTACGCTGCCATCGCCCAAAATGGTGGCAGCGGAAATACCCGGAATTTTTCTATAGTTGGCTTCCAGGTTCTTGACCACGACTTGATGCTGCCCGATCAGGTGATCGACCAGCAAGGCAAAGCGCATGTCTTCAGCCTGCAAGATAACGGCAATCGCGCGCGTCACATCGGTCTCGGCCCCCTCAACCGAGAAGATGTCACGCAAGGAAATCAGGGGCAGATACTCGCCACGCACAAACATGACGTGATCGGTATCGGTTACGCGGCGCAACTGCTCTTCAGTAGGCTGCATGGATTCGGTTACATGAGCCAGCGGCAGGATGAACACTTCATTGCCCACCTGTACCGACATGCCGTCCAGAATCGCCAGCGTCAGCGGCAGAACAATACGGGTGGTCGTTCCCTTGCCCGCACGCGAGTACAGCTGCACATGGCCACCCATGCTTTGAATATTGCGTCGCACCACGTCCATGCCTACGCCACGCCCGGAAATTTCCGTAACCTTGTCGGCGGTGGAAAAACCGGGGGCAAAGATCAGTTGCCAGACTTCGTCGTCCGGCATGCTCTCGGTTACCGGCAGGCCCGAGGACATGGCTTTCTTCAGAATACGTTCGCGGTTCAGGCCGGCACCATCATCCACCACTTCAATAATGATGTGGCCACCCTGATGCTGGGCTGACAAGGTCAGCACGCCCTCTTCTTCCTTGCCCGCTGCCAGCCGATCCTCGGGCATTTCAATGCCGTGGTCGATACTATTGCGCACCAGGTGAGTCAGC
Organism: Alcaligenes ammonioxydans; assembly: GCF_019343455.1. Classification (NCBI taxonomy): domain Bacteria; kingdom Pseudomonadati; phylum Pseudomonadota; class Betaproteobacteria; order Burkholderiales; family Alcaligenaceae; genus Alcaligenes; species Alcaligenes ammonioxydans. The sequence goes on along the minus strand of NZ_CP049362.1, from coordinate 1,286,173 downwards.
GGGTCGATAATGCGTTCGATCAGGCTCTTGTCCAGCTCGGTGGCCTGCCCCTTGGTGACCAGACGAATCTTCTTGTTCATGCGTGCAGCACTTTCACGCACCACGCGCGGAAAGCGGCTGAACACATAGTCCATGGGCATCATGCGAATGGACATGACCGACTCTTGCAGATCACGCGCATTGCGCTCGAGCTGCTCGATGCCGTTGAGCAAGCGGTCGTGCACCACCGGGTCCAGCGTAGAGGCCGTCTGCACCAACATGGCTTGCGTGATGACCAGTTCGCCAACCAGATTGATGATCTGGTCAACCTTCTCCACGCCCACACGAATGGTGCCGGACTCCTTGGGTGCTGCCGCCTTGGCGGGTTTGTCGGCCGCTTTGGGAGCAGCAGGAACCGTCGTTGCCGTTTTCTCAGGCTCAGCGGCAACCGGAGCCGCTGCGGGCGCCGGAGCGGCCGACGCGACAGCGGGGGCAGCAGGCTCGACAACCACCGCAGCCGCGGGAGCCACGGCGGGTGCCGCAGTGGACGCAGACGTCACCGCTTGCCCAGGCGCGGCGGCCGGTTTTACCGACACCTGATCGGCATTCAGAATGAAGCAGCACACGGCCAGGATATCGTCAGCCGAACCCGTGGTTTCCACCCAGATATCCAGGCGATCACCTTCGCGAGTTTGATGGACGATGGTGCCCATCAACTCCATTTCCTGTTGCAAGGCCTCGGCATCCTTATCCGAGACCGGCCCCATGGACACCCACAGCGGCAAGCCTTCCGTATTGGCGGCCGGTTCCGGCTCGGGCTCTGCTTCGGCTTCAGCTTGCAAAATCGCTTCTGCGCCTTTCGTGTCCGTTGCCAGAATGCCCTTTTGTTCCAGGGCCAGTTGCCTTAACTGCGCGCAGATGCGAGTGTAGGCTTCCTCGTCAGGCTCCTGTTCCTCGCGGTAGGCATTGACTTGTCCGGTTAGCACGTCCTTGGTTTCCAGAAAGAGGTCAATCATGTCCTTGCGCAATTGCATCTCGCCATTACGGACCAGATCGAGCAGATTTTCGAGTAAATGAGTCGTCTCAGCCAACTGACCGAAACAGCCAAACGTGCCCGCCCCACCCTTGATGGAGTGCGCGGCCCGAAAGATGGCATTGAGCTGGTCACGATCTGGCTCATCCAGATCCAGCTCCAGCAGCAAGCGCTCCATGTCCGCCAGCAACTCATCGGCTTCATCGAAAAAGGTTTCGTAAAACTGACTCAGATCCACGCCGGAGCTCATGAACACTTCCTTCTTGGTTATGGCTTAGAACAACAAAACAAAAAGCACAGCCCAAACCCGTGGGCCATCCGGGCCTGAAAACAGGTCCTAAGGCACTACCGGCAAAGCAGAAGGCATGGCAGGCAAACCGGGAATATGAATACTGATTGGCCCGTCGGTCTCCTGCATGGCTTCGCGCAAATCAAACTCTTGCGAACCACTTGCCGCCTGCTCGTCCATGCGTCGTTCCGCCCGGCTATTGAGCACGAGCAGGCTGATACGCCGATTTACGGCTGCGGCGGGGTTATCTTTAACCAGGCTGACAGTATCGGCCAAACCCAGCACCTGCTTGACCTTGGCCTCGGCCAGACCGCCGGCCACCAGCTCCTGGCGAGCCGCATTGGCCCGATCAGCGGACAGTTCCCAGTTGCTGTAGAGGCGCTCGCCACTGGCGTAAGGCAGCGAATCGGTATGACCGGAAATCAGAATGCGGTTGGGCATTTCGTTGAGCGGGGCGCTAAGCGAGCGCAAAATCGCCCGCATATAGATCTGCACATGCGCACTGCCTGTGGAAAACATGGGGCGGCTTTGGCGGTCAATGATCTGAATGCGCAAACCGTCCTGAGTCATGTCCAGCAGCAATTGCGGACGAAACTCGCTCAAGACCGGATCGATGCGGATCAACTCCTCCAGAGCGGACTTCAAATCTTCCAGACGCTCGACATCCTGACGGTCGTCTGCCGCCTGGCTGGAGTTGACTCCAGAATGGGGGTTGGGAACCAGACTGGGCTGACCGCCTGGAATCACACTGCGTGAATAGTCGGCCTGATAACCGCCGGAGATCGCATCCATCAAGGGCATGCGAAAATAATCGGCGATTTCCTTCAAGTCCTGCTTGGGAACCAGCGAAAGAATCCACATCACCAGGAAAAAGGCCATCATCGCCGTCATGAAGTCGGCATAGGCAATTTTCCAGCTGCCGCCATGGTGTTCGGCATGGGCCATCTTCTTGCGACGGATGACCACGCGATCCTTGTGATTGCTCATGAACGCATCCGCTTAGGCTTTGCGACCGCCACCCGAACGGGCCTGACGGACATGCTCTTCCAGTTCCTGGAACGAAGGGCGATCGGAGGAAAACAGCACCTTGCGACCAAACTCCACCGCCAACTGGGGAGGGTAGCCGTTCAGGTTGGCCAGCAAGGTCACCTTGATGCATTCAAGCACCTTGACCGAATCCGAAGTGCGGCGTTCGATGGTCGCGGCCAAAGGAGCCACAAAACCATAAGCGAGCAAAATACCCAGAAACGTCCCGACCATAGCCTTGGAGATCAGATCGGCCAACACAGCAGGCGGCTGATCCACCGATGCCAGGGCTTTCACCACGCCAAGCACTGCCGCCACAATCCCGAAGGCGGGCAAGGCATCGGAGACCTCTCGCAAGGCGCGCGCGGGCACATTGCGCTCGTGCTGGTGGGTTTCAATATCCTGATCCATCAGGGTTTCGATCTCAAACGAGCTCATATTGCCGCTGATCATCAAACGCAAGTAATCGGACACAAAGTTCATCAAGGCCGGATCTTTCACCACATTGGGGTAATCGGCGAAGATGGGACTTTGTTCAGGGTTTTCGATATCGGCCTCGATGGACATCATGCCATCGCGACGAGCCTTGTTCAGCAGTACGGACAGCATGCCCATCAACTGCATGTACAACTGCTTGTTGTAGGGGCTGCTGCGAAAGGCAATCGGCAAGGCTTTGGCCAGCAGCTTGATGGACTTGCCACTGTTGGACGCAAAATAGGCCCCCAGGGCCGCGCCACCAATCAGCAGTAATTCAAAAGGCTGGTAGAGCGCACCCAAATGCCCGCCCAGCCCTACAAAGCTCCCGAAAACGGAGACGAAAACAATGATATATCCAAGGATAATAAGCACGGATACGCCTTCTTCAAATACACGCTGCTAATGATGGCGGCAAGCAACCGGGCTAAAACGACACGTTAACGGCCTTTTTCCAGCCTAGATCAACGCTTCCGGTTGCCTTGACACATTCAGATTGGTATCAGATCCACATCAAAAACCAGCATCCATCCGGCTTTGCTGCATACTGACGACAAAAGCTATTGCTAAACGGGCACGTCTGCCTGAACGGCGACGTGCCCCGAGACCCCGGCTTGCGGCTCTCTGGTCGAGTCGGATTTTCGACTTTTGCCGGCAGGCGATTTCGCTGTGCTGCGCGCCTTGCTGGCACGCGTCTTGCCAGCTCGCGGAGGCGGGCGACAAATAGCGCAAATAAAGCCGGCTTCGGGATCGTGCGCATGGGCCACAAACCCCCCCTTGCAGCGCTCGCATTGGGACAACTGCAACAGGCCACTATCAAAAAAGCGCAACAGCATCCAGGCGCGGGTGAAGCTCAGCACCGGTTCTTCATCTGGCCCCACATCCAGACGACCTGCCGAAGACTGCTCCAGATACAGGCGATACGCCTCGACCAGCGCACGGCTTTTGTCGCAAGGCGTATGCAAGGCCATGAACTGGTAAATGCTGTAGAACAGACTGGAATGAATATTGGGCAGCCAGGTCATGAACCAGTCAACCGAAAAAGGCAGCATGCCTTTAGGCGGCGAGCAGCCTTTGACTTCGCGGTACAAACGGGCCAGCCGGTCGTAACTTAACGATGTTTCTGCTTGCAGAACCTGCAAGCGCGCCCCCAGCTCAATCATGTCGGAAGCAAGCCCAATTTCCTGGGCCTCTTTGGCGACGCTTTTTATAGCCATAGTTCTTGATGTAATAAGTTCGGGACTGGCTCAGCCAGCCTGTTCTGCCGTCGCCCGCTGGGACAGGAGAATGGTGGAGTGAGCCTGCTGCAATACCCCTCCCAGCACATTCTGCGTCAACGTGGTGAGCAGGTCGTAGTCGTTGAAGCGAAAGCCGCAAATCAACGAGCTGGAGCTGGCCAGCTTGACCAGTTGGGCCGGTGACAGACGCAACAAAGTCTCTGCCACATCGGTGTCGAAGCCCAAACGGAACATACCTGCCGAAAAATTCTCCCGCAGCAGACGCTGCGCGAGTAACAAGTACGACAAATTGACTTCCTGAATATCATTCAGCAGCGAATTTTCCGATACGGGCATGTCAGCCATCCTTGTAAATCTGTTAATCAGCTAGTTTCTTGTAACAAAACACATTTAAAACATATAAAGTTACATAAATATGTATCATGCCTGGCAATCTATTGCGTGAATATATTTTTTACATTATCGACGCTTCTGACACACACTGTCTATAAATGCTCTTAAAACATAAAAAACGTCGTATATATGCAATAAATGCATCAAGGCACAGCAGAATATTATCAGATGCTCACTTAATGTTGTAGATATAAACTAGATGTAACATGACAAAAATCAAAACGCTTGTATCAAAAATATGTTTTGTTGCAGATATTGGTCATTAATTAATGCATATTTCGACGATCCCTCTCAGGCTTGGCCTAAAAAGCGACGAAATATCGGATAATCTGCGAGTACCCCCCCCTGCCCGCTGCGCGCTCATCCGTTTTGTAACAGCCCATGGTTCCTGCTGCTTTTACGCAACGTCTGTTCGCCTTATGCCTGAGTTTGGTGCTGGCGGCATGCGCCCATAGCCCCTCGTCCCGTCTCCCTACGGGGCAATCCATCAGCCTGGATAATCAGCGTCGCTCGGCCGTCGTCCTGTCGGCGCTGACCCTGCTGGAGACGCCCTACCGTTACGGAGGCCGTGAACCCTCCACCGGTTTTGATTGCAGCGGACTGGTGCACTATGTCTTTAGCCAGGAATCGAGCTCCCCCATTCCGCGCCGCACCCGCGATCAGGCCAGCGTTGCCCGTCGCGTCAGCCGGGCACAACTGCGCCCCGGTGATCTGGTGTTTTTCAACACGCTGGGCACACCCAACTCACATGTAGGCATTTATATCGGCAAGCAACAGTTCATCAACGCCCCCTCCAGTGGGGGGCGGGTACGGATTGATTCGCTTGATAATCCCTATTTCGCCAAACGCTTTGAAACCGCCCGCACCTTTTTTGATTGATGCCCCGGCAAGCCGGCATAAAAAAGAGCCTTGGTCAGCAAGGCTCTTTTTTCATTGACGTTCTCTCAGGCAAAGGCCTGTCAGCAGCAGAACAGGCGCTTATGACGTGGGCACCGTGGCGTATTGCTCGGCCAACTGCAAAAAGGCATCCAATTCCGGCGAACGCCCTGTTTCTTCCAGCATAATCGCCGCCACCGCCGGGGCGATCGACTGCGCCAGACGTGCGTCCAGAAACAAAAGACGCGAACGACGGGCCAGCACATCCTCAACCGTCCGGGCATATTCAAAGCGACAGGCAAAGCGCACCATGGCGACGCTCAAACCAGGAGCCAGCTCCTGATCGGCTCCCGGCAGCGTCTGCACCCAATCGGCCTCGCTGCCATAGGCATCCAAGCCGGGCGTACGGCCCAAAACGCGCCGATCCCCCACATAGGAAGCGCCCACCAGACGCTGGTCCTGCGTTCGACAGGCCGGCAAGGGCCCCAGCAGGCCGGACTGCTGACAGCGTTCCAGCACGTCTTCAGCCATGGCCCGGTAGGTTGTCCACTTCCCCCCCGTCACTGTCAACAGGCCATTGGCGCTCACCGTAATACTATGTTCGCGGCTGATGGACTGCGTCTGTCCCGCGGCCGACTCAGCAGCCGGACGCACCAAGGGTCGTAGCCCCACCCAGATACTGCGGACATCCTGTACGGTGGGCGCTTTTTGCAGATAGTTCGCGGATTCCTTCAAAATAAAATCCACTTCCTGAGCCAAAGGACGCGGCTCCAACGGGATATCGTCTCGAGGCGTATCGGTTGTGCCCAGAATCAGTTTGCCCAGCCAGGGCACAGCAAACAAGACCCGCCCATCCTGGGTGCGTGGCACCAGCAATGCATGCTCACCCGGCAAGAATTCCTGGTCGACGACCAGGTGTACGCCCTGACTAGGTGAGACCATGGGCCGCAGTTCGCGCCCAGCTTCCTGCGCATCCAGCTGCCGAATCTGGTCGACCCACACTCCAGTGGCATTGACGACACAAGAGCTCTGGATCTCATAAATCTGACCGCTTTCCTTGTCCTGGCAACGCACGCCAGAGACCTTGCCCTCCCGGTGCATCACCTCCACCACCGGGCAATAATTAATCAGCAAAGCCCCCCTTAAGGCTGCCGTACGAGCCAGCGCCAAGGCCAGACGGGCATCGTCAAACTGACCATCCCAATATTTGACACCCCCTTTCAAGCCACTTTGCCGGGCTCCGGGCAAAAGCTGCCGGATTTTGGATGCACTCAGAAACTGGGTATGCCCCAATCCCTCGCGTCCCGCCAAACCGTCGTATGCCATCAAGCCCACCCCATAGAATGGGGTTTCCCAGCACTTGTAGCTGGGCATGACAAAAGGCAGGCGCTGTGCCAGATGCGGCGCATTGCTCAGCAAATGCATGCGTTCGCGCAAGGCCTCCCGCACCAGACTGACATTGCCCTGGGCCAGATAACGCACCCCACCGTGTACCAGCTTGGTGGCCCGCGAAGACGTGCCCTTGGCAAAATCCCAGGCTTCCAGCACCACCACACTCAAACCGCGCAGGGCGGCATCCAGGGCCACGCCCAGTCCTGTCGCGCCACCCCCTATCACGACCATATCCACCTGCGTGGTGCGCGCCAGGGCACCCAGCATCTGGGCTCTATCGGTCAATAAGGGGGAACTTAATGTAGTCATAAATAAAAGTTGGACCTGAAATTAGCAGACACCCGAAAAAACACTGACTGGCTCGGGATTTACCCTGATTTTAGCCCCTGATCTTTTACCGTCCAGTGAAACTTGTACGCCTCCTGTGCTCACCCCCCGAGTAGCACACAGAGCCAGTACACTGTGGACTGCTCCGCTTTTACCGCCTCATTCGCATGACATTCCTACTTGCTCTCGATCAGGGAACCTCCAGCTCGCGCAGCCTTGTTGTAGCGGCAGATGGCCGCATTCTGGCCAAGGCGCAGCAGGAAACTCAACAATACTATCCGCGCACAGACTGGGTGGAACACGACCCCCAGGAAATTCTGGACACTCAGTTTCGGACCGCCCGACAAGCAATCGAGCAGGCAGGTCTACGCCCCCAGGACATTCACGCCATCGGCATTACCAATCAGCGTGAAACCACCGTGCTATGGGACCGGCAAACCGGACAGGCCCTGCACAAGGCCATCGTCTGGCAAGACAGGCGCGCCGAGGACTTCTGCGCCCAGTTGCGCGAGCAAGGGCACGAGGCCCGCATTACCGGAAAAACTGGCCTGCCGATTGATGCCTATTTTTCCGCTTCCAAACTGCGCTGGCTGCTGGACACCGTGCCCGGCGCCCGAGAACGGGCACAGCGTGGCGAACTGGCCTTTGGAACCATCGACAGCTGGCTGATCTGGCACTTGAGCGGCGGCAAGGTGCATGCCACCGATGTCAGCAACGCCTCACGCACGCTGCTCTACAACATTCATCGTCATCAGTGGGATCAGGAGCTGCTGGAGCTGTTCAACATTCCTGCCAGCGTCCTGCCCCAGGTCCAGCGCTCCGCCTCGGAGTTTGCCCGCTGCAGCCCGGATGTCCTGGGCAGCCCCATTCCTATCTGCGGTGTGGCGGGCGACCAACAAAGCGCCCTGTTCGGCCAGGCCTGCACCACACCAGGCATGGCGAAGAACACCTATGGAACAGGCTGCTTTTTGTTGATGCACTGTGGCTCGCAAGTGCCCCATTCCCGGAACGGGCTGATCGCCACCAGCGCGGCCCAGTATGAAGACGCACCCGCCTATGCGCTGGAAGGCAGCGTGTTCATCGGCGGCGCGGTTGTCCAGTGGCTACGCGACGGTCTGGGTGCTCTGGAGCACAGCGCTCAGGTGGAAGCGCTGGCGCGCAGCGTTCCCGATGCCCAGGGTGTGCGACTGGTGCCTGCCTTTACCGGCCTGGGAGCGCCTTATTGGGATGCGCAGGCGCGTGGGACCATAACCGGTTTGACACGAGCCTCGACCATGGCACACATTGCACGCGCGGCCCTGGACAGCATCGCCTATCAAAGCGCTGCGGTATTGCAGGCCATGAATCGTGACGTCCAAGCCAATGGCGGCCCGGCCCTGCACGAGCTGCGCGTAGATGGCGGCGCGTGCGCGAATAATCTTCTGATGCAATTTCAGGCAGACTTGTTAGGTCTGCCCGTCGTGCGCCCCGTTACTATTGAAACCACGGCCTTGGGCGCCGCTTACCTGGCGGGCCTGGGCAGCGGGCTGTACGCTGGTCCAGCCGATATCGCATCGCTGTGGCAGTGTGACCGGATCTTTGAACCGACCATGTCGCGCGATGAAGCGCAAAACCTGATGCTCAGTTGGGAGCACGCCGTGCGTCAGGCCCGCACTTATTGAACCTGCTGTTTTTTTGACGGAAACACCATGCTGCAAAAAATCATTCTGGGCATTGCCATCTTTTTGATCGTCATGCTGGGCCTGACTTTTGGCGAAGCCATTCTCCGCTACCTCGCGTCCTACCTGGGGTTTCTGTTTCATGACTTCGTCGACCTGATGCGTGAAGTCCAGCAATACCTGACAGTCCACTGGGGCAAGGCATTGATCGCCCTTCTGATCACCATCCCGCTGGTCATCTGGATCTCAACCAGCAAGAAAGACGAGCTGACCAAACCCAACAGCCATCGCAAGATTGCCATTGTTCTGGCAATTTTCCTGGGCTGGCTGGGCGTACACCGTTTTTACCTGGGTCAGATCGGCATGGGCCTACTGTTCCTGGTTTTATTTGCCATCTGGTCCCCGCTGGCCTACTTTCTGGCCTTGATCGACGCCCTGCGCTATGCCTTTATGGGTGACGATGAGTTCAAACTGCTCCGTTAAGCCTTCTGTCATTGCCCACAGCCAGCGGTGACCGAACCCGCTCTCCAGGCCTACGGGGCCGCTTGCACGTCCAAGCTTGCCGCCCCGTTGTCCTGACCGGACCGATGGTCCAGTGTCGCGCTGACACTGTCCCAGGCCGTCTGCAAACTATCGAAAACACGCTGGGCATGGATTTGTTTGAACAAGCCCATGCGAATCAGCTTGCGAGTCACTTTCTCATTAGCCTCGCACAAGGCGACCATGACATTGCGCTGCTCCAGCTCTGTCAGAGCAGACTCCAGGGCCTGCATGGCAGTGGCGTCCACAAAAGGCACATAATTCAGGCGCACGACCACCGCTCGAATTGGGTCTGGCACGGACAGCAGTGCGCGATTGACTGCTTCAACACTGGCAAAAAAGTAAGGACCTTCCAGGGTCAGCACCGAGATATCCTGACGCAGCTCCTGGCTAAAAGACACATCCAGTGCCCGCTGCAAACGACGGCCTTCCAGCGCCCGTACCTGCACCCCGTCAGAGGTGCGTTTGAGCACGTACAACATGGCCAGGATCACCCCGATATTGACGGCCACCACCAGATCCGCGAACACGGTCAGGGCAAATGTCACCCACAAAATGAACAGGTCAGCCCGGGGCATGCGCCGCTGCAAACGCAGCAGCAACTTGGCCTGACTCATATTCCAGGCCACCATGAACAAAATGGCAGCCAGTACCGTCAAAGGAATATACGCGGCCAAGGGCGCCAAGAGCAGCAGGACCAGCACCAGAAAAATCGCATGCACCACACCAGCAATGGGACTGTTACCGCCATTGCGAATATTGGTGGCGGTACGGGCTATCGCCCCCGTGGCGGCAATCCCGCCAAACAAGGGTGAGAGCACGTTGGCAATCCCCTGGCCGACCAGCTCCTGATTGGAGTCGTGGCGTGAGCCTGTCATCGAATCGGCCACCACTGCGGACAGGAGAGACTCGATCGCCCCCAACATGGCGATAGCAAAAGCTGGCCCGATCAACTCCACCACACGGGTCAGCGTAATCTGCGGCCATTGGAAAGCGGGCAAGCCACTGGGCAAGGCGCCAAAGCTGGAACCGATGGTCGCTACAGACTCAAACCGAAGCACGGCCTGCAGCAGGGTGATGAAGACCAAAGCCACCAAGGGCCCAGGCAAGCGCGCCAGGGACGGAATCTTGGGCACAACGATCAAAATAGCCAGGGACAACATCCCCAGCAGCGTGGTTGCCCAGTCCAGAGACGGCAGATTATGCAGCAGGAACCAGAGTTTTTCGTGAAAGTGCTGGCCTTGAACGGCGGGCAGACCGAAGAAATCCCGCCACTGCCCTACCCAGATAATCACGCCTATACCGGCCGTAAACCCCACAATGACCGGATCGGGGATGAAGCGGATCACCGCCCCCAGGCGCAACAGGCCCAGCAGCAGCAAAATCACCCCGGCCATCAAGGTGGCAATCTGCAGCCCGGCCACGCCATGCTGCGCCACCACGCCGGACAAGATCACAATAAAAGCGCCCGTAGGCCCTGCAATCTGAACCCGACTCCCGCCAAATAATGAAACCGCCAGACCGGCAACAATGGCGGTATACAAACCCTGCTCCGGCTTGACCCCGGAGGCAATGGCAAAGGCCATGGCCAGCGGCAAGGCCACCACGCCCACCACCAAACCGGCCAGCACATTATTCAGCCAATATTTTCGCCCTAGAAATCCGGCTCGACCCGCCTCCAGCAGTGCAATCATCGCGCGTCCTTATCATGCCCAGCCTGCTCGACACAGATAAGAAACAAGCGGGGCCTACACTCAAATGGAGTCTTAATGATACTACCGCGCACGCCGCAACCTTCACGTTAGTGATGGCCTTATTTGATGACGCTTAAAAGAAACCCCATGCTGCGCCCGCGGCTTGCGCTCCAGCTCGCGACCTGCAGGCCGTTCAAACTGGCCTGGCACACAGCAGTCTGTGATGCATTACTGGGGGTTAGAGCTCATCCCCAAGGAGCCCATTTTGACCGAGAGGGGGAGCCGAGTTGGGGGGCAGCCCGGCAATAAAAAAACTCCACCTCAATCAGGTGGAGTTTTTTTTAGCAAACATGAGGGTTACGCGTTCCGGGCACGCAGCAGACGCAAACTGTTCAATACCACCAGCAGGCTGGCCCCCACGTCGGCAAACACAGCCATCCACATGGTGGCCTGACCGGTCAGAGCCATCACCAGGAACACAGCCTTGATGCCCAAGGCCAGGCTGATGTTCTGCCACAGCACAAGGTGTAAAGCCCGGGACTGACGCATCAACACGGCAATCTTGCCCAGATCATCGTCCATCAAAGCCACATCGGCCGTCTCGATCGCAATGTCCGAACCCAAAGCACCCATGGCGATACCCACATCCGCACGAGCTAGGGCGGGGGCATCGTTGATGCCATCGCCCACCATGGCTACCAGGCCTTTACCCAGTTTTTCCTCGATCCGATCCAACTTGTCTTGTGGCAGCAAACCACCTCGAAAATCCTGGATTCCGGCTTGCTGGGCCACATGGCGCACGGCTTGCTCATGGTCACCAGAGAGCACCTCCACCTGCACACCCAGCGCCTGCAAGTCACGGATCGCCTGTGTGGTGGTGGGACGCAGCGTATCGCTCATCGCGAACCAGGCCAGCAAACCTTGCTCGTCCCCCAGATACACCATGGTGGCACCACTTTGCACGGCCTGCAGCTCGGCCGGGCTGGTCTGGGCCTGATGGGAGCCCAGCACCCAACTGCGCTTGCCCAAACGCAATTGACCCGTCACACCTTGCGCCTGCACACCGTTACCCGCTATCGCCTCGAACTGATCCAGGCTTAATGAGCCCGAACTGACACGGCCTCGTGCAATCGCCTGAGAGGCCGGGTGGTCAGAACGCTCGGCCAACGCAAGCGCCATGTCCAGCACATCACCATCCGACAGGCTCTGACGCAGGCTGCCATATTCGCTCAAGGAAGGCTCGCCCAGGGTCAATGTGCCCGTCTTGTCCACAGCCAGATACCGCAACTGTCGGGCACGCTCCAGATACACGCCCCCCTTGATCAAAATACCGGCGCGTGCGGCGCTCGCCAAAGCACTGACCACCGCCACCGGGGTGGAAATCACCAGAGCGCAAGGGCAGGCAATCACCAGCAAGACCAGAGCCCGATACACAGACTCCGTCCAGCTCACCCCCCCCATCAGGGGCAAGGCCAAGGCCATCACCACCGCGGCAAGCACCACCAATGGGGTGTAGACACGCGAGAATTGATCCACAAAACGCTGAATGGGCGCCTTATTGGCTTGGGCTTCCTGAACCGAGCGCGTGATACGAGCCAGCAAGGTTTCATCGTGCGCGGACTGCACCTGATACACCAGCTCGCCCATGCCATTAATCGTCCCGGCAAACACCTCGTCGCCGGGGGCCTTGTCCACGGGCGCACTCTCGCCCGTGATCGGAGCCTGATTAACCGTGCTTACACCTTGCAAGACCTTGCCATCCAGGCCGAAACGCTCCCCGGGCGCCACGCGCACCTGCAAACCCGCCTGAACCTGATTGGCCGGCATCCGTTGCCATTGGCTACCATCCGTACTGACCAGCACCTCATCGGGTACCAGCTTGAGCAAGCTGTCGACCGCACTACGAGCACGATCCAGAGAGCGGGCCTCAATCCATTCTGCCAGACTGAACAAAGACATAACCATGGCTGCTTCCGGCCACTGTGCCAGAATCACCGCGCCGGTTACGGCAATACTCATCAAGGCATTGATATTGAGCTGACCATTACGCAAGGCAATCCAGCCCTTTTTGTACACCTGCACGCCGCCGGACAGGATCGCCGCCCCAGCCAGAACCACAATCAGCCACTCCGGGGCCGCCAGCCAATGGCTAATCTCGGCGCCCAAGGCCAGCACCACCGCAGCGACAATGCGAACCAGTCCCTGGCGGGGCGAGGCTGCTGGCACCGGCGCCTCGTCAGCCATGCGAGGCTCAAAGCCCAAACCGCGCAATGCATTCAATACCTTGTCGCGTGCCCCTTCTGCATGCTCCACGGTCAGGACACGCTGCATCAGGTCAAAGCCCAGACTCTGTACCTGGTCCAGACGTTTCAGACCCGAACGGATCATATTCTCTTCGGCCGGGCAGTCCATATCGGCAATATGAACCACCAGCCGCGTGTCGGTGCTGGCCGCCAGCGCCACCGTAGGGCCAACAGCCGGGCTCGAGCAGCACGCTCCTTCATGGGCCTGGGAGTCTGGACGAACCTGATCATGCTCATGACTATGGTCATGACTGTGATCGCCCACGGCGTGTTCATGATCGTGGCTATGCGCATGGTCGTGCTCAGCCGGACGAACATTGGCTGCGCCCTGCCCTTTGTCGAACCTTGATGTCTTGTTAGCGGATGTCATCGCAATTCCTCGCTGCTTGCATGAGCCCAGTAGAAAGCCTAAAGTAACTACAAGGTCAAGCCCCCTGGAGGCAGAGCAATGAAAATTGGTGAACTGGCAGAAAAAAGCCACTGCAACACGGAAACAATCCGCTATTACGAGAAGGTCGGACTACTGCCCGAACCTGAGCGCAGCGAAGGCAATTACCGCTTGTATCGTCCGGTTCATCTGGAGCGGCTGCGGTTTATCCGCAATTGCCGCAGCCTGGATATGACCCATGAGGAAATCCGCAGCCTGCTGGCCTTTATGGATGGTCCAGCCCAGGACTGTGCCCCCGTCAACGAACTGCTGGATGAGCACATTGAACATGTGGCGGTGCGAATTGCCGAGCTGGAGCATCTGCAACAGCAATTGACCGAACTGCGTCACCGTTGCGGACAAGCCGGGGGCCTGGAGCACTGCGGTATTTTGCAAGGCCTGGTCAATATGGAGCCGGATCACGTTCCGGCTCCCAGCACCCACTTGGGTTAACCCGCGTGGGCCGCACATGTGAGCCCGGCAATTAAGTGCGCATCCGGCCTGCCACCCCCATACCGATCAGCATCGCGACCAGAAAGACAAGCGCCAAGGGAGCACCGGAGGCTGCCAACACCACCGCCGGCCCTGGGCAAAAGCCGGCTATCCCCCACCCTGCCCCAAAGATCAAGGAGCCCAATACCAGTGGACGATCGATCTGCCGTTGCTTGGGCAGGCTCATGGGCTGACCCGTCACGAACGCGCAAGGACGACGACGCGCCACGCTGAAAGGAATAATGGCCACGGCAATAGCGGCTGCCATCACCAACGCCAAAGACGGGTCCCAGGCTCCCGCCAGGTCCAGAAACGCCAGAACCTTGCTGGGGTTCGCCAAGCCGGAAATCAATAAGCCCAAGCCAAAAATGAGGCCGGAAATCAACGCGATGAAGTAATGCATGGCGGCTCCTTAAAGCACGTGACGCAACACAAACACAGTCAAAAAACCGCTGGCCATGAAAGCCAGGGTCGCCACCAATGAGCGCGGTGACAGGCGTGACAAACCGCACACGCCATGCCCGCTGGTGCAACCCGAGCCCAAACGGGTGCCAAACCCCACCAGCAAGCCTGCCACCACGACCCACATCCAAGGCTGGGCTTGTACTGGGGGTACGGTCTCGCCGATCAGGCGATACAGCCAAGGGGCCGCCGCCATGCCCAGCAGCGCCATCCAACGCCAGGCCCGGTCACCAGCCTGCCCGGTCCAGGTGCCCGACAGCAGCCCGGAGATGCCGAACACACGGCCATTAAAAAGCACCAGAATGGCCGCTGCCAAACCGATCAGGGCGCCCCCGAGCAGGGCGCTCCATGGGGTAAACGAAGTCCAATCAATGGTGATCATCAGTGCCTCCCGGGGCGCAAAAAATTCCATACAACGTCTGCATGACAGCCAGTACCGCCGGATCTTCCAGGCGGTAATACACGTATTTGCCTTCTTTACGGCTGGCAATGAGATTTTCCCGCCGCAATACCGTCAATTGCTGGGATAAGGTAGGCTGTGCAATACCGCTACGCTGAGCCAGCTCCCCCACATTGCATTCCCCCTGCACCAAGGTGCAGAGAATCATCAGACGGTCGGGGTTGGCCAGGCTAGCCAGCAGACTGCTGGCACGGCCAGCCACCTGCCGCAAGGCTTCCAGTTCAGTTTGATTCATATCATTCTACAAAAACACAATATATATTATTATATAATATCTTTTAATATTTTATAAGCACCACGAGGTCTGACATGCTCCAACCCCAGGTCGCCAGCTTCTTTCATACCGATACGGCCACTTTCACCTATGTGGTTTATGCGCCCGGCCAACGTGAATGCGCCATCATCGATTCGGTGCTGGACTATGACGCGGCCTCGGGCCGCAGCCACACCGCCACCGCTCAACAGGTGCTGGACTTTGTGCAGCAGCATCAACTTCAGGTGCAATGGATTCTGGAAACCCATGCCCATGCCGACCATTTATCTGCCGCGGTCTGGCTTCAGGAGCGAACCGGAGGGAAAATTGCGATTGGTGAACATATCAAGCAAGTGCAGGCCACCTTCAGCCGTATCTTTAATATAGAGGCCGAAATTCAGGCCAACGGCACGCCGTTTGATACTTTGTTTCGCGACCAGGAGTATTTCCAGATCGGTGCCCTCCAGGTTCAGGCCCTGCATGTCCCTGGTCACACGCCCGCGGACATGGCCTATCACGTCCAGGGACTGGGTGTATTTGTGGGCGATACCTTGTTCTTGCCCGATGTCGGCACCGCCCGTTGTGACTTTCCGGGTGGCAGCGCCAGTCAGCTTTACCAATCCATTCAACGCCTGCTGGCACTGCCAGCACAGACCGTCCTGTTCATGTGTCACGACTACCCGCCAGAAGGGCGCGAACCTCAATCCCATTGCACGGTGCAAGCGCAAAAAGAAGGCAATATCCATGTGCGTGACGGCATCAGCCAAGAGCAGTTCTGCGAGCGGCGCACGGCACGGGACAAAACGCTGGGCATGCCGCGCCTGATCCTGCCCTCCATCCAGGTCAATATCCGGGCGGGGCACTTCCCCGAGCCCGAAAGCAACGGTCAGGTCTATCTGAAACTGCCTGTCAATCTGCTCTAAGTACGGCGGACTTTTGCGTCGGGGCAAGTGTGAGCCCCGACACAGAAAAACTTTTGAGGCCCAGCCTGCGTATACTGCCTTTTTCTGCACCCTGAACTTCAGAAGGAAACAACAGGCATGACATACATGGTCCTCAAACACCTGCACATGACAGCCGCCGGGCTGAGTATTTTGTTTTTCATCATCCGGGCCTATTGGTCAGTCAGTGGCTCTGCCTGTCTGCAACATCGTTTTGTACGAATCGCCCCCCATGTGATCGACACCGTTTTGCTGGTCTGTGGCCTGGCATTGGCGGGCATGCTGGGTGCCGCGGCCAATCAGCCTTGGCTCATTACCAAAATCGTGCTGCTGATCGTGTATATCGTGGTGGGCAGCTATGCCATCAAGCGTGGCAAGACGGCTTTCAGCCGGGGGGTTGCGGCACTGATCGCGATTGCGATCTTTGCCTACATCGTGGGCGTGGCCATTTACCGCAGCCCTGCTTCCTGGTTCGTCTGAGCACCAGCCGGCTGCTCACAAAAAAAACCTGGTCGTGGCAGATTAAGCCACGGCCAGGTTTTTTTCCGGTTGCTTTTTACCAGACGCCAATCCAGCGCTGAACCAGCAAACTGCTGACGGCCACCGCTATCCACACCCCCAGTCCCAGCAAGGCAGGTCGCACACCGGCTCGGGCCATCACACGCAGGTCTGAACACAGTCCAATAGCGGCCAATGCCAGCACCATCAGGAACTC
Source organism: Alcaligenes ammonioxydans (assembly GCF_019343455.1). Taxonomy (NCBI): domain Bacteria; kingdom Pseudomonadati; phylum Pseudomonadota; class Betaproteobacteria; order Burkholderiales; family Alcaligenaceae; genus Alcaligenes; species Alcaligenes ammonioxydans. The sequence goes on along the minus strand of NZ_CP049362.1, from coordinate 1,269,201 downwards.
AGCCATAAAACGCAGCGGTTCCAACCATTGCACGGGCACCCAGCCCATCGAGCGCACAGCTGAAGCCACCATGAACCAGACAATGAACCAGGGGAACACCCGCATCAGATCAAAATCCCGACCGGCCTGACGCGAGCGCCATACTTCCAGCCCGGCCAGAATCAGACAGATCGGAATGATCAGAGTCGCGCGAGTGAGCTTGACGATCGTGGCATGGTCGCCTGCCTGACGGCTGTAACTGTAACCAGCTGCCACCACCGAGGAGGTATCGTTGATCGCCGTGCCAGCCCATACCCCAAAGCCCGCATCCGACATATTCATCATGTGACCGGCCAAAGGGAACACCAGCACTGCCACAATATTGAAAATAAAAATGGTCGAGATCGCCAGCGCCGTTTCATGCTCTTCAGGCTTGAGAATTGGAGTGACCGCCGCAATCGCCGAGCCGCCACAAATCGCGGTGCCCACCCCGATCAGGGTACGCAGCTTGGACGCAATCCCCAGAGCGCGGCCCAGCAGCAAAGCCGTCACAAAGGCCACTGTCAATGTCACCAAAGTCACCGCCAGAGAATCCAAACCGGTACGCATTACTTGCGGCAGGCTCAGTCCAAAGCCCAGGCCGATAATTGACCACTGCAACAACACTTTGGACGAAAAGCGCAAGCCGGGCTGAAACAGCGTCGCCACGCCCATCGTGTTACGCAGCACCATACCGAGCACAATGGCAAAGACGGGGCCGCCAATCAAAGGCCAAAGCTTGCCCAGGCCCATGGCGGCGACACCCACCGCCACCGCCAACAAAAACCCCCACCAACGCGACGGCTTCAGAGAGAAACCCGATGTGTCCGGCGCCTTCAAGGCGGTAGGTGCGGCGGGTAAATCGGTCACACTGCTCATCGTGTCATTCCAGATAGGGTAATAAGTAAAAGTAATTTTAGGTTGACCCCGAGTATTAAAAAATTCATTATTACTTATCGTAAGTATCAATTTTATTTATCATGAACGCGATCAGCATCAGACAACTGGAAGTGTTTGTCGGTATAGCCACCTTAGGCACCGTGCGCGCCTGCGCGGCCCAGATTCACCTGTCCCAACCGGCGGCCAGCATGGCGCTGGCCGAACTGGAAAAGCAACTGGACAGCCCTTTGTTCGAGCGCACGCCCGGACGTATGCAACTGACCAGTCGCGGCAAACAATTGCTACCGCATGCACGTGAAATTCTGGAGCGCTTGCGCGAGATGCAAAGCCAGCAGGAAGAACGTGAATTGCGCGGTGAAATCCGCATCGGAGCCAGCAATACCGTGGGCAATTACCTGATTGGCGATCTGGTGGGGTCGTTTGTACGCCAGCACCCGCGCGTGTCTTTACATGTATCGGTCGACAATACGGCCAATATCATCAGCCAGTTACTGGAACACCGCTGCGATATTGCCTGCGTAGAGGGGCCGGTCAACCACCCCCAACTGGAGACCTGGATCTGGCGCGAGGACGCTCTGGTCGTCTGCGCCGCCCCCGATCACCCACTGGCAACCCGGACCACCCTGCACAAACAGGACTTTGCAGGCATGAACTGGATCATGCGCGAACGGGGCTCAGCCTCGCGGGCACTAACCGAACAAGCCTTGAATACATTACCCGGTGGACATGTATTGATGGAGCTGGGCCAGGTGGAGGCCATCAAACAGGCGGTCATCGCCGGACTGGGCTTGGCCTGCCTTCCCCAGGCGGCCACCCTGGATGCGGTGGCCAATCAGCGACTTCGTATTCTGGATACCCCCTTTCTGGATCTGAAACGTCGTCTGTCGCTGGTGCTGCATAAAGAGCGCTACCGCAGTCAGGTGTTAAGCGCCTTTGCACAACACCTGCACAACCCGCCAGCCGGCTCCTCGTCTCCTGAAAATTGACGCTAGTTTGCATTCTGGTCCGCGTTCTGACACACAGCAATGGTATTCTTGCTGCAGTGCAGCACAAACAGATGGGATCACCAGTCCCGATCTTTTGCCCCTCTTGAACCGAGCCCTGTCATGAACCTTGCCCCCATGCCGCAAGCGCAAGATACCCCCGATTTTGCCCGCCCATCCTATCTCCCCCCTTACGAGACTGTCGCCTTGGTACTGCAAGGAGGCGGCGCCTTGGGAGCCTATCAGGCCGGTGTGTACGAGGGATTGCTGGAGGCCGGAATCGAGCCCGACTGTCTGTCCGGCATTTCGATTGGCGCCTTGAACACGGCGATTATTGCGGGCAATCCCCCCGAGCGCCAGGTAGAGCGTCTGCGCGAGTTCTGGAACACCATTTGCGAACCTTATTTCGGCTGGTCTGGCCCTGCCTGTCTGGAGCGTGCGCTCTTTGGGATTAACGACATGATGCGTGAGGCGATCAGCGCCTTCAATGCCAGCAATGCGCTCGTTCTGGGCCAGCGCGGGTTCTTCCGTCCCCGCTTCCCCCCGCCTATGCAGGCCACGCCGGGCGTACCCGAAGGAGCCAGTTACTATGACACCAGTGCCCTGAAAGACACGCTGGAGCGTCTATGCGACTTTGATCGCATCAACGACAAGCGTCAGCGTATTTCAGTGGGCGCGGTCAATGTGGGCACGGGCAACTTTGTCTATTTTGACAACCATCGCACCGTCTTGCGGGCCGAGCACTTCATGGCCTCGGGCGCTCTGCCCCCCGCCTTTGCCCCGGTGGAAATTGACGGCCAGTACTACTGGGATGGGGGTCTGGTCTCCAATACCCCACTGTCTTATGTGCTGGATCAGTCGCCCCGCCGTGACACCCTGGTCTTTCAAGTGGATTTATGGAGTGCTCGAGGACCGGTCCCAACCAATATGGGTGAGGTCAGCGACCGCTTGAACGAAATCCGCTACTCCAGCCGGACACGTATGGTGACCGAGGACATGCGCCACTCGCAGTACATGCGTCATATCCTGACCGAACTGCTGGCGCTGATCCCCGAGGACCAGCGCAAAGAGCGGCTACCCTGCCGCCTGGCGGAAGAACTGGCCAGCAACAAGCGCTACAACGTAGTGCACCTGATTTACCGCAACCAGCCCTACGAGCAGCATTACAAGGACTATCAGTTTGGCCGCACAACCATGCGCGAGCACTGGCGCAGTGGCCTGGAGGATATCCGTCAAACCCTGCAGCATCGGGACAAGCTGAATATGCCGCAAAACCTGGCCGGCTTCACTACGTATGACGTGCACCGCGAAGACATTGAAAAAAGGTTGGCAGGCGGGAAATAAGCCCGCCCCGGCCTGCGCCTAGCGGCGGCTCAAAACCATCGCGCCGCTCAACACAAAGGCCGTGCCCAGCAATTGCATGAGCGTAATGGGTTCCCCCAAAAACCAGTTGGCCAGAAACAGTACCGAGACCGGCCCGATCAAGCCCATCTGCGCACTCATCGGTGCGCCAATGCGCTCCACGGCCCACATGGTCATGAAGGTGGGCAAGACCGTATTGCAGACCGCATGAATCATGGACAGGCCATAGACCGGCGCAGGCTGCACCAGCCCCTGCCAGCCCAACACGGCGAAAAAGTGAATCAGGGTGTAGACCGCCGAAAATGACATGGCGTACGCCACCAGACGCGTGGAGCCAATGGATTTGAGCAACTCACCCGAGCCAATCAGATAGATGGCATAGGAAATAGCCGAGCCCAGCACACACAATGCACCCAGCAGAACGTCGTCACCTGTCAGGCTCAGATCCTGTATAAAGACCAGCCCTACCCCTAGATAAGCCAGCGCCAAGGCCAACCATTGCTTGGGCAGAATACGGCGCTTGAGGAAAATGGCCGAGAACATCAGCACAAAGGTCGGCGACAAAAACAGAATCAGCCGCTCCAGTCCTGCCGAAATGTACTCAAGCCCGATAAAATCCAGCAGACTGGCCAGGTAATAGCCCAGAAAACCCAGCACCACCAGTTCCAGCTTCTGCCGGCCGGTTAACGCCGCCAGCTTGCCCTGTCGCACTTTGCGGATTTGCCAAACGGCAATGGCCAGGAAAAAAGGCAAGGACAGGAGCATCCGAAACCCAATGACGGTCAGCGCAGTGACATCATATTGATACGTCAGCTTGGCCACCACCGCTTTGGCCGAGAAAAGGATAGAGCCGCCCCCTGAGAGCGCCAGTCCAATCAAAAAGGAACTGCGCTGCGCACTGGGGCCTTGACGAGCTTGCATGGAGATTCATCACTTTGCAGGGCGACACTGTCAGCAAAACAGCCGCTGGCCCCGACAGAAAAAAGAGTCAATAAAAGCAAGAAGAATTCGATTCTACCCTTTGCCCTGTGCAGCGACCATGCTGCCCCACAAAGCGCACGCGCGTTCAGAGGGCTGAGAGTCGCCCCACGGCGGCCTGCGAGCAGCAAAAAAACAGACCACCCGCCATCCCGCCCAGATCCTTGCCATTTTTCCCTCTGAAAACTTGCACACTTTCCAAAATACATGCTATATTCTTTTTCTCTGGTCCCCGATAGCTCAGTCGGTAGAGCGACGGACTGTTAATCCGCAGGTCCCAGGTTCGAGCCCTGGTCGGGGAGCCAAGAAAACCGTCAAAATCAGCCCATCGCGTTTGCGTTGGGCTGATTTTTTTTGTGCATGTCTTTGTCCGTTACGCGGCACGCGTAGACCGCGTCATTAACATTTGGACAAACAAAACCCGATCCCAAAAAAGACAGCGGGCCTGCATCTCATGCAGGCCCGCTGTGGCTCTTTCCCCTGACTTCGCTCCTGCTTGAGCCGGCGCCGCCGCTGCTAACGCACTACCCCGGCTCAAAATTGACCGAATCAGTCGGAAAGATCAGAACCGGTGCGTCACACCCACCGTGGCAACCGTGCTCTTGAGGTCGCTGTAGTAGCCGATGTTGCGAGCGTAAGAGCCAATTGCATACAGGCTGGTGCGCTTGGACAAATTGTGCAAATAGCCCGCGCTGAACACATGCTGGGTCTTGGCATCATCCGTGCTGCGCGGTGTCGAACGTGGATCAGCCATCGTCCAGGAAGCCAGCACAGAACCTGCCTTGCCTGCCGGTACCGTCACGCCCAACGCATAGGAGTTGACCTTGAGGTCTTTATGCAAGCCGGGACCAAACTGCTCGGTTTGCAAGGAGCCGCCAATATACCCATTGCGGCTCTGACCAAAAGCGGCATGCAGCGTCGCAAAGCTGAACTTGTAGCTGGCAGCCAGGTTCCAGGCACTCACATTCCCGCTTTGGGCCGCCACCAGATTGCCGCCACGCTCGCGAGCAGAACCATAACGGGCCTGGTCAAAGCTCAGCGCGGCTTTCAAGGGACCATTGGTATAGCGCATGGCCACGCTGACGGCTTTCACGTTTGCCTCATCGCTGTTGATGGCATTGCCACTCAAACCACTGCGATCCCACTGCTGAGGTCCATTGGTGTTGAACGAGTAACCCGCACCGAACTGAAAACCGGAGAACTCGGGGCTCTGATAAGCCACCATATTGTCATAGCGAACCGTATTGGCCGAATCAAATGCCGCCCCCACGCCGTACTGATAGCCATTGCCACCAAACGGGCTGGCTACCCCCGCCACATACAGGGAAGTGACCGTCGTCTGACGACCCAGGTCAACACGCCCCCAGGACTCACCGCTCAAACCCAGACTTGCCTGACGGCCGAACAAGCGGCCTTGGCGCAGATTGCCAGTGCCCAGATCAAAGCCGCTTTCCAGCATGAAGTTGGCCTTGAGCCCGCCGCCCAGATCCTCGCTGCCCATCAGCCCCCAGCGGTTACCCATCCAACCCTGGTCATACAAGCCAAAACGACTGCGTTTGCCTGCCCCTCCCTTCATGTCGTCCCCTTTCCATTGTTCATACCCCAGGCCCGTATCGACCACGCCATACAAGGTCACATTCGATGCAGCGAAAGCGGGAACTGCCAGTGCAGGCATCAGCAAAGCTGCCAAGATAGTTTTTTTCATGTTCTCTGTTCTCTGTAAACGTCTGAATGCCGGAGGACTTATGATTTTTTCCGGCCTTGTTGTTCAAGTGCTGAGCCAGCCTGCCGACAAAAAGTCCCGGCACGAGCTCACTGCACTCCCTCCTCTGTCTTGACAGCAAAACCCCCCAACCGGCACATCTTGAGACGCGGCTCAAAACAGGCTGGATAGTTGAGACCCATATACTGCAAGCATTTATATTTCAGACATAAACAATATTGATGTCAATCAACTGGAACTCGCATATTTGCGGGGTTTTATCCGCATTTTCCCTAGTTTTCTCATCTGTCGAGAATTTTTCAAAAGCCAGCCAGCAAGCCGCAAAGCCTTTAAACAAACGGCTTGCAACCATATGCTACAAATCGGCTTGACTGATTTATTGACCGGACGGTATGTTCCTGCCGAAAAACTCAGGATTTACGCCTATTGCCAAGCCTGCTCCCCAGTTTGCGTCGATGAAATTCACTTTTTCTAAAAATAACGCTTTACAAACCCGCAACCTTCACTCTATAATTATTTTCTTTGCTGGTCCCCGATAGCTCAGTCGGTAGAGCGACGGACTGTTAATCCGCAGGTCCCAGGTTCGAGCCCTGGTCGGGGAGCCAAAAATACCAAAGCCCAGCTACGCAAGCAGCTGGGCTTTTCTACGTCTGGCCTGAACCAAGTTCCTCGTTCATTCAATAGGGCCAATCACAACCATCATCAGCCGTGCCTACTCGTGCGGGTGATAGACCGACTCCCACAGATCCCGCTTTATCGACGCTGCGCAACCCGTGGATTGACGCACCGGCCATCCCGCAACGCGGTGTTTACCCCATGCCAGGACCCGCAGCTCTTGAGCGCAGGCGCTCTCCTTTTGTCAGTTATCAGGAGTAAAACGCTCGGCTCCCCCTCCATCCTCTACCTCAATCGCGTACCCAGCCACTCTTTATAATCTTTCCTGATCAGCACCGGCGTATGCACTGTTAAGTCCTGAACTCGTTCCAGTTAGGCATCAAGGATAAAACTCGTCGTGCGCAAGCGCTGATGCGCCAGGACGGCATAGACATGCCACCTATGAACTCCCTATACCTGCTCAGCCCTCAAAGCGCCCTGCCGTTTGCCCCTGCAAGCTGGCTCCCCAACGTGTTCGAACCTGCGCTCTTTCCTAAGCACTAAAAACGTCAACGCTCTTATTCAATACAAAGAGCCTGCACTGCGTATGCCCTCTTCGTCGTCAGGAACAAGCCGTGTTCATCACTGGAGAATTTCACGCCATCTGCTAGCGTAACTGGCGATAATGCAGCATCCAACCTTTTGTCCGGGTTTGTCACACCTGGGCCTATCGATTATTCCGTTGTTCGCACGCTTCTATGCTCGATACTCTTTTCCCCTTTTTAGGGGGACTTGGCCTGTTCCTGATTGGCATGATGCTTCTGTCCGAAGGACTGGTCGCGTTTGCAGGCGGCTCCCTCAAACAGATACTGCTGGCCTTTACCGGTCGCCCCATCAAAGCCTTTGCCTCTGGGGCGCTGATTACGGCACTGGCCCAGTCATCGACAGCCACGACCGTCACCTTGATCGGGTTTGTCAGTGCCGGGCTGATTTCCTTTACACAAGCCATTGGCGTGGTTATTGGTGCCAGCCTTGGCAATACCGCTACCGGCTGGATCATTTCTGGCCTGGGGCTGAAAGTGAATCTGGGTTTTTACACCCTGCCATTAATCGGTCTGGGGGCTTTGCTCAAACTGCTGGCTCCCGGTCGTCACAAGGAACTGGGCCGTGCCCTGGCCGGCTTCGGCACCCTATTTCTGGGCTTGAGCATGTTGCAGGATGGCATGCAAGGTCTGGCGGCCAACTTCAGCCTGGCCCACTTGCCTGCCGGCGGTTATGGCGCTCACTTGTTGATCATGTTGACCGGGCTGGCCCTGACCGCGGTGCTGCAGTCCTCGACAGCGGCCATCGCCATGACCTTGACCGCGCTGGATGCAGGAGCCATCAGCTTTGACCAAGCGGCAGCCATCGTCGTGGGAGCCTCCATCGGCACCACCCTGACTGGCGTTCTGGTCGCTATTGGCGGCACAATCTATGCCAAACGCACAGCCATTGCCTATATCCTGTTCAACGTCATTGCCGGTTTGCTGGGCCTGCTGATTCTGCCGCTGTTTCTCAAAGCCATGTACGCCACCGGCTCTTATATCAATACCCCTCCCGGAGCCCTGGGCCTGGCGGCCTTTCACAGCCTGTTCATTGGCTTGGGCGCCGCCTTGTGCCTGCCCTTTACCCAGCCTTTTGCCCGCTGGGTACAAAAGCTGGTGCCTGACCGGGCTGCTCGCCCCCCGCATCATCTGGACGACAGCCTGCTGCAAGTGCCTGCCCTGGCACTGGAGACCACACAACGCACCTTGCAAGAGCAGGCACAACGTTTGCTGAACCTGTATCAGCACAGTCTGGCCATGAGCCGCCCCGATACGGCAGCAACCGATCTGCAGCAGATCGGGACTGTACTCGATCAGGCTTACGAGTTTGTCTTGCGCATTCCCAGCGCGGCGGATGATCCAGCAGTGGCCGCCCACATCAGCGCGCTTTTGCATGCCATCGATCATATGCAGCGCCTGCGTGGCCGCTTACAGTACCAGCCGGGCACGGATCTGCTGGACCAACGCTACCAGCACGCCCGGAGCCTGGCGTCAGAACTGACTACACTGGCTCAGCAAAGCCTGCATGCACAAGCCCCCGTTGACTGGCAGGAACAAATGCAGGTCCGGGCTCAGTCTCAGGCCCAATTGCTGGATACGGTACGCGGCCAGCTTCTGGCTGCCCCCCAAGGACAGGATGATGTCTCGCGCACGTTGCGAATCACAGATACTCACCGCTGGTTTGAGCGCAGCAGCCAGCACATCTGGCGCGCCAGCCATTACCTGGAACTGGCCCGTCAGGCCAAGCGCTGACCTCAGGGGCCCAGCCCCTGCACGCCGATTTTCCCCCCGCCGTGACAAACAAGAAGGGCGCAGGCGTGTTTTAACGCCAGCAGAAACCCAATAAACAGATACCAAGATTCACTCCGGCAGTAAGGATTCCCCCTTACAATCGCCTCAAATTCACGCTAATGGAAAACTTCCATGTCCACCCGGCCAAATCTACAATTCCATACTTTTTTGCTTTTGCTGGCCGCAGTCTCCGCCGCCTTTGTCTGGATACTTCTTCCTTTTTATGGCGCGGTATTCTGGGGAGCGGTGCTGGCCATTTTGTTTGCCCCCCTGCAGCGCAAACTCCTGGCCAAAACCAAAGGCCGCCGTTCCCTGTCAGCCCTGATCAGTCTGCTGATCATTATCCTGATTGTCATTATTCCGGTCATCCTGATCTCTATATCCCTGGTGCAGCAGATCGCCTCCTTATACGATCTGATGAACAGTGGCCAGTTAAATCCCGGAGCCTATCTACAAAAGATCCTCAGTGCCCTCCCCCCCAGCGTCCTTGACTTTGCCGCCCGCTTTGGCCTGCATGACACCGCTTCCCTGCAAGAAAAGTTTTCGCAGTTCGCCGTTCAGGGTGGCCAGTTCCTGACCAAACAGGCGCTCAATGTCGGCCAGAACACCTTCCAGTTCCTGGTCAGCCTGGGCATCATGCTGTACATGCTGTTTTTCCTGCTGCGCGACGGGGTAGAGCTAGGCCGTCACTACCGTCAGTTGATTCCACTGAGCGAGAACCAAAAGACTCATCTTTTCCGCAAGTTCACCACCGTGGTACGCGCCACCGTCAAAGGCAATATTGCGGTGGCCGCCACGCAAGGTGCGCTGGGCGGCGTCATGTTCTGGTTCCTGGATATTCAGGGCGCTCTGTTCTGGGGTGTCCTGATGGCTGTGCTTTCCTTGCTGCCCGCCGTGGGCGCATCGCTGATCTGGGCTCCCGTTGCCATCTACTTTTTCGTCTCGGGGCACTACGTCCCCGGGATTATCCTGACTACTTTTGGCATTATGGTCATTGGGCTGGTCGACAACCTGCTGCGCCCTTTGCTGGTCGGCAAAGACACCAAGATCCCGGACTACGTGATCTTGATCTCCACCCTGGGCGGTTTGTCGATTTTCGGCCTGAACGGCTTTGTGATCGGCCCGCTGATCGCCGCCATGTTCATCGCATGCTGGGATCTGTTTCCCTCGGCCATCAGCGCCCGGATTGAAGCAGAAGACCAGGAAAGCACCAACAAATAAAAACAGGCCGGCCTTATGGCTGGCCTGCTCGTCTTCACCATCAAGCATCTCAAGGGCGTGCTGAACACCGGTTTCATAAGGTGCCCAGCATGCCCAGCGCCGTATCTCAAGTCCGCAATACGGGCAAAAATACAATCCAGATATTGACCACGACGGCCAGGAACCAGACCAAGGAGCGCAAGGCTGCCTTGTTCATGATGTACATCAGCAAATACAAAACACGCAGCACAATCCAGGAAATCATCAGACTTTGCACACGCAGAGGATCGGCTCCTGACCACAACGCCAACAACACCGCCGCAAAAAAGAAAGGCAAGGCCTCAAACGCATTAGCCTGAGCCGCATTGGCGCGCGCCCGCCAGCCTGTCAACCCCGCCAGCCAGGGCCGCGGGTCATGATTATCAAAACCTGAACCCCCCGCCTTGGCACAAATGGCGGCCAACCAAGGCAAGAAAGCCGCTACCACCAAACCAATCTTGATCCCTAGCATCATCATCCCCTTAACAGGCTGAAAACGCTCAACATAGCATGTTGCACCTTTCATGCGCACAGAGAATTTACAAACCAGAAAAAAACAGGATATACTTATCGTCTTAGGTTAGCCGATGTAGCTCAGTCGGTAGAGCAGCTCATTCGTAATGAGAAGGTCGAGGGTTCGATTCCTTTCATCGGCACCAGCTAATCTAAAACCATTGAAACCCAACAATCATACTCATAAAATCAATGGTTTCGCTTTCCCATACCGAAAGCAACTGATAGGCGCACTTTATGA